>NZ_CP048286.1:5665850-6011701 GCF_010365285.1 Paenibacillus rhizovicinus
CGGCGGAGGCGGCGAGCCCGGCCGCGGCGGCATTCGGCAAGACGCCTGTGGTGAACGCGGCGGAGAATTGGATTTTCGAGACGAAAATATCATAGAAACCGCCGAAAGTCGGTTGGAACGCCCCGGGCGTAACAGGAAAATCAGGCGAGGCCGTAGTGCCCGCGACATACAGGCTGCCGGCGGCGTCTATGGCGATGCTTGGGCGCTCACCCACGAACGGGGCGGGTCCGGTTCCGCCGAGGTAGGTGGAGAAGACAAGGGAAGAGCCGTCCGGGTCGATCACGGTGATGAATGCATCCTTCTCGCCGGCAAGATCGGATTGAATGGCATCGGGCGTAACGGGAAAGTCGAGCGACGAGGTCATGCCGACGATAGCCGCATTGCCGGCGGCATCCAGGACGATGCCGCTGCCGAAATCGTCGCCGCTTCCTCCCAGAAACGTCGAATAGACAAGCGCGCTTCCTGTCGGATTCAACTTGGTTACGACGGCCATATTCGGCGGCACGAATTCGGTATTGAAGGCTCCCGGCGTAACGGGGTAATTGGCGGAGTAGGTCTGTCCCGTGATATAAGCGTTGCCCGCGTCATTGATCGCGATGTTGTACGCGTAATTCAATAACGGTTCGCCGAGATAGGTGGAGTAATAGAGATCCGAGCCGGCAGCATTCAGTTTCGTGACGAACATCTTGATTCCGGATGACGCCGTCGTTTGGAATGCCCCGGCGGTGACCGGGAAATTCGTGGACAAGGTGCTTCCCGCAACGTAGGCGTTTCCCTCGCTGTCGATCGCGATCGCCCTGGCGCCCTCGCCCTGGCTTCCGCCTAGAAACGTCGAATAGATTAGCCCGCTTCCGTCCGGATTGAACTTGGTGACGAACGCGTCGCCAGAGCCTCCGAACGTCGTCTGGAACGCGCCGGACGTGACCGGGAAGTCGGCCGAGTCTGTAGCGCCGACAAGATAGGCGCAGCCGGAATCATCGACCGCGATGCCGCTTCCGCCGCTGAAGGTGTTGCCGCCCAAGAAGGTGGAGTAGACGAGCGCCGTCCCGGTCGGATTGAATTTGGTGACGAATATCGCGAACGCCGCCGTCGCTACGGTCTCGAAGGCACCGGGCGTGGTGGGGAAATCCAGCGATTGTATGCTGCCCGACACATAGGCATGGCCGGACGAGTCAACGCAGATGCACGTAGCGGTACCCGTTCCAAGAAAGGTAGAATACAGGATCGCCGTTCCTTCCGGGTTAATCTTGGTCACCATGACGTCAACCCCGGTTTTGGTGGTGTCGAAGGCGCCGGGCGTAAGCGGGTAATTGGCTGAGAAGGTATAGCCCGTTACGTAGGCGCATCTGTCTCCATCCAGCGCCATGGCGGATGCCGAGTCCCTGTCGCTTCCTCCAAGATAGGAGGAGTAGGCAAGGATCGGATCGATAACGAGCGGCAGCGAGGGATCGAGGTCCTCTTCCAGCGCGAAGCCGACCGTATAGCTTCCGTCTGCCTGGGGATGAAGGACGAATCGGCACGCCAAGCTCCGGGTTCTCCCGTCCTGCTCTTGATAAGCGACAGGCTTCAGGTCAGTCAACGTGCCGTGAGGCGTGGAGATTAACAGATTGCCAGCCTCGTCCAGCCGCAATCCGTTTGCCCCTTCGCAGTGAAGCAAAATGTCTTCGATACGTCCGCCCGGACGCACATGGACATCATATTTCAATCGTCCCTCTTGTCCGTAGAAGTCCATGTCGATGTCAGGCCATAGCTCGCGGTAGATCACGTGCTTGTACAGAGGCAGACCTGAGTAATGGCGCGCCGGATCACTCCCGCTGAAGCGACTGAACGTTCCTGGCTCGGGCTCCAGCCCCTCGGGCACGGCATCTGCCCGAGCGCCGCGGAACGTCCAGGCGAGCGTGATGCCGTCTAAACTTTGTTGCGGTCCTGACCCTACGTCGTCCGCACTGTCGGGCTGTCCCAAACCTGCACTGTCCGTGCTGCTGCTGGACTTTCCTGCGTCGTCGTCCGACTGTGTCCAGAACGTCATCCATGCCTTGCCCGCGCCGAAGGCGAAGCGGGTGCCCTGTGCTTGCGATTGAAATGCAATCCGGTTGTCGGCTATCTGTCCTCTGTTCGGGACGAACGTTAAGGGAAGCATCCCATGCGACTGCTTGATCTTCTTTCTTTGGAACTCCGTTAGTGGCAAACCTATCACCTCGATGATTACGTTTCATAGATTACTAGCATTCTATGTTCATCAATCACGGTTCGCCACGACCATGAGCTGGACTCCGCGGCGCATTCTTCCCCACGGAAGAAAAAATGTCAAAAAAAAGTGTTGCATACGCTTTCATGGTTGGAATATAATGAGTGACAAGGAACCGAAAACGTTTCGGATCGAAAGGAGCAGGCGGTTGACTACCATTAAGGATTTGGCTCAATATGCCGGCGTCTCCGTCACCACCGTCTCCAGAGCGTTGAACGGCTACTATGACGTTAATGAAGAGACCCGCCGGAAAATCTTACTCGCAGCGAAGGAAATGAATTATCGGCCCAACGTCCTTGCGCGCAGCTTGGTTACGAAGAAATCGCGCTCCATCGGAGTCATTATATCCGAAATCAATCGAGCCGGCGCCAAAGACGCATTGGCATTCGAAATTTTATGCGGCATTAACGACCGGGCATCGGAATTGAATTACGAAATCATGCTGTTCAGTACCAACCCGAAGAAACAGATTTCGAAGTCATACGGCGATTTGTGCAAAGAAAGAAACGTGGATGGCGCGATTATATCGGGCTTGCGCGTGAATGACCCTTATTTGCAGGAAGTCACGAAGGATACCGGATTCCCTTGCGTCCTGATCGATATACCGGCCGAAGGTAACAATGTCGGCCATGTGACCACCGATAACGTTGCGGGAGCCGCCAAGGCCGTTATGCACTTGATCGAGCAAGGCCACCGTAATATCGCGATGATCAACGGACATAACGACGCCGCCGTCAGCAAGGACCGTCTGGAAGGTTACCGCAAGACGCTTGAAGCGCATGGCATACCGTTCAAACCGGAGCTCGTCCTTAACGGGGCCTTCACGGAAGAAGGCGGCAGCGATGCGATGTACCGGATCATGCTGCATCATCCGGAAGTGACGGCAGTCTTCTCGGCAAGCGACTTGATGGTGCTCGGAGCGCTGCGGGCCGTGGAGCGGAGCGGGCGGAAAGTGCCGGACACGTTCTCCATCGTGGGTTATGACGACATAGCGATCGCATCCTACTCGTCTCCCAAATTAACGACGATTCGCCAAGATAGGTACGAGATGGGTTACCAGGCGGCGCAGCTGTTGATCGACTTGCTTGAGGACAGGCACGTAAATCATAAAATCGTGTTGAATAATGAATTGATGGTTCGAGAAAGCACGGCGCCTCTAAGAATGGACAACGAGAGTTAGCGGTAAGGCGCTTTTTTTATCCGGTTTTTCCAAAACGTTTCGGTAAAATGAATGCGCTTAAATTGGTCCAATTAAACAAAAAATCCAACAATTGCTTCGCCTTTTTTTATGGCTGCAATCCGAAACGTTTCGGAATTTTCGTTTATCGAAGGAGGCAGAGGAAATGCTTCAAACCATTCCTGATAACAAGTTCGATCTTCATCTCGGACCGGTTCTAGACCCTTATCATGAAATGCGAGCAACGAGAGGTTTATCCTGGCAGGACCTCTATATATGCGCCGGCAACCGCACTTATATGGTAGGAAGCCAGAACGGAGGCTTTCCCGATTTCGGGCATCACGTAAAACTCGAGATGGGCGGACTTTGGCTCCACCCGATCAAGCTGCTGGACGGCTTCTGGCTGCATATCGGCGATCGCGAAGCCGGAGCCGCGTCGAATGGTTCAACCGCCATGTGGCTGACGGAATCAGATTCGTTCCATAACTATCCGTTCTACAACGAGCACCGGTACCGGCTCGAGCCGCTCGAGCTCGAGGTCGTGCGGCGTCAGTTCTGTCCGGACGATGCCGAGGGCATTATCGTGACCTACATCCTCCGCGATTTGAGCGGCCGCAGCCGCAGCTTGGATCTCAACATGCTGGCCCGAACCGATTTGAGCCCCGTCTGGTTCTCCGAAGGCAAAGATATCGTGGACGGCATGGACGAAGGGCGCATAGACAAGGAGGCCGGCCTGTTCCTCGCGAAGGACGAGCGCAATCCGTGGCATTTCGTCCTCGGCGCTGATCGCAAGAGCAGCAGAGGAAAGGTCGGAAGAGAAATGTTCGGCCCGCACTGGACGTCAGGCAAAGGCATCAGCGGCTCGTTGGTTTACGAGAAGGTGTCGATTCCGGCCGGAGGCTCAGAGACGATCCATTTCTATATGGCGGGATCGAATCGCTCCGAGCAAGACGCCCTGCAAACTTTCGCGAACCTGCGGGATAACCGCGAGCAGTTATGGGAGGCCAAGCGGTGCAGGTACGAGGAAATCGCCAAGCGGACCGTCTTGGACATTCCCGACAAGCATGTGCAGAAGGTGTTCGATTGGGTGAAGTTCCATAACGACTGGTTCGTCCGGGAAGTGCCGGACGTCGGGCGCGGCATGGGCGCCGGCCATCCGGAGTATCCGTGGTGGTTCGGATGCGACAACAGCTATACGCTGCTAGGCTTACTGTCCGTGGGCGGACTTGAGATGGCGCAAGAGACGCTGTCGCTGATTTTGAAGGCTTCGGAGGAAGCGAACGGCAACGGACGGATCATACACGAATTGTCGACGAGCGGACTCGTAGCCAATCCGGGCAACACGCAGGAAACTGCCCATTTTATCCAATGCGCATGGGAAGTGTTCAAATGGACAGGGGACATCGATTTCCTGAAACGCATGTATCCGGCGGTGAAGAAAGGGTTGTCCTGGCTGCTAGAAGACATGGATCCGGACGGAGATTTGCTGCCCGAAGGCTACGGCATCATTGAAATCGAAGGCCTGAACGTCGAGCTGATCGATTCCGCGGTTTATACGTGGTCCGCGCTGCTCGCGGGCGCCAATATGGCCGAGCTGTTCGGCGAAGAAGAAGCACGGGCGAATTACGGGCAGCTCGCGACACGCCTCGGCGATAAGATCAATCGAGACCTGTGGATCGACAAGGAAGGGCTGTATGCCGATGCGATGGCGCCGGCAGGCAAGATCGCAAGCCGGATCGACATTTACATCGAACGTGCGCAGAACTTCGGGGCGCTTGACGCGGTACGTGACTTGGAGGCAATCAAGGCGGAATTGTCGGGTCTTGATCCGGCGAGCGAGCGGCCGTGGCTCTTCAAGAACTGGGTCATTAACACGCCGATGGAAACCGGTCTTGCTCCCCGGGAGCAAGCGGTCCGAGCGTTGGATCGCATGGCGACGGACGAATTCACGGGTCCATGGGGAACGTACCTGTCGGGCATGTACCGCGATCAGATGATGACGATATCGACCGGCGTGCAGGCGGTAGCCGAAGCCCGGTACGACCGGATGAACGAATCGCTGCGGATGATCCGTCTCATCGCCTCCACCTTCAACAAGCGCCTTCCCGGATCGATTTCGGAAATGTCGCCGGATTACGGCTGCTTCGTGCAGGCATGGACGAACTATGGCATGACCTGGCCGCTGATGACGTTCATGTTCGGCATTAAGCCCGACGCATACCGGCAATCATTGACGCTGCGGCCTAGGTTTCCGGACGATTGGAACGACATGTCGGCCAAGCAGGTTCAACTCGGCCTTGGCGAACGCGCCAACACGCTCGATATCGAGGTCAGCCGTTCCGGCGACGGGGACGTCTACCGCTTCGAGCTGCAACAGCCCGGCTGGTCGGTGAACGTGGAATTGCCGCAGCCGGCGGACGATGCTTTCGTCGTCACGCTCGACGGCGAACCGGTGACGACGGCCGTGCGGGAGGGATCGATCGCCGTGGCGATCGCGAATGCAGGGAAGCACGAGCTGCGGGTTAGCCGGACCGGCTAATCGTTATCCGAAAGGGGAGGTTCAGCATGAAAAGCGTCGAGACTTTAGACAATCCCGCGGTCGGCAAGAGAAGGAATGCGTTTGTCGTCGACATGAAACGGAATTATCCTTACTACCTGATGATGCTGCCGGCCGCGTTAATCATGTTCTTGTTTTCCTATTTGCCGATGCCCGGCATGATCGTGGCGTTTCAGGATTTTAATTTCGTCGATCGATTTAAGAGCCCGTTCGTCGGCTGGGATAACTTCAAATTTTTCTTTACGAGCTCTTACGCGTACCGCACGACCTTCAATACGATCTTCATTAATTTGAACTATCTGGTCTGGACGACCTTCGTGAGCGTGCTCTTCGCGATTCTCTTGAACGAAATTCGCTCGAAGCTGGCGACGAAATTTTATCAGAACATGATGTTTCTGCCTTATTTCTTCTCTGCCGTCGTCGTCGGCAAGCTCGTCACCGATATCGTATTCTCCGACCAGAACGGGATTGCCAATCAGATTCTCCACCTCTTCGGGCATGATCCGATCGTCTGGTCGCAAGTGTCGGGACCGTGGGGCTGGATCATTATCGGAACCCACATCTGGAAGACGGCCGGGTATTCGTCCATCATCTATCTCGCCAGCATCGCCGGCATCGACGATCATTTGTACGAAGCCGCTTCGCTCGACGGCGCGACGCGCTGGCAGCAGATCAGGACGATTACGCTGCCGATGCTCACGCCCGTCATTATCATCATGACGCTTCTGAGCATAGGAAGCATGCTGCGCGGCGACTTCGACACCATCTACTCCATCGTCGGGGATAACGGTTTGTTATTCGCGCATACGGATGTCATCGACACGTACATTTTCCGCGCGATCAAACAGGCCGCCGATTTCGGGCCGACCGCTGCCGTAGGGTTGTATCAGTCCGTAGTGGGCTTCGTCTTGGTATTTGGATCGAATGCATTAGTGAAACGATACAACAAGGATAGCGCGCTATTCTAGCCGTACCGGAAGCGGAAAGGAAGGGTTTCGATGCATAAGCGTTCTACTGGCGAGCAGATTGCGCAGGTTGTGATTCATTTGATCCTGTTCGCGTTTGCCGTGTGCTGCATATATCCGTTTATCGTGACGTTCATCGTCTCGCTCAGCAGCGAAAAAAGCATTCTCTTTAACGGCTATCAACTCATACCCGAGCAATTCTCGACGCTGGCATACCGAATGGTGTTTCGCAACGATTTCATCTATACCGGCTACGGCGTCTCCATTCTGGTCACGGTCGTCGGCACGGCGCTCTCGTTGTTCATCTGCGGCATGGCCGGATACGCGATGTCCATACAGCGCGTGAGGTACCGCAACTGGGCCGCCATGTTCTTCTACCTGCCGATGATCTTCAACGCCGGCACGCTGCCTTGGTATCTGGTCTGCACCCAGATTCTTCATCTGCAGAACACCGTGTGGGCGCTCATCGTACCGCTGCTGGTATCGCCGTTTAACGTGTTCCTGATGCGCAACTACTTCGCGACGGTGCCGATTTCGCTGGTCGAATCGGCGGAAATCGACGGCTGCGGCGTGCTGAAGACATTCGTCCAAATCGTCCTTCCGTTATCGAAGCCGATCATTGCGACCGTAGCGCTGTTCATCGGCCTCATGTATTGGAACGATTGGTCGAGCGCGCTGTGGTTTATCGATAATACGCATCTCTATCCGCTGCAATATATGCTTTACCGGATCAAATCCATCATGGACTTCGTTCGCCAGAACGGGGCCATGGGCGGAACCGACATGCCGGCGGCGACGTTCCAGGTCGCAACCTTGTTCGTGACGATCGGACCGATTATCTTGCTTTATCCGTTCGTTCAGCGCTTTTTTGTCAAGGGCATCATGGTCGGCGCGGTCAAAGGGTAACTTTCATCTTGGCATCAATCTAATGAAAATTAGATTTTTGTGATAGCATCTCGCACTTCATGCAAGGGGAACGTTTTTATACTCAATCGACAGCGGTATAAAAATCGCTTCACATCCAGCTGTTGACAAAGGGGAGAGATGGAAATGAAAAAGTTCAAAAAAGCGTTTACGGGTATGAGCATCTTGGCAATGGCAGCTCTCGTGCTTTCTGGCTGCGGTTCCAATAACAACAACGCATCGGACGGAAGCAATAATTCGGGGACGGCCGCTTCCGGTTCGAACAACGGCAAGTCAAGCGCGGAAGTCGTGAAACTCACCGCCGCATTCCCTGGACAAGCATCGACCGCGGCGCCGGCCGTTCTGAAGGCGATCAACGACAAGCTGAAAGCGGACGGACTTAACATCGAAGTCGATATCAAGTACCTCGACGATTATTGGAACAAGCTTGCGCTCAGCGTTGCCGGCAGCACGCAGTACGATCTGGCTTGGGCGCACAGCAGCACGTTGTCCGATCTGGTCGCGAAGAAGGTCTACCAGCCGATCGACGACGAATTGAAGTCCGACGGTCCCGACCTGTTGGCGAATACGCCGGATTACGTGCTCAAGGGCGGCGCCATCAACGGCAAACAATATGCGATCGCCAGAGCGATTCCGATGACGGGCTTCAATAACGTATTCGATATCCGCGGCGATCTGCGCGAGAAGTACGGCATTCCGAAAATCACGACGCTCGATGGGCTGGAGTCGTATTTCCAAGCCGTCATGAAGAACGATCCGAGCATGTACGCATTCGTCGGCTCCAACACGCAAGCGTTGTTCCCGGTTTACGCCAACTACTACTTCCCGATCGGCGACGGCGGCATGTACCCGGTTTACGTCGATCCGGCCGATTCGACGCACACCGTGAAATCATTCTTGGATACGCAAGCCTTTGCCGATATCGTGAACAAGAAGAAAGAATGGAAAACGAAGGGAATCATCTCTGCCGACGCTTCCAAACTCGACGACGCCGAAGCGGGATTCGATAACGGCAAGGTCGCAGCCCTGGGCGCGAATATTTTCAGAGCATCCGAGCGCGTGGATGCATTGACCAAGAACGTGCCTGGCGCCAAAGTCGAAACGGTCTACCTGGAACCGACGAAACGTTATATTTTCTCCGCCGGAGATAATATGCTGGCCGTACCTAGCACGAGCAAGCACGTGAAGGAAGCCGTGGAATTGATGAACTGGATCAAGAAAGATCAAGCCAACTTCGATCTCTGGTCGTACGGCGTGGAAGGCACGAACTATAAATTGGCCGACAATGCCGTCGACACGAGCAGCATCGCGGATGCCGACAAATACAACACGGACGTCTGGATGTGGAACGACCTTCGCCTAGCCCGCTTCTCGTCCAACTATGCGAAATCGGACATCGAGGAACTGAAAACATGGGACAGCAAGTCGGAGATCAGTCCGTTCGTCGGCTTTACGCTGGACCAAAGCAAGATCAAATCCCAAATCAGCCAGCTCCAAGCCGTTATGAACGAATACGGCGAGAATTTGGGCCTTGGCGTTACGGATATCAATACCGTCAAAGACGAAATCATGAAGAAGATGAAGGCCGCAGGCTTGCAGGACGTCATCGACGAAACGCAAAAGCAGATCAACGCTTACTTGGCAGCTAAATAAGAACGCCATACAAGAGTGACGCACGCCCCTTAAAGCAGACATGGGAGAACGCCCCGGGCGTAGGCCGATGAATTGCTTTAGGGGGCGCTGTTCATACAAGGGAGCAATTGCCGCGACGGAACGCCGAACATGCAATACGAGGACTCATGCTAAGACATAAAGGAGCTGTAACACCTATGGATTATCGCGTCATCAAAGAGAATGATTTGTTTCTGCTGACGGACCAGAGCGGCAATATTCCGGAACATCAAGAGCAAGGCGACGGATTCGGCTTGTATATGCAGGACACCAGGTTTCTCAGCAGGATGGAGCTTCTGATCAACGGCAAGAAGCCGATCGTGCTGGCATCCGAAGCCGACCAGAACTTCCTCTCCACGATCCTGCTCACGAATCCGCATATGGAAGAGAACGGCGTGCTGACGCTATGGAGAGAATCGATCGAGCTGAAGCGGACGCGATACATCTATAAGGACGTGTTGTACGAAACGATCCAAGCGACGAACTACAGCCCGTATGCATGTTCGTTCGAACTATCGCTGCGGATCGATGCGGATTTCGCCGATATGTTCGTCGTCCGCGGCTTCATGCACGGCGAGCTGGGCAAGCCAAGGGGACGCCGGATCCAAGGCGGCGCGATGCAGCTTGGTTACGATGGCGCCGACGGCATGATCCGCGAACTGAAGATCGGTTGGCCGAAGGATGCCGGTTCGGTGAAGCCGGACGGCACGATTTGTTTTCCGATCACGCTGGACGCAGCGCAATCCGCGTCGATTCCCTTCCATTACATGCCGATCGTGAACGGCGCCGAGCCGAAGCTGTACCCGCGGACGGAGGCGTTGAACACGCTTCAAGCCGAGTACGATAACTGGCTGGGCACGTCCACGACGCTCGACAGCGACATGCCCCTCATGAACGACCTGTATAACCGCGGCATGCTGGATTTGCGCGTGCTGATGACCGACCTCGGGTTCGGCATGTTCCCGGTCGCGGGGCTTCCATGGTTCGCCGTTCCGTTCGGACGGGACAGTCTGATCACGGCGCTGCAGATGCTTCCGGTTCGTCCGGAGATCGCGCTCGGCACGCTGCGCACGATGGCGCATCATCAAGGCGTCAAGCTGGATGCGTGGCACGACGAACAGCCCGGCAAGATTATGCACGAGCTTCGCAAAGGCGAGCTCTCGAACACGAATCAAGTGCCGTTCTCGCCTTATTTCGGCACGATCGACGCGACGCCTCTCTTCCTGGTGCTGCTGGGCGAATACGTGAAATGGACGGGCGATTACCGCGCACTGAAGGAACTGATGCCGAATGCGCTTCGCGCGCTCGATTGGATCGACGAATACGGTCACCGCGAAGGCGGCAAGTTCGTGGCCTATTTCCAGGAATCCTCCAAAGGGATCGCCAACCAAGGCTGGAAGGATTCCGCCGATTCCGTCGTTCACCGGGACGGCAGCTACGCGAAGGCGCCGATCGCCTTGATCGAGGTGCAGGGCTACGTATACCAGGCGAAGCGGGCATTGGCCGGGCTGTTCGCCGTCATGGCCGAGCGAGAAGGCGATGGCGAGTATGCTTACGGCGCCCTCGGCAAGAAACTGGAAGCCGATGCGGAAGCGCTTCGGACCCGATTCGAAGCCGATTTTTGGATGGCGGAAGAGAATTACTACGCGATCGCGCTCGATCGCGAGAACAAGCGCGTCGAGTCCGTGACGTCAAATCCCGGACACGCGCTCATGTCCGGCCTGTTCGCGCCGGAGCGCGCGGCGGCCGTGGCCAAGCGGCTCGTGGCGCCGGATATGTTCGGAGGGTACGGCATCCGCACCATGGCGGAGGGGCAGACGGGTTATAACCCGATGAGCTACCACGACGGCAGCATTTGGCCGCATGACAACTCCATGTGCCTGATGGGGCTTAGCGCCCAAGGCTTCCGGCAGGAAGCCGCGGTCGTTATCGAAGGCTTGCTGGAAGCTTCGAAGAAGTTCGAGAACAACCGGCTGCCCGAGTTGTTCTGCGGCTACTCCGCCGTACACGGCCGTCCGGTCAGTTACCCGGTCGCTTGCTCGCCGCAAGCTTGGGCCGCCGGCACGCCGCTCGTATTCATGACGTCGATGCTCGGTTTGTCGCTCGATCTCGAGGCCAAGACGATCCGTCTCAACCCTGTTCTTCCTCGCGGCATGAACCGATTGCGCATCGGCAACATGCGGATCGGCGAGGGCTTGATAAGCGTTCAAGTAGAACGCGACGGGGACGGCTATCGAACGAAGGTCGACGGCAGCGGCACGACATGGAAAGTCGAACTTCCTAACGGAGCGAAAGCAGCTGCCGAGGAATCGGCTCGCGCAATGAGCGGAGGTGCCATGAAGTGACGATGGAGGAGCAAGGTCTGAAACGCGAGCAAATGGCCGTTAGCCATGGGATGGACGGCGTTACGGAGTATTGGACGTCGTTTACTTGTCTTACTTCGGCGGGGTGCGAAGTGACGGATGCATTCAGTGTGAACGCATCCGTCGGCGATTCCGCGGTTCGGGCCGTCTACTACGAAAGCGCTTGGGGGCGGGAGTATACGCCGGTAACGGTGGAAGTTACGGGGCGACTGCGTATCGAGAATCGTAAAGGGCGGTCGTCGGCCGACGTGCATCCGCTGATTCTGGTGCATGGCCGGAGCGGAGCAGTGTACGCCTATGCCGTCGCGTGGTCGGGCAATTGGATGCTGGAGATCGAGCCCTCCGATTCCGATTGCGCATTCACGGTACGCGGCGGACTGGCGTCGGCGTCCTTCGCGAAGAAGCTGTCTGCAGGAGAGACATGGACAACGCCTAAAGTCATGGGTGCATCTTCGAAGACCGGCTCGCTGAACGAAATCAGCGCGAAATTCCATGCCTGGTACGAAACCGTAACGCCTCGCAATGCCTTGTCGGATCAGATGCCGGTGGAATGGAATCACTGGTGGGCTTACGAGGATAAATGGATCAACGAGGACGTTTTCCTGCGCAACGCCGACCTGGCCGCGGAGATCGGCGTGGAAGTCTGCACGCTGGATGCCGGCTGGTTCGGCTCCGACGATGCAGATGAACATTGGTTCGACGTTCGCGGCGACTGGCATAAAGTGAACCGGACACGGTTCCCGAAGGGAATCCGCTATCTGGCCGATTATGTGCACGGCAAAGGCATGAAGTTCGGTTTATGGTGCGAGATCGAGGGGCTTGGCGCCAAAGCGGACCTGTGCGGCACCCATCCGCAGTTCGTCGCGAAGCGCGACGGCGCGTTTCTCGGGTATGTCTGCTTGGGCGGAGAGGAAGCGCAGCGCTGGGCGTTTGCCACGTTAGCCGGCATGATCGAGGACTACGACTGCGACTGGATCAAGATCGATTTCAATCTCGATCCGGGCGAAGGCTGCAATTGCGGCGATCACGGACACGGCGCGCATGACGGGCTTTATGCCCATTACGAGGGGCTCTACCGCGTGCTGGAACAGATTCGCGAACGCTATCCCGAAATCGTCTTGGAGAACTGCAGCTCGGGCGGACTGCGCACCGATCTCGGCATCATACGGCAGATGCACGTCAATTTCCTCAGCGATCCGGATTACTCCGAGCACCAGCTGCAAGCGTTCTGGGCGGCTTCGCTCGTCCTGCCTCCGCAGCGCTGTCTCCATTGGGCGTGGTCGAATACGTGCGGAGACGGTTTCCCGGGCATGGACTTCGGCAGTCCGGAGCTGAGCGAGAGCGCGTTCAAGTTTCATATGCGCACCGCGATGCTGCATACCACGGGCTACTCGCATCCGCTGCCCCGATATGACGGGCATACGCTTGCCGACATGCGGGCACAAATCGCGTTCTATAAAGCGCATGCGCGGGAATGGATTCGGGGCAGCACGCTCTATCGTCTGACGCCGCAAGCGGTTCGCGGCGGCCAAGGCGCCGGTTGGAATGCCTATTCGTTCGTGAAGCCGGCCGGGGAAGGAACGGCTTGCTTGTTCGTGTTCAGGCTCGAGCATGGCGAGGCATCGGCGCGTATCCGGCTGGAGGGCCTGGAAGCGGACCGGCATTACGCCGTGGAGGACGTGGATACAGGGGCGGTATTCGTTCAAACGGGAGCCGAGCTGATGAGCGAGGGATTGTTCTTCGATGATATGCAGCCGGTTGAATCCCGGGTGCTGCGGCTGCGGTAAGCCGTTCATGGCGAATAATCGACAATAGAAGACAGCAGCCATCCATTCTACAGCAGAGGTGATTCATAATGCCGGTTATCCGGGTGAAGGAACAGGAGCATTTTCCGAGCTGGAGCGAGATCAATCATTATGGCGTTAATTATTTGAAGGTCGGCCAGGAAGTCCCGCTGCACTATCACGATTGCAACGAATATTGGATCATCGTCAGCGGCCGGGGAATCTGCACGACGGAAGGGGATTCTTATGAAATCGGCCCCGGCGACATAGTGTTGACGAAACAGGGCGACGAACATTCGCTGGTCGTGACCGAGGAAATGACGGCCGTCTATATTTATGGCGTTTTGCCTCCGGGCGGCTCGATCGGGTACCGTTACCGGGACACGGCGCGGCAAGAAACGGCGCAGTCATAAATCACATGGATGAGCGGGGAATCGGGACATATTCCGGTCAACGCATCAATGAAACGGAGCGTGCAGCGTGAATCAAAAATTGAAATTGATCCAAGCCGGCATAGGCGGCCATGGGGGCGGCGTGGCGCGTCATTTCGTCCGGCATTCCGAAGACTTCGAACTCGTGGGGCTGCTCGATCTGAATCGGGATGCCTTGCGCGCGGCGGGAACCGAGTTCGGTATCCCGGAGGAACGGCTGTATACCGATTATCGCGCCGCCATCGCTGAGTCGGGCGCCGATGCGATGCTGCTCGTCGTCATCTCGCCGGCGCACTACGAGATCGCCAAGTGCGCGCTGGAACACGGCCTGCACGTGCTGATCGAGAAACCGTTCACGCTGACGCTCTCCGATGCGGAGGAGCTTGTGACGCTTGCTGAGAAGCAGGGATGCAACATCATGATCAATCAGAACTACCGCTACAACACGGCTGTGCTTACCTTGAAAGGGGCGCTCGCGGACGCGGCGCTCGGGAAGCCGTTATTCGTGCAATCCCGCTTCTTCTGCGACCATGACGGGAAACCTTACCAGCGGGCGATGGACAACTATACGCTCCTGGAAATGTCGGTCCATCACGTCGATATGATTCGCTTCCTGCTGGACACGGATATCGTCGCCGTCAACGGCCGGACCTGGAACGATCCCGCCAGCGGCTATCAAGGCGATCCGCATGTGCAGGCGACGTACGATACGGAAGCGGGCGTTCCCGTATTTTATCTCGGCAGCCTGCTGGCCAAGGGCGTCGCGGATCCGTGGGATGGCGTCTGGCGCTTCCAATTCGAGCGCGGCGCGGTCCATCTTGACGATCTAGGCGAAGGCTACGGCGTGTATGCGGCCGATGCGGGGCAACAAGTTCGGAAGCTGACGAACGCAGTCAACGAGAAGGACAGCATCCACGGGGTATTGGCCGAATTCGCGGCATCGATCCGCGAGGGAAGGGCACCGGCGATTTCCGGAGCGGACAACCTCCGCACGCTGGCGGCGCTGTTCGCGACGGCGGCTTCCTCGCGGGAAGGCAGGACGGTTCGAATCAGCGAATTGTTGACGCCGTCGAACTAACGTTGCAACGCTCTTGTTCCGGGAAGATATCGCTTTAGACTGGACAATAAGTATAAGTACGAGTAAATTCCATATAGGCATAGACCCGCAGCCCGTACCTGCGGGTCTTTTGTTTTGATGTAAGGGGCAGGAGAGTTCCGTTTAATGGTTGAATTCATAAACATGCAGACCCTTGCCGGAAGGATCGAATGAAGAATATTTTCAACCAATCGACGACGAAGGGATGATTAATGAATGGATATTACACCGCAAGAAGAGAACATGATTAAGGCGCTCCGCGAGGCCGAGCTGCCTCCTTTATTCGTGCTCATACGCATGAGAAGCGATATTTTAAATGACACGGTCAATGTGGACGAGGGCAGAAGAGATGACGTCGTACAGGCTCTAGAGAAATACATCGGCCCGCTATGGGGAGATTATCATGACGGGAAGCATTCAAATACCGAGGAATAGGCAGTAAATAGGAAAAAGCGAGAACTATTTCTTCTCTTTATGCGGAAATAAATGCCGGGTATGATGGAGGAAACTGATTTACTAAGGGATGACACCATGCGAAAACTTGTAAAATTCATCACGATTATTGGCATATGCCTTGTTTTGATTGCCGCTTATGTGTTCTATCGCCAGCAAACCAATGACTTTGGTTATACGGAAGGTACGCCCTTTGATGCACCTCTTGCGTCACCGAACGGGGAATATAGTGCCCAAGCATTCTATCGGTATTATGGCGGTGCCGCTGGCGGAACGATGATGTTCGTGAATATTACGGATCATCGGCATGAGGATGCCGTTCGAACGATCTATTACGAACAAACGCATCATACGCCGACGATCAGCTGGGCGGATAATCGTACGCTTGCGATTACAAACCCATCCGACTATGAGAATTACGATGCTGTATTAGACGTGACCACCGACGTGTACGATGCGACTGGGAGAGCGTGCCGCGCCTATAAAATAAAGAAAAAATTCCATTGCGTTACGGAAAGTAAGTAATGGATCGTAGTTCTTCGGAGGTGGCAGCCGTGAAAGACGCAGCGAGATTGTTCGATTTTCAAGCGCTGAACGAAGACATGGTGAAGAGGCTGTTCGCCACGTTCGACCCCAGGGCCAACATTACCCAAGTCTCGGCCTTAACGAAAGGCATGAGCACGAGCAATTATGCTTTATGGACAGACAGCGGCGGCAAGTATGTATTGCGGATTTATCCCCCTAACAACGATCATTGCCGAATTGAAGTGGCGGCGTACCGGTATGCGAAAGAAAAGCTAAGTGCCCCTGAAATTTTCTTCTTCGATGACAGCAAGCAGCTTGTCCCTTTTTCGTACCTGATCATGGCATTTATTGAAGGCTCAACGTTAGGGGATTTTATTGAGGGGAACGCGGGATGTCCTGACCCTGTCATCCATCGAATCGGCAGTTCGCTTGCCTTGCTGCATCAAACCGAATATCCGCACATGGCGCTGTTAGACGAGCAATTGCAGACCGCGGAACAACTGGAACCCTTCGAGAGCCAATATTACACGCTGCTAAACGGCCAAGCAGGGTCCCACATTGAACCTTCGACGAAAGAGAAATGTCTGCAATTCCTAACGGATCACGCTGGATTGGTCGGGCGGATTGCGGACAAGCATGCGTTCTCGCATGGGGACTTCATATTCTCCAATATTATGATCAGGCCTTCGTTGGAGCCTTGTTTTATCGATTACGAGTATTGTTTCGCTGCGCCCGTCTTTTATGACATCGGAAAATTCTTCAGGACAAGAACGCAAGTCGAGCGCTATATCGGCGCAGACACCGTGGCCGCCTTCCAGGAAGGCTACAACCGTGAGGCGAGAGAACCTTTGCCCGAGAAATGGTACGAACTTTCCAAGCTTGCCGATATCTCTACCATGCTTCACCTCATCAACAAACCGCGAATTCCGGACGGATGGGGAATGGCCATCGATGGCGAGATCGATAGGAATTTGGAACTGTTACGGGCTGGAGGTTAACGTATCTTGGAGCGGTTTGCCAGTGACAGCTGCTCCATTTTTTCGTTACGTTTTATTTACGTGGATGATCTCAAAATATGGTAGGATGAAGGCGCTCAAAATCTGGACGATTTTATAGAATCCGCAAGGAGATCCTTATGAACAAGTATGGTTTTCAAATCGTCGTCTGCTGCGTGGGTATTTTGTTGCCTATCGTTTTTACGCTCTACTTTCTTTGGGATATTCATCAACCCAAAATAGGACCTGTAGGTGATGGAAAACCAAATTACCCTACTTTTATTCAAATGGTGCCGGCTGCATGCTGCGTCCTGATGGGGGCTTTGAATTTGCCTGTTGCGATTATGCGATACAGGCAAAACAAAAAGGCCCAAACCAATGACCAGAGAAATGAAGAACCTTTAGACTAACGAGCATGATTAAGTAACGCATCTAGGAGGGATTCCATATTACGACTCTTATTCTCCTCTTATTAATCGTCATTATCATTCAACTTTTTGTGATTAACGCGAAGTTACCGAAGCGGGATTATTCGAAAGAGGCTGTTGATGCTGCAATGAAGAGGGACGGTCTTCTCGGGGATGAAGGGAAACGATCCAAACCAAACCAAGAGTAGATAGGTGTCCGTTTAATAGGAGTAATTGACCGAAAGGAGTGTCGGCGAAATGGAATGTCCTTGGTGCAATCATGAGGTGGAAATTGTCAAAGGAAGATGCCCGCGCTGCCGGAATAAACTGTACGAAGTCACGGAAGAGGATTTTATATCGGACCCGCTCAGTGAGAACGACTCCGAATCCTTCGCGACGGAGGAATTAAGCATTATTGCGGTCATCGAGGACAACTTCAAGTGCGCGAAATGCAAAGGAAGCGAGTGCAGCGTGAAGGAGATCGCAATGACGGGTGCGGGCGTGAGTAAATTGTTCGATATCCAGTACAACCATTATTTGTTCGTATCGTGCATGAATTGCGGGTTTGTGGAGGTCTATGACCCTGATGTTCTGGAAGGCCATAAGATTGGAAAACTTGGAACCGTGATGGATATATTATTTGGAAGTTAGTAGAGTCCGAACATGCCGGAGGCGTAAACGATGATTATCATGATAAATGGAGCATTCGGGATTGGGAAAACCTCCGTTGCCAATAAACTTTGGAATTCCATGATGAATAGCATGATTTATGACCCTGAAGTAGTGGGCTATATGTTGCGTAACATGATTCCCGAAGAACTACGAACACCGGATGAACGAACGGACAATTTTCAAGACATGGAATTGTGGAAAATCCTCGTGGTGCAAGTCGCGGAGCTGCTGTATAAGAAATATAGGAAAAGCTTGATTGTGCCGATGACAATCTATAACAAAGACTATTTTCGCTACATATACGAGGGCTTTAAGCAAATTGATCCTCATACGTATCACTTTTGCTTGATTGGGAGTGAAGAAACGATAGGTGAACGCCTCCGAAATCGCGGGGAGTCCGAAGGGAATTGGTGTTTTCAGCAGATCGGAAAATGTTTGGAAGCCTATCAGGATCCCTGTTTCGAAGATTTTATTCGGACTGATGATGTAAGTGTAGATGACATCGTGCAAACGATTGAAACCAGATTGACTAAGCCCAGCTCATAACCGTGCAGGCTGCCGTACTCGATTCCGGTACTGAGGTGAACGATTAGAATGAAAATTATACGAGAAGAGAAAGACGTTAAAGGCCTCCCTACGCCTAATGAAACACAGTCGGTATTGACTGATGTCCTTCCTCGTCGAGAACTGATCACCTGCTCGTTTGTTCTTGCATTTCAGGAAGATGCCTTGCTATTGACGAATTTGAATGAAAGAGGCTGGGATATTCCCGGGGGGCATATTGAACCTGGGGAAACGCCAATCGAGGCCATGATAAGGGAATTGTATGAAGAAACGGGTGCAATAATCGATTCTCCCCAAGTTCTCGGCTATGAACGGATAAGATTATATAACAAGCCAGAGAACTATAAGTACCCTTATCCAGATAGCTATATGGTCTTTTATTGGGCAAGAATCATAAGACTCGATGAATTTCAGCATACATTTGAATCTAACGGAAGAGGGCTTTTCGGGCCAGAAGATGCATGTAAAGTTGCTTGGGTTAAAGAAAATCCAGCTTTCTATGAAGAAGGATTAAGAAGAACAGCTAATGATAGATGACGAAAGCGCATTACGCTAACGAACCTGGTCGATCCTATCGGATCGGCCTTTTCGCGTTTCGACATGTTTATCGCATTGTCGGACAATTGAAACAATTTCTTCATGTTCTGAAAACATATGGCTAACACCGCGAGCTTATCCTACCTATGAAATTAATAAGAGAGGATGTCTGTTCATGAATACGACGGAAGCGGGGCTGGCCGCGCGGCAGAGCACGGGAAGCCGGACGCGGCAGGCGAAGCCGTTCCTATCGACTGCTTGGAAAGACAATATGACAGGATATTTGTTCATGGCGCCTTCGCTTGTGTTGTTCGCGGTATTTCTGTTCTATCCCCTCGTGAAGTCGCTGTACTTGAGTCTCTGCCTGACGGATCCGCGCGGCCGGGTGGCGGCGTTCGTCGGACTGGATAACTTTACGTCGCTGTTTCAAGCCGAGGCGTTCTGGAACAGCCTGCTCGTTACGCTCAAATTCACCGCCCTCACCGTGCCGTCGGGATTGTTCGCGGCGTTGTTGCTCGCGGCCTTGACGCATGGCAAACTGCGCGGCATGCCGCTATTCCGGTTCGTCTTCTCGCTGCCGACGGCGCTGTCCGTCAGCACCTCGTCCGTCATCTGGATGATGCTGTTCCATCCGACGACGGGCACCTTGAATTATTTTCTGACGCGCTTGGGGTTGAATCCCGTGCAGTGGCTCACCGATCCGGCTTGGGCGCTGATCTCGGTGTCGATTATGACGGTCTGGATGAACATCGGTTTCCAATTTATCGTGCTGCTGAGCGGTTTGCAAGGGATCGCGGACGATATATTCGACAGCGCGCGCATCGACGGTTCAGGCCCGTTCCGCACCTTCTTCCAGATCATCATGCCGCTGCTGTCGCCGACGCTCTTCTTCTTGTCGGTCGTCTCGATCATGGGCGCGTTCCAATCGTTCGGACAGATCAATATTTTGACTAAAGGCGGGCCCGCCGGCTCGACGGAAGTCTTCGTCTATTCGATCTATAAGGAAGCATTCGTCAATTATCAATTCGGAACGGGCAGCGCGTATGCCTTGGTGCTGTTCGCCATCATCATGCTGCTGACGTTTCTGCAGTTCCGATTCGCCGAGAGGAAGGTGCATTACCATTGAAGACGAATCGGTTGGGGCTGAACGGCCGAACGATCGGCCGGATCGCGCTGTACGCCGTGATCGCGGCAGCGGCGCTCGCCGTGCTGTATCCGCTCGCGTACACGGCGCTCGCTTCGTTCATGACGCCTGACGAATCGGCGCAATATCCGCCGAAAATGTTTCCGTCGCATCTCTACTTCGGCAGTTTCCGCGAGGTGCTCGAGCTCGTGCCGCTGCAGACGTTCCTGATGAACAGCTTCATCGTCTCGATTGCCATCATGGTCGGCCAGGCCATAACTGCCGCGATGGCGGCATACGCTTTCGTCTATGTGCCGTTTCGCGGCAGGGCATTCTGGTTCGCGCTATTCGTGTCCACCATGATGATTCCATGGGAAGTGACGGTCATACCGAATTATTTGACGGTCAAATCCTGGGGCTGGCTCGATTCTTATCAAGGGTTGATCGTGCCGTTCATCGCTTCCGGCTTCAGCGTGTTTCTGCTGCGGCAGTTCTTCCTTCAGCTGCCCCGCGAGCTGTTCGAGGCGGCGCGGATCGACGGATGCGGCCATGTCCGACATTTGGCGCGGATCGTGCTGCCGCTCTCCCGTCCGGCGCTCGCGTCGCTGGGGGTCTATGCGTTCCTGAACGCCTGGAATATGTATTTGTGGCCGCTGCTCGTGACGAACTCCGACGCCAAGCGGACCGTTCAGATCGGCATCAGCATGCTGCAGTTTCAAGAAGTAACGGTATGGAATTTGGTGTTGGCAGGCGTAACGCTCGTCCTGCTGCCGTCGCTGCTGCTGCTTGCCCTGGGGCTGAAACAGCTCGTCCGCGGCTTGACCGCGGGAGCGGTGAAAGGCTGAGACAGCCGGTATGCCTCTAAACGGGGGAATCGTCTTCGGACGTGCATCCATATAGGAAGGAGCTGCCGCGCCGGCGAAGTCGGCATAGCGGATCCTCCGAGAGAAATCATTACAAACATGGGAGTGAGAGAAGAGAATGAGCAAGAAAGCTTTGAAACAGCACGCGGCACTGCCGCTGGCAATGGCGGGTCTGACGATCATGCTTGCCGCTTGCGGCAACAACGCGGGTAACGGCAATAACGCAGCTAGCGGCAACAACGCGAACAAGCCGGCGGAGACGACAGCGACGAATGCGAACGCGAACGCGGCTGCCGGGGACAACGCGGCGACGAACGCCGCAAGCGGCGAGCAGAGCAAGGAACCGGTCAAAGTCGTCTGGTGGCATTCGATGAGCGGCGAGCTGGGCAAAGCGGTTACGCAGCTCGTTGCCGACTTTAACGCTTCGCATCCCGATGTTCAGGTAGAAGAAGCGTACCAAGGCACGTATGACGACAGCCTGAACAAGCTGAAAGCTTCCATGGACTCCAAGTCCGGGCCGACGCTCATCCAAGTGTACGAGATCGGCTCCAAATTCATGATCGACTCCAAAGCCATCACGCCGATTCAGGATTTCATCGATACGGACAATTACGACATCTCCAGCTTGGAAGAAAACATCCTTGGTTACTATACGTTCAACGGCAAGCTGTACTCCATGCCGTTCAATACGTCCAATCCGATTCTGTATTACAACAAAGACATGTTCAAAGCAGCAGGCCTGGATCCCGAGAAGCCGCCGACTACGTACGAGGAAGTGAAGAATGCGGCCAAGGCGTTGACGAAGGACGGCAAAACGGGCGCATCGTTCGCCATCTACGGCTGGTTCATGGAGCAGCTCTTCGCCAACCAGGGCGCGGATTACCTCAATAACGGCAACGGCCGTTCAGGCACCGCCTCGGAATCGCTGGTCAACAGCGATACGGGCGTGAAGACATTGACGTGGTGGAAGGACCTCGTCGACAGCAAAGTGGCGTTGAACCTGGGCCGCAAGACGGACGATACGAAGAAGGCGTTCCTGGCCGGTCAAATCGGCATGACGCTCGACTCGACGGCAGGCCTGCGCGGATACGTCGACGGCGCCAAGGACAAGTTCGAGGTCGGCACGGGATTCCTGCCGAAGCCGGAAGGCGCGCAGGACGGCGGCGTGGTCGTCGGAGGCGCGAGCAACTGGATCATGAACAACAAGCCGGTTGAAGAGCAGAAGGCGGCATGGGAATTCATTAAATATTTGGCCCAGCCGGACGTTCAAGCGAAGTGGCATATCAACACCGGCTACTTCCCGATTACGAAGAAAGCCTATGACGAGCAAATCGTCAAAGACAACATGGCGGCCTACCCGCAGTTCAAGACGGCCGTCGACCAGCTGCACGCGACGAAGCTGAGCACCGCCACGCAAGGCGCCGTCATGGGCGTGTTCCCCGAAGCGCGCCAAGTCGTCGAGAGCGCGATCGAATCCGCATTCAGCGGGACGGATCCGAAGAAGGCGCTTGACGGCGCTGCCAAGGACATTACGGCGAAGATCGATACGTACAATAAGACGACGAAGTAATCGGCGAAGGCCAGAAGACCGGGAGTCCCTTGAGGGCTCCCGGTTTTTGTTGGAGCGAGAAACGAAGCATGGTCGTCGACTAGGGGAATAGTTTAATAATGAGCTGTCGTTATTTAAGTTATTGACAGAAAATTGCGAATATCATATATTGGATTCAACTAATATCTTCCAAATGCGATGAAGAGGACAAAGTAGATACGGAAACGCCGTTCAGAGAACTGCCGGCCGGTGCGAGGCAGCGGATATCCGAATTGAAAAATCACCTCGGAGCTGGCCCCCGAATCTAGTAGACGGGCCCGGGATTCTACCGTTACAAAGAAGCATCGTTGTTGGACGATGACTAAGCGGGCGTTTATTATAAACGTCAATCAGGGTGGTAACGCGGCGTAACTCCGTCCCTCGTGGGATGGAGTTTTTTTGCGTCTTCATAGATGAAAAATTATTGGAGGGCTGTCAAATGCAGTTTAAGCTGTATACGGATGTGCATGCGTTTTACGATGATACCTATGATGTGCTGATGCGTCATGAAGCGCAGAATTTAATTCCTCTCGGCAATCTCATAATCGGACATGAAGGAAAAGACAAAACAGACTGGCGCGACCCCGTAAATTGGTTCATGGCAACGATCTCGGATGCTAGGGGCATACAACTTACCGCCATCATGACACCGCCGCACAATATGACGCTTTATGCAACGGATAACATCATTAACCCAGAAGCTATAACTTGTCTGATCGATGGGCTTCAAGACCGTGAAATTCCAGGCGTGCTAACCGAAAAAGCCTTGGCGGCGTATTTTGCCAACGCCTATGCCTTGCGCAAGGGAATCACCTTTAAAACAACCATGAGCCAGCGTATCTATGAACTTACGGCAGTAAATCCAGACATTCACAAGGCGGGTACCGTTCGACTGCTAGATGAAAAAGATATTCACTTCTTCCCGTACTGGGCTGAAGCATTTTATGCAGCGGGAAGTTATGGCAGAACAGATATGGCCATCCCGCAAGAGGCGGACCCTTACCTCTACCGAATCGCATCGAAAAAACTTTATATCCTAGAAGACAACGGGATCCCCGTTTCTATGGCGGGATTTACAAGGGAAATGCAGACGGCCATCGGCGTGGCTTTTGTATATACCCCTCCATATGAGCGCAGGAAGGGTTACGCGACTTCAATAGTGGCGCAAATCAGCCAGCTTGCATTGGATAAAGGGTTTACGAAGTGCGTCTTATATACGGACTTGGCGAATCCCACATCGAATAGCATCTATCAAAAGATAGGCTACCGGCCCGTTTGCGATTCGTTGCAGTTAAAATTCGAAGCGTAGCTTCGCCTACGATTGCATCTACGAAAGCATTTTAATATAAGGAGGTCAGCGTGAAGTTGAAGAAGATCATTGTTGGAGGAATCCTGTTATTCAGCGGAGTCATCCTATACTTAGGGGTATTCATCCCGGCTGCTCGTCTTGCATCTACTCTAGGAGGTTGGACGACACCGCCTGGACGACTGGGGACAGCTTTGAATGAAACGGGCGGATCAACCGCGTACCATTCTTCAATCGTTATGATCATTTGCGGTATTTTGTTATTACTCTGGGGCTGCTTCGGCGAAGAGGTTACAGGGTTGATCGTACGTGTCAGAAAGATCAAGAATGAGAATGAGCATGAACCAACGATTAATCAAGACGAACCATTGAACTAAGGGGAACGATCGTTCATTCATAATGCTGTGCAGTCTGAGATGCTGCTGTCGTTGCGCTTACGGGCAGGGCAGTGCAACTTTCCAAGCATTTACAACGTATTGGAGAGTACGATAAGGATTTCTTCCAGGTTAGTGGATGCACTTTGATACGACGGCAGCCGGCCAATGGCTGCCGTTTTCGCTGCTGACAGGCATCGCCACGTTGAGGAGAGATAACGTGAACTATCGAGACTATAAACGATTGAAACAGGGCCCTACAGAGCCTACGCAGACGTCAAGATGGAATATTTTATGTCTGAGCAGAAATTTATACGTAACTAAGGCAGGCGTTTGGGGAATGGAATAATATAGGAGGATTCTGATAGCTTAAAGGAGGTATGTAATGAAGCAGAAAATCGCTATTTTTCTTACGATAGTCGTAGTTATTCTAGGGGTGTTTGCTATTTGGTACACAACGCCAAAGCACTATTCGAGGACAATAAACGGGGTCTATTATCAGTTAGGTACGGAAGGAGTAATCGAGAACATACAAGTACATATTGATGGGAAATTGAAAAAGCACCTAAACGGCAAAAGAACCTTTAGAGGGGTCGTTGATTTTGAAGGGAGTAAGGTCCCGCGAATTCCTAAAGATAGAGAAAAACTACAGTTGATTTACAACGGTCATAATTTCACAACCATTTTCTCCGGTTTTCGAGTCATCGATGATAAAGGTAGAATAGCCTCTGATATGTTAACTTACGGATTGGCATATGTCGATGATAAATTCTCTGAATTCACGATTAACGTTATGGGTGATGACAATCAGTGGAACCCGACAAACGGATACAGGATTACTGCCCCAGCGAAAAACCGGCAGGAAGCAATGAAAATGTCTCAAGAATTAATCGATACATTTAATGAACAAAGTTGGAAATGATTCAACTAACCGGGTGTACATCCTATGAGATCTTATAAAATACTGTAAAGGAAGTAACATGATGAATCTTTGCTGAAGAAGGGAATGTAATGAATGACCGATAAGAAGCTTTTATATCTCTTTAATGTGTTACTGTTGGCGGTTATCCTCTTTTTGATTGTTGCAAGTGTATGGCATACATCGACACCAGTAACAGACTTTTTTTTAGCTTTATTGGCATCACATTTTATTATAGATAGACTTGGCAGTAATAAATAACTGACTGGTGTTCAGCTAACGGCAACGATAGCTCAACAAACTTGGAGCAGTTGCCGCGGCAGCTTGCTCCTTTTTTTCATTGAAGTAACGGGCAGCATTGTTTGAACAATGGTGCGACGTTACCATATAACCTCCGTAATAAATATCGTCCTCATCAAGTGATCTGAGAAGATAAGGAGTCTAGTATGGACGACATAAAAACGATCGTAATCATTATTTTTAGCGTTATTTTATTCTTTGGTTTAGAGCGCATACTTTATCGAGTATCAGGCGGTAACTATGCAACACTGGTATCGTGGTCGATAAAATGCTCCATCTTCTTTTTACTACTTAGCTGTATTGTTTCTATGTATGATGATTATCAAAAGAATAAATCGCTTGATATTTTGACTGGATTGTTCAGTGGCAATACGACTGAATTTTTTCGGGAATATTTATTTGTAGCGGTCAATTTGTTTGTCATAACCATGGAAATCATTATGAAATGGATAAGGATATGGTGGCGAGGTTCCTGCAATTTGACTCTACAGAAAGATGATAAACGAATGATGGCTTACACGATTATCCTCGTTATCATTCCGATCTTGAACATTTTTTATATTGGATCAGTAATATTGAAACTGTAATAAAGCTTAGTTTTTATATTGAACTGACGCGTACAATCGAATTTAAAGCTCAACTTTAAGTCGTAAGATATCGGAGGCGCTTATGGCACAGTTCCAAGTAATCGAAACATTGAAGTCAGAAAATGCTTTTATCATTCAAGGTGTTTTGTTAGAAGGGCAGCTAAACAAAGGAATGGAAATTCATATCCCGCTTAATAATAATTTGGATGTAACTGGTGTAATAACTGAAATCAATGAAACTAATAATCAATATGACATCGTTATTGGATGTTTAGACTTAGAAGAGATAACCCTTTGGGAGATGTTGAACTTGAAAGATAATGTTATACAAATAAAATAACGATGATTGAACTAAAGGGGCAGATTACGCTAATGAATATTCATAAAATCATAGCGTAACAAAGGGATAATCGTAGCTATAGCGAAAGGACAATAGTAAGAAATAGCCAATACAAGGAGATCGAACACGAATGAAAAAGATCCTTATTATTGGAATTGTGGCTAGTGGTAAAACGACATTGGCTAGAAGCTTATCAAGGAAAATTAGTGTTCCTTGGTATGAACTTGACACCATAGTCTATCATAAAACACTTACGGGACGTTACAAACGTTCACCAGAAGAACAAATTGAAGTTATAAAAGAGATCGATACTAAAGGTACATGGATATTCGAAGGAACAGATAGAGATTCCTATCAATGTTTGTATCAAATGGCAGATACAATCATTTTTGTTGATACTCCATTATGGAAGCGAAAGATTAGAATTCTAACAAGATTTGTAAAACAAAAGGTTGGAATTGAAAAGTCTCATTATAAGCCTGATTTCAAGATGTTGAAAATGATGTACAAATGGACAAGGGATTTTGAACAAAGTAGAGACAGTTTTGAAAACAAGTTGAAAATTTATAATGAGAAAGTAATCAGGTTAAGAGATAGTAACAAACTGGATTAACGGGAGCCTTAGTGTCCGCCGGCAGATGATTCGCGAATCATGCTGATCAGTGCACTCAGGTCTTCTTCCACCGAAAACTCGCGGATGATCGTTGTCGGCAATCCACCTTCCATGCGCCAGACGAAGTTGTACAGCACGGGCGTTCCTTCCTTGGTTCGACGCAGAACGACCGATCCGTGATTATCATACACGGTCGTGGCCATGTACTTCACATCTTCAGTCGTTCCGAGCGTCGTCCCTCCCCCATCCTTCAAGCGGCGGAAAGTTTCCATGAACTGTTCCTTGGTAATCGAGACGGTTTGCCCGATCTTGTCAGTCCGAATGTTAACGAAATCAGGGGCATAGACGGCATCCAGCCTATCCAAATCCAATAGAGTCCCCGCTTGAAAATAGCCTTCCATCGCTTCGATTAATGATTTGTTCTCCATGCTCTCCATATGGATCTCTCCTTGAGTTCGATTCGATTAATAACAGCTTAGAACGTTTTTGTGAACGGAAGATGAATGGAAAACAAAGAAGGTGATTTTAGGGGCAGGAAATTATTAGGCGTTCTCCCTTGACTTAAAGTTAACTTTAAACGTTACAATGAGAAGTATCACTCGATCAGGGGAGAGATGCTTATGTTTCGTTCGCATTGGGTTGTCAACCAGTTCGGAGGTCCGGACGCGATGGAATGGGTAAGGGAGCCGCTTCGCTCTCCGTTCGCGGGAGAGGTACGGATCAAGATTCAAGCTGCCGGTGTTGCACTCGGCGATGTCTTGAGACGGGCGGGGAAATATCCGGCATCCTTAACGCTTCCCTATACGCCAGGATACGATGCTGTAGGAGTCGTCGAGGAAGCAGGAGCTGTAATGAAGCACTTTCATCCGGGGCAACAGGTGGGAGTCTTCTTTAACGGCGCCGGCGGTTATTCCACGCATGTCTATGCCAAAGCAGACGAGGTGTTTCCGATTCCGGAAGCTGTAGATCCCTTGCTTGCGGCAGCGGTCATTCTGAATTACGTTTCCGCCTATCAAATGCTTCACCGTCTAGCATGCGCAACCAAAGGCGAGCGAATATTGATTCACGGTGCAAGCGGCGGCGTTGGCACGGCGCTGTTGGAACTTGGCAAGCTTGCCGGACTGCAGATGTACGGCACTGCCTCCGAAGTCAAGCATGCGGTTGTCACGTCGTATGGAGCCATCCCCATCGATTATCGCAGTCAGGACTTTGTTAACGTACTCCGGGAACAAGTGCCAGAGGGCATGGACATCGTGCTCGATCCGATCGGCGGCGACAACTATCGCAGATCCATGCAAACCTTAAGCGTCAAAGGACGGTTCATCGGTTACGGTTATACCTCCATCCTTCAGGCGGGCGAGTCGGAAGACTGGGCATCCGCATGGAAGCGGCTGGCAGAACAGCAGGCTACCGAGAACGGAAACCCCATATCGCTTTACAGTATTACGGGTATGAAGCAGGAACAGCCCGATTGGTTTCGGGAGGACGTGGCGGCAGTGCTTGATCTGTTAGCGCGAGGTGAAATTAAGCCACTCGTTTCCCGCATTCTTCCGTTAGAGGATGCAATCCAGGCGCACGAAATGTTGGAGACATCCAGGAACGCAGGTAAGATTGTATTGGTCCATGCATGAACGCATAGAAAGGGTGCATCTAGATGTACGCAATCGGCGAAGTATCCCGAATGACTGGCATCCCCGCCTCAACGCTGCGTTATTACGAATCGATCAGCCTTCTGCCCGTACCGCAGCGAGCGGACGGAAGCCAGGCAAGACGTTATACGGATTCGGATTTGAAAATGATCGCCTTTATCGACGGACTGAAAAAAACCGGTATGAGGCTCGAGGATATCGTCCTGTTCGCGCAGGATGGCTGTCTTTTGTTACGGGAGGAACAGCCTGATACTTTAACCGCTCAAATTTTAAACAAACGCGTAGATCTACTGACGAATCATATCAACCAATTGCAAGAGCAAATCGCGCATCTGCAAGCCGTACAGCGCATCGCAGCCGAACGGAGAGCCATTTATGCCGATAGACTTCCTTCCCCTTACTGCACCGGCCCAACCAATGTGAATAACTGAAAACCGGGCAACGGACAGTATTTCGAAAAGAAGCAAAGCCTTTTTGTATGCGTCACTTTAACCATAACGGAGGAGTGCCTGAATGTCATTTATTCGCATTGAAAGCGATCAGTATCATGTTGTTAAGGGGTTATTATCTGGGGCGGAATCGGTGTTTACGCCTTATCCACTCTCGATTTTAGAAGGAACGATTGATGGAATCGTCTATGTAGATAACCAAGATGATCCTCGGTGTGCCGCTGTTATGTCCAATGATTTTATTGGGGGACGTTTGATTGGTTATGCTGTAGATAAGGCGTTTAATGAAGGCTTTATTTCTATGATGAAAGATCATTTTTTCGTAAATGGTTCTGCCAGTGACTTTAGATTATTCTGGTCAACCGCCTCCGAATCATGGAATGAAATCATTTTTCGTGTATTCGGTTACAAGGTTTTTTGTATTAGCAGGACACAATTTGAATTTGACCGTCAGGTTTTCGAAAGTCTAGGACCAGTCGAAAATTACGAAGGTATGTTTAGAATGGATGCAGCGATGCTTCAGGCGTATGAACCATTACGTAGAGAGATAGAAAGTCTATGGGGAAGTATAGAAAAATATCTACAGCATGATGTTGGATGGGTCGCTTTCTCGTCAGATGAACAAGGGATAGGACTGTGTCATGCTGCATTTATTGGAGGCGGATTGGCGGAGCTCTCCATCCATGTGAATAAATCAGCAAGAGGTCAGGGGTTCGGCTTTCAACTTGCGAGAAATTTCATTGGGGATTGTTTGAATCGAGGTGTAATACCGAATTGGACTTGCGATACTCAGAACGTGGCTTCATTTCGAATGGCACAAAAATTAGGATTTAAAGAGAATAAAAAGTACAATTTGTTCTCTTCGATGTATACCCCACTATTGCATGAACCGAGCAGGACATGAATCTTTATTAAACCTCAGGCGTTCCCCTTGTTTTCAAAGCTATTCCCCTCCCGGATTGTCATCTAAATCGGCTGGGGAGGTAGCCCCAAGAAGCTTGCCGCGCAACGAAGGGGATTTATTGAAGCCGGTATTGAGATATTCCATTACCCAATTACATAGTTTGACTGAAATATATGACCATCTATCATAGGGTGAGGTGCGAATCCAAGAATGAAAGCAGTCATATTTGATATGGATGGTGTAATTATTGATAGTGAGCCCATCCATTTCTACGTTGACAAACTCGTATTAAGTAAGATTGTCGGTATGGAAGTTACAGGTGAGTATCTGGAGAAATATGTAGGAATGACCAATCCTGAAATGTGGAAAGCAATTATTCAAGAATACAGACTTCAACAAACTGTTGATGAACTGATTGAACATCAATTATCTTCAAAACTCAAAATCTTGAATGAGACACCTATACAACCAATTAGCGGAATCCTTGAATTATTACAAAACTTATCTGACAACCATATTCCTCTCGGAATCGCTTCGTCATCACCGAGACGATTTATTGAAGGTGTACTGACAAAATTTGATATACGAAAACTCTTTAACACCGTCGTAAGTGGTGAAGAAGTTGAGAATGGGAAACCAGCTCCAGATGTATACATCGAGGCAGCAAGAATTTTAGGGATCCCGCCAGAGAAATGCACTGTCATTGAAGATTCACGCAATGGTGTTTTAGCATCCAAACGTGCAGGCATGAGGTGTATTGGGTATCAGAACTTGAATTCAGGAAACCAAGATTTATCTTCTTCTGACCACATAGTTGGGTCTATAACAGAGATTACCATTGAAATGCTTATAGGAACCTTGAAATAACGAATTGCAAAAACCATTGATTTTGCCCCCGAATACGAAATTCCCAGCTGTTCACTCATTTCTTTTTGGGACATTCCCTTTCAACATGGAGAGTTCTAAGGCTACCTTGTAACTTATCCGGAAGTTGTTGGATAACCGATTCGAAGCAGCCATGCTTCCCCTTCCAGGAGACTTGCCATCTGCTATTATGGCACCTCTGGGCGCATAGGAGAGTATCCTAGTGTGATACTACTTGCGAAGGAGATACGAATATGGGATTTTTCGTAAAAGCAGAGAAGAACGTGAACATATACGTAGAGGACATTAACCCAGAAGGCAAGAAGACGATTCTGTTCATTCACGGCTGGCCGCTGAACCATAATCAGTACGAATACCAATACAATGTGCTTCCTGGCGTTGGCTTTCGGTGCGTTGGCCTTGATTGGCGGGGGTTCGGCGAGTCGGACCGGCCTTATCAAGGTTATCATTATGATCGGTTGGCAGATGATGTCCGGGCGGTCGTGGATGCACTGCAGTTGAAGGATGTGATCCTCGTCGGGCACTCCACGGGAGGCGCAATCGCCATTCGGTACATGTCGCGGCACCAAGGCCATGGCGTAAGCAAGCTCGTGCTCATCGACGCCGCTGCTCCGGATAGCGTTCCGAAAGAAGTGGCGAATACGTTCATAACCGATACGCTGAACGATCGTCCGAAGATGCTCCGTGACGTTACGGATATGTTCTTCTTCCAATATCAGTCTGGACCGATGACGGAATGGTTCTCCCAGCTCGGCCTTGTGGCAGCGGGCTACTCGACGGCAGCGATCATGGCGATGCTGCGGGATGAGAACGTACGGAACGATCTCAATAAGATCCACGTACCGACGCTTATCGTTCACGGCATTCATGATAAAGTGGTACCGTTCAGCCAAGCGGAGGAAACACATAAGCTGATCCCCAATTCGCAGCTCGTACCATTCGAGTATAGCGGACATGGTACTTTCATAGAGGAGCATGACAAGCTAAACCAACTGCTGATTCAGTTTATTGGTGAGCAGTAAATGGGCTCTTTTTGGTGCAAGGCGCCAAATTGAAAAGAAATTCCGCTCCATTACCATTTGATTCGTTGAATTAGATGGAGCAAGTTTCCCTGTTCCTCCTCGCTGATCGGCCATGTACGGATTTCGTCTAGGATCGCACGCAGATTGGTATACCCTTTGGCCAAACCGTTCAGCCTTGCTGCCAAGGTTGCATTCGTCAGCTCTTGCGGGGACGGAAAAAGCTTGCTCAGCTCTTCGATTGCACTAGGATAGCGTTTCAAATAATATTTCTGATGTCGATCCTCGGCAAGGTAGAAACGGTTAAAGGGAGCGACCTCGGTGTCAGGCTTTCCTTTTCCTTGTTCTTCCCGTGTTTGCATGACGTTCTGGATTGCGTTTAGCTGAGTTTGGCCGCGATACAACACCAAGGATTGATACTGACGGCCTTTATAATCGTTAATATTGAAAGGATTGTGGTTGCTCCAAAATACATCCAGAACGTTCTCCAATGAAAGAATCCGTGGATCATAATCGATTTCGACCGTTTCCGTATGATCTCCAAGCTGCCGGTAAGTAGGTTGATCCAGGGTTCCTCCGGCATAGCCAACGCGGGTTCTTATGATTCCTCTCAGTTGTCCGAACAAAGCGTCAGGACTCCAAAAACAGCCCATGCCAAGCGTCACCGTGCTCATATTATTGTCATTCATCACGCCACCTCCGTTAACCGACTGGTTTTGTAATTTGAAACACAGCACGAATCCAATTCAATCATACAAAATTGTCCCCGGCAAAGAAAAGAGAGGGGGCTGTCACCTCTCTCAGTAAATGGCTGCTATCCTCGATCCTCGGCCGAATTCTGCCTCAACGCGCAAGCCATTCCTGCAGCTGCACGATCTCCGCTTCGGTCAGCGGTCCTTCGCCGACGGCACGGAGATTGGAGTGAACCCACTCCGCCTTGCGCATGGAAACAACGACATGGTCGACCAGCGGCTCCGCGGCGACCCAGCGGAGCAGGATGGCGGCAGCGGTGTTCTTGTCCGCTCCGATCTCATCCAGCTTCCAGCCGCGTACGAACGGGGATAAAGCGATTGCATCCATCCCCAGCGATTTCGCCGCTTCAAACATCTCCTTGGCTTCCCGATGGAACGCATTGTACGGCGCTAATACGGCGGATATCGGATGAACGGCCGGCAGCTGCCGCAAATGCCCGAGCTGCGCCATCCCGAGCGCTACCTGTTTCACCTTGCCCGCTTGCACCCAGTCCTGCGCGAGCGCCAATTCTTCCCGGAGTTTCGCGGTATCGTCGTGGGCGTGAATCACCAGGAGATCGATCGCGTCCGTCTGCAGTTCTTCCAGCATAAGGTCGAGATGCTGCGGCTCGTACGGCGTATAGTCGACCAGCTCGTGTTCCCGGCCGGGGTGCTTGAAGAAATTCCATGCCATGATCCGTGCTTCGTCCTGCCGGCCTAGCCGTTTCAGCACATGCCCGAGCGCGACGCGTTCCTGATAGTAAGTCGTGTCGATTAAGTCGATGCCGTTATCTAGACAAGCGGCGACGATCGCGCACTGCTCTTCGAACGACGCATGGGGATCGTTTCCGAGCTCCTCGATGAATGAATGTCCGCCTAAGCCCAGCTTTGATTCCTTGTTCATGGCTGCTTGGCTCCTCTCTTCGCTTGATGCGCTACGCTTGCTCGACGATCGTTCCGTCCTGCGTGAATTCCTGGATGAAGGTGCCGAAATGATAACGCGGTTCATATCCGAGCTCCGCGCGTTCCCGCGATAAGTCCATCGTTTCGAGCCGAAGAGGCAGCTCTAGGCGATAGGCTTCGATGAGTCGTTTCGCGCCGGGGTACAGCCGTTCCCACGCGTCGGCGGGAGAGGCCGAGTAGGCAAGCTTGTCGGCTTCGGTGAACGCGTCATCCCGCACGATATGATACGTGCCGTACGTCTGCGGGCATACGACGGCGGACGCCACGGCCTGAATTACGTCTCGGCGGTCGACCCCGCCGTGAAGCAGCCTTTCGCCATAGTGGCGCGCGTTCGTATAAGGCGTAAAATCTGCCGGGCGCAGCAGGATGACCTCGATGCCGTGCTGATCGTGGTAATATCGGCACAGCTGCTCGCCGATTTTCTTCGTGTATGCATAGAAGTCCGAACCGTAGAACGACATGCTCGACAGCCACACCACGCGGCGCACCCGATTGTTGACCGCGGATTGGAACATGTTGAAGGTCCCCGTAATATTAAGTTCGTAGAAATCGCGCTCGGAGCGCTGTCCCATATGGATGCCGTGCCACGCCGGCGTATGGATGATGACATCCACGCCTTCAGCCGCTTGATTCAAAGCGCCAGGCTCGCGGACATCCGCCAAGTAGAACGGCAGCGTCGTATCCATCGCGGCGATATCTGACAAACGGATCTCGTGCTGCGCGCGCAGCGCTTCGGCCGCGCCGGAGCCCACGCTCCCGGTTGCGCCGGTAATCAATAGCTTCATCTGCTTGTCCCCTCTCCATGATGGTCTCGTCTTCAGTATACCAGCGCGCGCCGGAGCCTGATAAGAACTGAAAAAATGATTACTCAGTAACCTTGAAGTAAGTACAGGCATCCACCAACGGTTGACCTGATCGGTTTGTATGGCCGGAAATTCCCTTCAATGCGGAGTAATAGCAGTCTTGAAGCATGGTCTAACCGATTTATGAATTATTTAATAGAATCTTAATACAAAAATGAGATTTTTGAATTAAATTAAACAATGAATTTAGTGCATACTATGCCGATCAAAGGATGGGGCGAGCAAAGTATCGAGAGGATTCGCAGTCGGTTTCGGGCTTGAGATTCGTTTACTTAAAGACGTTACTAGGACTAAGTGTTTTGGGGTTTATTTATCCTAAGTTTTTTTGTGATTTATGTTTTATATGAAATGAACAGAAAGTTGAGGTTGAAAAGAAGCAGGAGAAAGATCATGTACAAGGGGGACGTCATGACCTTAACCGCGAACGGTGTCCAAGCTCCATTGATGCACGTTCGATATGACAGAATTCGACGACCGGCAACATCCGATAAAGTTCCCTCGTCCATAAAGTGATGATTGGCTGTCGACGGACGGTTTCAACATCGCTACTTTTATTATGGGAGTTGTGCAATGTCATTAAAATCTAGAATTTATCTGCTGTCTTCGTTATTGCTTGGACTCACCGTACTTTGCGGCATGCTGACCATCCAGGCTTATCACAGCCGTTTGCCTCTTATCGGACGATTATACGGTGAGGGGAGCGCGTCGATTGCCGTTAATTCGGAGACAGCTGCGCCGCTGTTCAGCGGGCTGCGTCCCGGCCCCGACGAACCCCACGCCACCTACTATAAGAATCGCGTGCTTGTGCTGATGTATCACGAAGTCGAACAAGTACCGCACGATATCGGCGCGTTATCCGCTGCTAAATTCGAGCGCCAGCTCGAATTAATGAAAGCCAACAATTTTCATTGGATCACGATGGATCAGTATCGCGATTTCATCCTGCGCGGAGCCCCTGTTCCGAATAACGCGGTATTGCTGACATTCGATGATGGCTATGCGTCTTTTTACCAGTACGCGTATCCGATTTTGAGCAAATACGAGGCGCCGGCGACCAGTTTTCTGAACGTCTGCACGGTGGGTAACCCGAAGGAAGCCGGGGTTCCCAAGTTGAATTGGAGCCAGGTGAAAGAGATGAGCCGGAACGGGATTTCATTCTACAGCCATTCGTTCGATTCTCATCGGTACGCGCCTACGGATGCGAAAGGCAAGCACATGATTGCCGCATTGACCGGACGCATTTACTTGAAAGAGCTAGGCAGACGGGAGACGGAAAGCGAATACGAACGGCGAGTGAAAGCCGATTTGGAGCAAGCGAATGTTATTCTGGAACGGGAACTTGGCTCTCCGAATCATGTGTTAGCTTTCCCATACGGGGCATTCTCCAAGTCGCTGCTGCATATTTCCGCGCAGCTTGGCATCGACGTGACGCTGACGGTTAAGGACGGACTCGACAGTACTGGCCAGAACAACGGCTTCCGCCTCAATGCCGGCGGCAAGCAAGATAATCCGGAACTATTGCTGGCGTTGATGAAGCATGCGCCGCAACGACTGGGACACGCCCACTTCGACCGCGCGCCCGAACGAAAGCGGGAGGCCCTGTGGACGTTGGCGGGAATGGCCATCGTCGCCGCGTTGTTAGCGCAGTCTGCAGGCAAGCTCATACTGGAAAAGCGGCGAACGGAATCGCCTTCTCAAGATTCGGGGAGCGAGCCCCCAAAAGCGCCTACGTCTAAAGAAAGCACAGGGTAAAACAGCGATGATCGAATTTTAAACGATACGGGTGCAACAGACCATCAAATAACTCTTAAGTTTCATTTGAGTTAGCGTGGACTAACCTAACGGAAAACATGAAGAAGTGACATTAAAACTTACACTTTATGGATGGTTTAAGTTTGAAATATAATAGCCAAAGGTTCCGATGCTTGCTATTCTCAGGAGCAGAGCGCCATTCATTGGAACCAGGCAGAGAAGATTCATTCCAACTATCCATAATATGATCCGAGCCAATTACATACTTCCCTCTTATGTTACGAATATGTCGCATCCACATATTCTCTCATAGTTTCCTATGAGGACAGACTATATCATCATCCACAAGGGATGCCGAGCGCTTCGAGATCGCTTAATCCCTACTCCCTTACGGGATAGTCGTTGCACCTTTCTAAACTATACTTATATTAGTTTAGACTTGGCTCAGGATTATCATAGCCTTTAATTGGCCTTAGGCGTTTCCTGAATTCACACGCGTCCACACGGTCATTGCTAACCGAGGGGGCTAACTTGTAACTTTGATTTTCATGGTCAAATGTAATTAGTCCTAAATGGTATAGTTGGAACGCAACCTCTTCTAGGCTATTATGTATATCTCTGTGATGAGACATAGAAGAACATAGAAAAAGATTGCTCAGATCATTGTTGAGTTTATTTCCGTCGATATGGTGAATAAGTTCTTTTTCACCTAATGGTCGCTCAATATTATCCTGTACGACTTTGCGATGCATTAGGACATATCCATCTTTTCTACCGTATTTAACAGAATCACCTGCCAAATAAATTTCATAGTATCCATGATGATTTTGATATATTGAACCTAATTGACGCTCATCTTGAGGCTTTCTGTGACCTGAGTTCCAAGACGGTTTGCCTATTTTATTCTTGCCGTTTCTCTTGTTGCTGCAAGCCCTACAAGGATGTTCCTCTTTTTCTAAAATGGCTGTGTTGCGTTGCGTCTCTCTGATTTCACCGCAATCTTCACACTTTAGCACGATTTTACCTTTTTTAGATCCAATAGAATAAATAATTTTGACCACTCCTATATTGTATTGTTGTATTCCAATATAAATTATATCATATAGCCACGAAAAAATTTACCATTGCCTTGCAACCATGAGAGGTGCATACACTTCAAATTGCAGAAATGCATGTCTGAAAGGTGAGGTATGGCCTTCACGAGCAAAGAACTTAATGAGTCTAATATCTTTAGCCCCTCTTTTCTGTTTTAATGGCTGCAAGTGATGATATTGTCTAAAACCAGTTGTGACCAACTTTCGAGGTGATTTATGCGGTCATTTTCCCTAAATTCACGCTCATATAATTCCTGAACCTTACTCCTTCAGATGCGGTGACTTGCCCTATGTATGATGCATTGCTCAGTTTGGATGCTTGGAACGAATCGAGTCGTCGATACATAACCGAAGAACCGGCTTTTTATACGCCGAAGGCGGATGAATGGAGATCCAAGCCTGAGAACTCCAAACAAGGCAGCGGCGACATTATTTCTTGGGAGCTTGGCGAGAAACATACGCAGGCGTTGTTGTCCTACATCGAACTAGGGATGACAAAGTATGATCAAGCTTTGAAAGATGGAATATGTGCGGAGCAAGCACGATTGTTCCTGCCGGCCTATGGCATGTATGTTCGTTGGTATTGGACGGCATCCTTTCAATCGGTTGCTCACTTCTTGGCGCAACGATTAGAGCATGACGCGCAGAAAGAAATCCAGGATTATGCAAAGGCTGTCTTAGAGCTCATAAAATCCATTTATCCTGTTTCATTAGAGGAATTGGTTTATAAAGAAAATGGAATCGTGTGATAACCGTCCAGGTATGTTATCTTAATAGATGAATATCCTTTACCGGCCCAATCGCATAATCGAGAACAGGTGTCTGATCGGCGAGCATGCTTGTCGTTCCGACTTAAAAGGGAAGTTCGGTGCAATGCCGACGCGGTCCCGCCACTGTAACGGAGGAGCAGGCAGCTCATCCGGCCACTGATCAGCATGGATCGGGAAGGCCGCTGCCGAGTGACGATTCCGGAGCCAGGAGACCTGCCCGTTCTGACAGCACTGCTTTACCTACGGGAGATAGGGAGGTGTTAGATGAACCGTCATGATGTACGCATATGAAGGCGTCTTTCCCTATTGCAGCGGGAGGACGCTTTTTATTGTTGTCGGCAGATGCAGGGAATTTCCTGGCGCTTTGCCGAATCAAAGCATACGAGTAACGAAGACATGTTTTATTGAAGAGGCGATAAAATCCGAAGCAAAAGGGGAAACTCAATGACCTTGCAGCAATTGAAATATATTCTGACCATCGTTAGCTGCGGCTCTATCAGCGAAGCGGCCAAGCGGTTGTTTATTTCGCAGCCGAGCTTGTCCAACGCGGTGAAAGAGATCGAGGCGGAATCCGGTATCGAGATCTTCCTACGATCGTCCAAGGGAATCGTGCTATCCGGCGACGGAGCGGAGTTTCTATCCTACGCCAGGCAAGTCGTGGAGCAAGCCGAGCTTCTCGAACAGCGGTACATGAATCGTAAGCCTTCGAAGAAGTTGTTCTCGATCTCCACGCAGCATTACGCCTTCTCCGTGCAGGCTTTCGTCGGACTGCTGAAGGAGCTTGACGTGGACGAGTACGAGTGTACGCTGCGCGAAACGCGAACCCATGAAATTATCGAAGACGTGCGGAATATGAAAAGCGAGCTCGGAATCATCTATATGAGCGAATTCAACCGAAAAGTCATTCAGAAGCTATTAAAAGACAACGAGCTTCGCTTTCATGCGTTGTTCCAAGCGGAAGCGCACGTATTCATTAGCGAAGAGCATCCGCTTGCTTCCAAGTCGTTGCTGGACATCGAGGATTTGGATGATTTCCCGTGCTTGGCTTTCGAGCAAGGCGAATATAATTCCTTCTACTTCGCGGAGGAGATACTCAGCACGCGAACGTACAAGAAGAAAATACTGGTCAGCGACCGCGCCACGTTATTCAACCTGCTGATCGGGCTTAACGGCTATACGATCAGCTCGGGCGTACTGAACAAGGATCTGAACGGGGAGCAAATCAAATCGGTGCGGCTTCGTACGGATGAGAACATTCAGGTAGGTTACATCGTGAATCAGAAGGCGAGCTTGAGCCAGCTGGCTGCCGCCTATGTGACGAAGCTCAAAACCGTCATTACGGATTTCGGCTATCCGATCATAAATCAAGAGGATGGGCTCGACTGAGCCCATCCTCTTGTACGTCATTACAGCGTTGCCCGTACTTCCTTGGCTGCTTGGACAAGGTTCTTCAAGCTGGCCCACGTTTCCGTGACGCCGCGCGTTTTAAGTCCGCAGTCCGGGTTAACCCATAGCTTGGAGACGTCGATCTTGCCCAGCATGCGGTCAAGTCCTTGTTTGAGCTCGTCGACGCTAGGGATCCGAGGCGAATGGATGTCGTAGACGCCGGGGCCGACTTCAGTACGGAAGCCGCATTCGTTAATGGCATCGATGATGGCCAGATCCGAGCGCGACGCTTCGAACGTGATGACATCGGCGTCCATCGCATCGATATCGCGAATGATGTCGCTGAACTGGCTGTAGCACATATGGGTATGAATTTGCGTTTCGGCTTTCACGCCGCTGTGCACGAGTCTGAAGGCAGGAATCGCCCAGCTCAAGTATTCGCTCTGCCAGTCCGAATGACGTAATGGAAGCTTCTCGCGCAATGCGGCTTCGTCGATCTGAATCATTTCGATGCCGTTGGCTTCGAGATCGAGTACTTCGTCGCGAATCGCAAGACAGATCTGCAGCGCGCTTTCCTTCAGGGTGATATCTTCGCGAGGGAACGACCAGTTGAGGATCGTGACCGGACCCGTCAGCATGCCTTTGACCAGCTTGTTAGTACGGCTCTTCGCGAACGCTGAATATTCAACGGTCATCGGCTTGCTGCGGCTAATGTCGCCCCATACGACCGGCGGTTTTACGCAGCGCGTTCCGTAAGACTGCACCCAGGCGTTCTCCGTGAAGATGAAGCCGTCCAAGCATTCGCCGAAGTATTCGACCATGTCGTTGCGTTCGTATTCACCGTGGACAATGACGTCAAGTCCGATTTCTTCCTGCTGCGCAATGCATTCTGCGATGCGGTCAAAGTTGAACTGCTTGTACTGTTCCTCGGTGATGCTGCCTTTCTTAAAGGCTGCGCGGTTTGCGCGGACTTCAGCCGTTTGCGGGAACGAGCCGATCGTCGTCGTAGGCAAGAGCGGCAGATTGAACTTGGCCTTCTGAATGGTTTCCCGTTCGGCGAAGGCAGGCAATCTCGTGAAGTCGGCATCCGTCAAACCGGCTACTCGCTTCTGAACCGAGTTGTCGTTCGCAAGGCGCGATACGCTGAACAGCTTCTCGTTCTCCGTATAGAGCGCGAAGGCTTCCGGGTTCGATTGCTCCAAGATCGACTTCAGATCCGCAAGCTCGCGCAGCTTCTCTTCGGCGAACGCGAAATATTGCTTATTCGCGGCCGTCAGCTTCGTTTCGTGCCTCATCGTGTAGGGAACATGAAGCAGCGAGCAGGAAGCGCCGATTACGATTTGGCTGGCATGCTTGCTGATTTCGCGAACGAGGGCAATCGTCTGCTTATACTGGTTCTTCCAGATGTTCTTGCCGTTGAGGACGCCGGCGAACAGCACCTTGTCACTTGCGAAGCCATGCTTGCGCACGAGTTCCAAAGACTGCTTGCCTTCGACGAAGTCGATGCCGATGCCGTCGAACGGAAGCGCTTGAAGGGCTTGATAGCAGTCGCGAACGTCTCCGAAATACGTCTGCGCGATAACTTTAACGCTGCCTTTGGCGGAAAGGATGCCGTTATAAAGCTCGTTGAAAAGCGCGATATCTTCTGCTGTCACATCGGTTACCAATGCAGGCTCATCCAGTTGAAGCCATGCTGCGCCGAGCGTATTCAATTGGTTCAGGACGGCCGTGTACGCTTCGATGATCGCAGGAACATAGTCTTTGGCTTGCTTGGAGCCGGTGAATCTCGCCAGCTTCAGCAAGGTGAATGCGCCGATTAGCACAGGCTTGGTTGCGATGCCGAGCTGCTTGGCTTCCGTGAATTCGTCGAACAGCTTCGAACCGGACAAACGGATGCCGGTCGTATCGTCGATTTCGGGCACCATGTAGTGATAGTTCGTGTTGAACCATTTTTTCATCGCCAGCGCTTTTACGTCGCCCTTGTCGCCCTGATAGCCTCTCGCCATTGCGAAATAGGTCTCCAGCGGATTTAGGCCAAGCGCTTGGTAGCGTTGCGGAACGATTCCGAGCAAGCACGCCGTGTCGAGCAGTCCGTCGTAGAAGGAAAAATCGTTGGACGGAATGAAGTCGATGCCGTTCTCCTGCTGAAGCTTCCAGTTTGCGGATCTAAGCCGAGCGGCTGTTTGCTGCAGCTCTTCGATCGACAGCGTGCCTTTAAAATATTTTTCGGATGCGAATTTCAGTTCTCTAAGGGCGCCGACGCGCGGATAACCAATGATGGACGTTTTCAATAGTAACAGCTCCTTACGAATATGTTGGATTCATTATAGATCGTGGAAGCTGCTATCAAAAAATACTTAAAAACTATCTTTGGGTATAGTCTGATGCTATGGGATTGACATTAGCGGCGTATCTATCCAAGACGGTTGAAGTAATCCTATAATATGGATAAGAATCATTCGTGGAGGTTCATATGAAAATCCTAATCATCCAACCAAAACTTGAGCAGAACATTACGCAACTTGAATACGAGCTTAGAACGAATCCTACTGCCGATGCGGTGTTGTTCCCGGAAGGTTATTTAAATGAAAACGTGGAACAAGCATGTGCGTTAGCAAAGTACCATAACAAGATACTTATCGGAGGGTATAGAAGGTTAAATGAAAGTCCGAAAGATAGGGCAATCCTTATTGACCGTTCAGGCGAAGTCGTTCTAGACCGAATTAAGTACAGCCAGACGACCTTTAAGTCCATAGAGGGATTGAAGATCGGACACATGCTTTGCGATGAGTTGGTCTTACAAGGTGTAAAGAACGAAGACACCAGTGGAATTGACGTGATTGTGCATCCGATCGGTGTGGGAATGTTCAGCGAAGAACAATTCGATGAATGGATTAATGAAGCAAGAAAGATAGCTGTTGCCTATAAGGCAATGATTATTGGAGCAAGTCACGCTGACGGCTCATTTAGAGGCAGTGGGGTATCCATACCGATTGCCTACTGTTTCGACCCATCTGGAAACGCGATTTTTATTTCGAAGAACGACGTGCGAACCCGTATGTTGAATAGTGCAGCTAAAACCGTTTCTTTCGTCGACTAGTCCATCGATAAGCTGAAGTTCACGGTTGTAGAAAATAATGTATTAGACTGGGAGCATATAGGCATTGAGCATTGTCAGCGAGTACTATGAATGTTAGGCCTGCTCGTCGCTTCGGCAATACGTTAGAATGAACTCACTCGTAAAGAGAAGTTCAACACTAATAAAGCCGTTCGGAGGTCTAGCACATGTCGAAGGATGCTGAACGTACCATACTGGATATCCTTTATTTTCTGTCTGCATTGTGGCTGCTGTTAACAGTTCTAGGGCATTACAGCTTTATTGTTCTTGTTATTCCCGTGTTTTTAGTTTTTTGTTTATCCTTTCCGTGGATACTTGCAATCATGGGTGCGTATTTCATTATATTCGCTGAACATTTTAAGACGGAGACGCGCATCGTCTTTATCCCTTTCCTGCTTCCAATTCTTTATGCTTTCGTAGGGATACATCTATAAGAGAAGATCCCGTAATTGAGCTAAACGCGGAACTATACGACTACGACACCAGGCTGCAGGCATGAACTGCAGCCTTTGTTCAATGTAACGGGGCAGATTGGTTTCCGATCCCGACCTGCCGCAACCTTCCAACTGTTGGAAACGTAAATTAAGGTGTGAGCAGATAGAGAATTGATAGAGGTGATTGCTTGGCTAACAAGAGGAGATGGAGCATTGCGGCCGCGGGTGTATTAGTAATCGTTTTATTTGCTTCGATATATTACTACGTTGAACGAGGCAACAACTCTTATACAAGCATTACAATGTTTATGAATGTTGAGAAGAAAGAATATGATATTGAACCAGGACGATACTTGAAAATGTGGGTCACTGGTTCAAACTCAAGTGACAGCAGTCAAAGCAAATTAAAGTATAAAGTCATGATAAAGGACTCAATGGTCTATAACCTTCTGGAGGAAGGTAAGGAATATTTCGTTTCGCTTGAAGGAATAAAAAAGAAAAATCAATCCGAGTATACGTACACCTTTAATCAGGTGGGTCATCCAGGCGGGACACAGCTAAGTGGCGAAGGGAAAATGGAATGATATTATTCGTGAGCTGGAGAATTGGAGGGGAGTATTGATGTCGAGAATTAATGTTTTCTTTACTCTATATACGCTTTAATTTTAGGCGCTATTTCAATATATACACATGAAATCGTTGCTTTTGTTCTGCTTGGCTTAATTTTATTTGCTCTTAATAAAATAATGTCTGTTCTCAAAGAGATATCAAAGAAACTTGATAAATAGAACAGTAACAAACTAACGGAGAACGTTAGTAAAATTGAGGAGCGAAGCAAGGAGTAGAGCAATGAAGAGGATTGGTTTGAATTTTCTCATAGCATGCATTTTCTTTGGAATTTACATTACTATTAAGCAATTAGGTTGGTTACCTAATCGGGATACTATTGATTCAAATGGTTGGACTATGTTTATTTATATTGCTTTGATACTTACGATCTTATTAATATCTTGGATAAGAAGGAAGAATAAATAATTTTACATTTTGTTCAATACTTACTAATCCTTGTGAAGGTGCATTACGCTAACTGGGAACAATAGCTCAATCAAACATTAGGTTGTTCCCGACAGTCAATGTTTGGAACATTAGTTCATATCATTAACGGAAGAATAGGTGGATTATGTTGTTATCAATAATGCTGATTTGCATCGGGCTTTTATTCTTTTTCTTTCCTGTAAAAGTATGGATGATCTCTCGCATGAGTTTTGACTTAAAAGCTGGGAAATTTACTTATCCTGATTCTGGACATAAAGCAATGAAAATATTAAATCGGATTTTCGGAATTCTATTGTTACTTATTGCAATATTAAATTTAATTGACGGCTCCTTTTTAAGATGAACAATTCTTGGAAAGACTTCCTCACCATTGTCTGAACCATTGTGTGTTTATGTGTCTAAATAAATTGTCGTTACGCTAACTGATAGGATAAATGAACAGGATCCTTTTTGGTAGTATTAAGGAGAGATAAGAACAAGGGGGCATTCAGTTGAATTCTGAACACAAAGAGTTCACAGAAAAACTTCTTTCCCATATTTTTATAGGCAGTCAATTAGATGGTGTGAAATTCGGGTTAGGTCCAGCTGCGCTTTTATTACGCTTTGAACACTATGATCATCATTCTCCAGATCAACTTTGGCTTAATATTGAGTCAAAATGGGGAGTCTTTCCTAAAGACACGCATGATTTTCCGAATTCCGAAGATGAAATGAGTGAGCTTTCGGAAGAAGACGAGTATAAATTAATTTTTGAACTTCGGCGAGAAAAAATAGCCAAAATAAAGCTTGGCAAGATTTCTCCGCATTTACATATTGAATTTGAGTCTGGAAAAACTCTTTTTGTAAATGGACACCATAAAAAAATACGAGTGTTGGCAAGCAGGAGATGGCATAGGATATACCGGCAATGAATGGTTTGTCGTGGCTACTCCCGGAGATGGTATTTCTTCATGGGCACCTGATTCATTCAGCTCCCTCGGGAAACGATAACGTCACAAGTAAAATAAGGGAATGTTGTGCGTGGAACTACATGGCGGAGCGTGAAATAAATCTTTATTCTACTATGAAAGGACAACGATTTTTCGATGATCATACATAGTTGTAACTATAAAAACCATGACGGATACCGAGCAAGCTTTAATCGACTATCCAAGCTAGTTTTTGGTATTGAGTTCGAAGTATGGTACCAAAAGGGAGCCTGGGACGACCGTTATATTTGCCATTCATTTGTAGCTGATGAAGAGGTAATTGCAAATGTATCAGTAAGTAAAATGAACTTGGTCATTCATGGTGAATCCATAAGGGCTCTTCAGATAGGGACTGTAATGACTCATCCCGAGCATAGGGGTAAGGGATTGTCAAAACAACTGATGGAACATGTATTGGATACTTACAAAGACACCTGCGACTTGTTTTTCTTATTTGCGAACAGAACCGCGCTTGAGTATTATCCCAAATTTGGATTTTCTGCCGTACCTGAACACCGTTTTCTCCTAAATATATCTGGTGAACCCAAAAATAATTTAATTTCATTGGAAAAACTAGATGTTTCCACGAACGAGCATTGGAATTTCATTAAACAGAGGCTTAGCTCCCGCAGACCAATTTCAAAATATTTCGGTGTTACTAACAACGAAGGGTTATTTCAATTTTACGCTTTGAACGTTTTCCAAGAATGCCTTTATTATTCCCAATCGGATGATGCCATCATAGTTTTGGAGCATGAAGGTGATTTGTTGCATTTGTATGATATTGTCAGCGATGAAGAAGTAGACATTGAAGCGTTGGTTTCACGGATTACAGCGGAAGGAACAAGGAAGGTTCGTTTTCACTTTACCCCAGACCAAGTTATTGATAAGGCGTCTGCAGAACCCTTCGGAGAGCTTGAGGATGTCTTGTTTATTAAATCGCGATCTGATTTAGGCAAGCTGCCTGCCTTTTGTGCACCTACATTGGCTCATGCTTAGCGCTAACCATAGGGAAATTACCTTAGTACCATTATTCGGGGTGAACCAAAATTAGGACGGCGGTTGTTGTTTTGGTGAAAGTTGAGAGAGAGCTGCATGTTTCTGGATCTCCCAAGTCTGTCTAAGTGGTAAGAAAGACAGACGCCGGGAGGGCGAATCTATGTTTCCGACTAATATTCAATCTAGCAGATCCACCAGAACAGAACCGCGTCACCGCAAATCAAAGCTGCCACAGTTGATCCTCTCGCTCCTAGTCTTTCTCTCTACGCCATTCCTAATGTCGCCCGTCGAAAACCAGTCATTGTCGCCCGATTGCGCCACGCGTCCGACGCCTGCGCCTGGATTGGCATCGACCCCGTACGATTGGGTGCGACAGACGATTCTTATCTCGCATGCGCTCGGCGGCATCGAACAATTCGCCGGCACGAACAGCCGAGAAGCGCTGGTTCATGCCTATGCTTGCGGGCATCGCGTGTTCGAGACGGACGTGAGCGTTACGTCGGACGGCCATTTGGTGTTGCGGCACGACTGGGAAGCCGGCACGTATCCCGTCCTCGGACAGTCGGTACAGAAAGAGAGCGGAGCGATGACGCTCGCGAAATTCGAGGCGTTTCCGATTCAAGGGCATTATTCGCCGATGACATTCCAGCAATTGCTTGCTTTTATGGCGAATCATCCCGATGTGCTTCTTGTAACGGATACGAAGGAAGCGGATGCGGCCAAAGCTGCTGCGATTTTCCGGAAAATCGTCCATGAGACGAAAGATGTGGACCCCGCGCTTCTGAAGCGCATCGTGCCGCAGCTCTATCAGGCCGATAATTATGCGGCTGTCGATGGCGTCTATCCGTTCAAACAATATATCTACACGTTATATATGAATCAGGATTCCGATGAACAGGTCATTCGCGATATGACCGAGCAAGGCATTCGAATCGCCGTCATGGACGAGAACCGATATTCGCCGGAATTCGTGCAGGCGCTAAAGGACAAGGGCATTTATACGTACGTCAACACGATAAACGACCTTGAACGAATCAAGTCGCTCCGGGCATCCGGCGTCCAAGGCGTCATGACCGATTTCATCGAGCCGGAACAAGTGAATGGACGCTCAAACGAGAACCAGACGATGGTCGGAAGAGCGTCAGACGTAGGCGATAGAGGTGAGTGAAGCTGAGGGGTATTATGAGGTTGATACTGGTTATGTTATCGCTCTTATTACTGATTACTGCGATCGGTTGCGGCATGCTAGGAAAGAGAACGTGTGGATCTGACATTGAATGGGTGGATTTTCTGAAAATCAATTCGATTACGTACAATCAGAATCATGATGGAACAAAAGAAGTATCGGCAGAACAATTAGGGGAAAAGGTTGGGGAAATTAAATACATGCTGAATGGGCATGCCTGCACGAATTACAAATCTGCTAATGGAGATGCGGCATTTCTTTCGATAGGCACCGATGTATATGCTCTGAAGGGGTATAACTCGAATTTTCGCGTAGTAGCTAACAACAGGGTGTATGAGGTATCGGATAACCCAAATGCCAAAACGATTGGAGACCTTATGGACATTGAAGGCAAGGTGAAGGCCGTGGGGTTGGAAAGCGGCAGAGATGGTAGTCTGATCGGTTACTTCAGCCAAGACGCAGCCATGGATTTCAGTAAAGAAATTCTTCCTTTACCTTTGGTTGGCTTCAATGAGGTGTATAAGAAAATTAAGAACGAGACAGGCATCTTCCTTCGCCTCTTCCTTAAGGACGGTACTTCATTTCGAATGGTCTACTATCCCGATGCTAACGCTTTTGCGAACGGCGGCGCTTTGGGGACACATAAGTTGAAATTATTGGTTACGTCTCAGAGAGCGGACATCAAAGCGGCTGCGGGACTATAGCCAATTCGTGATACGACGGCAGCCGGCCGAGGGCTGCCGTTTTCTCAACTCATAGGAAGGATAGCATGGAGACCGATATACAACTTTACATTCACACTTTACTGCGTTACTATATTAGATAAATAAAGCGGTGAAGGATTTAGTCTCTCAAATAAACAACTTCAATCTGCACGATATCAAAAAAATATCTCAATTTTGGAAGGGGATTCTTATGGTACTGGTGCGTGAGGCATTAATTATCCGAAAAACAAGAGAAACAGACATTAAACTAGAGCTTAATCTCGATGAATACAGTGAAGGTAAGATTAACACGGGGATTGGATTCTTTAACCATATGCTCACGCTTTTTGCTTTTAGGGCAGGAATAAAACTTCATGTGGATTGTTTAGGTGACTTGGAGATCGATGGGCATCACACGGTTGAGGACATTGGGATATGCTTGGGGCAAGCAATCAAGAAGGCGATCGGAGATAAGAAGGGGATAAACCGTTACGGTAGTTCGCGTATACCTATGGATGAGAGCTTAGCATTGGTGGATTTGAATGTGGCTAATCGTTCTTTTTTAGTGTTTAACGTGGAAATGCCTTCAACGCGAGTAGGCGAGTTTGAAACCGAATTAACCGAAGAGTTTTTTGTCGCAGTAGCGAGTAATAGCGGGATAACCATTCACGTCAATTTGGAGTACGGCAGAAATACGCATCATATTATTGAGGCAATTTTCGTGGCATTCGGCGATGCGCTGAAGAAAGCCATTCAGATAACAAGCGATATCATTCCGTCTACAAAGGGTACGTTATCCTTATGAAGTACTTCATCAAAATATGAATTCCAAGTGTTTACATATGTAACGATGTGTAATAATATGTAACTATACGGACATTTGGAGGTGATGGATATAGCTGAATTCTTTACCGTGGACCAGTTTGCTCAAATGCTTGAGCTCCACCCAAGAACGGTCAGACGATACATTCGCGATAAACAACTTCAAGCTTCTAAGGTTGGTGCTGAGTGGAGAATCCGAAAGGAGGATGCAGAAATGTTTATAGGCGGACGATTCGAAAGCCTTCAAACAGAAGCAACCAATGAGATCGAGGCCTTTATACAGGGTCTTGATAGCGAAATTGATGGTAAGCTCCAAGTTTGCACGGTCCTTGATTGCTATGTAGGAACACCGGAGGCAATGAAAATATCCGAGATCATCATGTGGCATATGAATGAGACGAATCCCCAGCGTGGAAAGGCGAAGTTTCAATATTTCTACGATGATAAAGCCAAAAAAGGCCGCTATGTCATTTGGGGAAATCCATATTTTGTTGGCAAGGTATTAACAGCCGTAGGCGAGGTTACTGCTTAAACAGCTCGCTGCGCAAACGGAGACAATAGCTTAACTAAGCATGAAGGCAGCTGGTCATTGACATTTGATCGGTTGCCTTCTTTCGGCTTACGAATACGTTAACGCAACAATTAACAATCCCATCACGTCGTAACAATTGAACGGAATAGCCAACGTGGAACGATTGCATAGTGAAAGGGGAATTCGATGCGTACGTACGGAGTTGTTGGACTTATCCTCTTCTTCACCCTACTGGTCGGCTGCGGTTCGCATGAAGAGGCGGTGGTCCAGCCGACGACCGAAGCGTCTGTTACTAAAGGCGATTTCACCTACCGCCTCGTGACGGCGAAGCCCGAATACAGCCGCGGGGAATCAGTTCCGATTTACGCGGAGTTGACGTATATCGGAGATGAAGCGAGCGTCACAATCAACCATTCCGCGTCGCCGTTTTATTTTCCGATTCAGGAGTTGAAAAGAGGCTACGTCATCGACTACGCAATGAGTGATGTCGGCGCTAGCACGAAGCTGATCAAAGGCCAACCGATGCGCGGCACATTCAACATCCGAGGTGGTGGCTATAGCGAGAACGATCCTACGGCCTATAAGGACTTTATCGATAACTTCCGCAAAAACGGGTATGACAAAGGCCATTACGCCGTAAATGGTTATGCCGATTTTTCCTTGGCGGGCCAGAAGGTGCGAATCGACGCGCAGATCGATTTTCTCGTTGATTAAATGACGATATGCGGCAGCCGGTCAAACGATCAGCTGCCGTTTTCATTGGAGTAACTTAATAAAAACACAACTCATTCTGGATTTTGACGTATAATGTTTTGTGGAAAAAGTTGGGATGCGTAAACCTGCGGGTGTGTTGAACAGACAGCTAGGCAAGTCGAAATAATAGGTCTAATACAGGAGGTTTTGATGTGAAACGTCGTCCTTATTTAATCCTAATTTCGTTCCTTGTATTTCTTGTTGCTGGTTGTAGTCAATCATCTTCTTATGGAACCCCCGCTCCGATAAAGAACTTAAAATGGGGCATGAACGTAAAGGAGACATTAGATGTCCTGGGAATCGCGGAAAAGGGTTTAACCGAAACAAGCAGTCTAGGTACAACGCGTATTTTCAAAGCCAACGAAAAAATAAAGATACATGATCGTCCTGCTGAAGTTAGTTTTACGTTTGATTACTATTCCCCCGAGCCTATTTTGTTTAGAATCACTGCCAAGTTTAAACCGGAAGACGTCGCGTATATAGAAAAGGAACTCAATAAACAGCGAGGTCAGGGGAGCATTCTTCAATATAATGGAAAGAATGAGCCGATGCAGATTAGCTGGAAGGATGCATCGCTTCAAACTAACAAAGAATGGTTGGCCGCCGTTGAAAAGGTTTATACCGCTATGGGCATGAAGATAACGGAGAATCTCATGGAAAACGGTGTAAATGTGATGGATAAACCAATTACAAGTTGTGTTCTTGAATCAGATACAAACAGTCCAAGGTATGGCACCGTTAGTTTTGATGGTTCGGTTGCAGCGATGTTAAATTATCCAGAAAGATTTGTGCCTAAGAAATAAATTAACGGGGAAGGCCGTTATCATAGGAGGCAATCCGTGATTTTAAGGGGGGCGTTATGAGGATAAAAAGGTTGCTATATTGGACAGTGCTTATTTTATTACTTATTCTGACTTTAACAAAGCCATCGGAAGATGATTATCACAACTACCTATATAACGTTCACGGAGTTTGCGTTAACGGGAATGACCAGTGTATTCATACAGTTCCGATTTCAGAGCATGTTCGTAATCTCCCTTTTTACATGACCGCTGAAACTAGTATCCCTGGTGAGAAGGAGATACGTGTCTTAGGAATTTTTAATCACTTCTTTATAAGAAAAAACAGCCTCGACTGAGCTACTGGGGAACGCTAGTTCAAAACTGCAAGCCCTCTCCATAGAAGCAAACAGGTTATAATAGCTAGCTTCTATAGAGAGGTTATCCGTTCATGCTATGTTAGCAATTATGGAGGTGAATCATTATTAGTATGGATTCAATTAGACAAGAATTATTGGAATTAGAAGAACTGTTGTTACAGCCTGAAGTTCGAACTTCTGTAACTGCCCTCTCCAAACTATTAGCAGATGATTTTTTTGAATTTGGCAGCTCGGGGAAGATTTGGAGCAGAAGGGATGCCCTTGATCCAAATGGAATCGGTGTAGTGAAAATGGAACTAAGCGATTTTCAAATTCATCCCTTATCTGAGGGAGTAACTTTGTCCACTTATAAAATTTTAAATAAAGAAAACATGCAGTATTCACTACGTAGTTCTATCTGGAAGTATGAGAACGCGAAATGGCAGATGATATTCCATCAAGGAACTCCAATCGTTTAACAAATGGGAATATAGTTGAACGGAGACACAACGGCAGCGGGCTACACGACCGCAAATTACCATTAAAGATGACTACTAGGTGGTGCGTAAATTGGATGAGTCTGTTTTAGATTTTTATGACGGCCTAGCTGAAGCTTACCATCTTATTTTCGTTGATTGGCATCATGCCATTTCATGGCAAGGCGAGGTTTTAAGCAAATTTATTCATTCAAAGCTCGCGAGTCTAAGCAAAGAGGGTGCTTCGCTTCTAGACTGCTCCTGTGGGATCGGTACCCAAGCAATAGGGTTGGCTAATCACGGATTTAAAGTAACGGGTACTGATTTAAGTCCAGTATCCATCGCAAGAGCAACCAAAGAGGCAGAATCTTACGGGGTTGAAATAAACTTTAGGGTAGCTGATTTTCGTTCATTAGCAAAAGATGTTTCCGGAGTATATGATGTCGTTCTTTCCGCAGATAATGCAGTCCCGCACCTTCTAACAGACGACGATTTATATCTGGCTGTACGCAACATGTATTCAAAAGTTAAAAAAGACGGCATGCTTCTCCTTACAATGAGGGATTATGATGAGTTGGTAAAAGAAAAGCCTAAAACTACAGAACCACGCATTTTCGAAAAGGGCAAACGAATCGTATTCCAGGTTTGGGATTGGGCTGATGACGCGAAAACCTATCAGACAAACCATTTTTTATTACAAGAAATGAATGGGCAATGGAAAACAACCCAAGCCAAAACGAGATACCGAGCTTTATTACGAGATGAATTCACTCATATCTTGAGTACAGCCGGATTCGCGGATATCGAATGGTCTATGCCAGCAGAATCAGGATATTACCAGCCCATTGTAACTGCACGAAAAGTAGTGTAGTTAAACGGGAAAAGTGTTCCAATATATGCCATAAGCTAAATAAGGAATTTGAACAAGGGAGGGACAGGGTTGAGGGAAATAAAGCATCCGGTTAAAAGTCCTTCAAGGATTGGAACCATGATAAGCATGATGGCTATTATATGCAGTCAATCCATTCTTGTAGTGAAATCATCGGAGCGGATAGGTAACTTCTACATTTCGTTAACGGTGGTTCTTATGTGTCTGATTGTAAGCTTACTTGCGTTGGACAGAACATTCTTCAAGAAACCAACCGAGTTATGTCTCTCCAATGGCCATATCATATTAAATGGGAATGTAATTAACCCTGGAGACATTAAAGTAATCATGGTCAGAGGATACTTTAAATCTACTATTGGGATATTACCTCACAAGAGAAAGATCGTCCCAGTTGATATGGCTTTTAGGTACTCAGGGGACGAAGATAGTGGTATCTCAGATTTAAAGAGTTGGGCCAAAATGAACAAAGTAAAGATGGTCAATAAATCGTTTCAAACGTGGATCTAAGTACTTCTCCTTCGATAGGATGACATGCTTGTGGCCTCAGAACGATCGGCGGCCGTTGTCCATAGAGGCAGTTGACGTTAATGAACTTGCGATATTCATAGAGGGATAGAAAGCAATATTGCGAATAAATAAAGAATAATCCAGTTTGAAATGAGTGACGGATTTTGGAGGAAAGCAAAAAGAAAGCTTACTTAACCCTTAATTATCAAGCATTTCTGGATATTAAAAACAGTGGCGAATTCAACATGGATCACTACAATCGTGTATTTCGAATAGCACAAGCTTTTCACAATCTTGCCTTGTCAATTATGGAGGACTTTGTAGGCGTTTGGAGTACTGTAAATGGACTTGAAAGAGACTTTGGATTAATTCATTATAGAGAATTGTTTAGAAAAGCAGTTCAGGCGAAATCTTAAAAATTGGGAATGATTTACAGGTGGAGAGAATGAGATTACAATATCCTTGTTGCGCGTTCTTTACTGTGGATAGTGATGACGAGGTTATAAGGCAGCTGCTCCTATTTCATTAAGTTAACGGGCAGCATAACGGAGTAAACGGGTAATTGTTACTATAAAGAAGAATTAATTGTTAAATGTCGAATGTATTCAATAATGAAGGATAATCTGATTATGGCTGGGAGGTTTGAAATGAAGGTCAAACGAATCGTCGCCAATATCAATACGAAGGATATCACGGCAGCTAAATGCTTCTACCAGGATGTGCTCGGCCTTGATGTAATGATGGATCATGGTTGGATTAGAACGTATGGTTTAGACGAGGAGATGAGCATACAAATTAGTTTCGCCTCACAGGGTGGCTCAGAGACGCCTACGCCTGATCTATCGATTGAAGTCGATGATGTCTATGCTGCACTAGAAGGCATGAAGAGAGCTGGATTTCTGATCGAATATGGGCCTGTTAATGAGCCTTGGGGCGTTCGACGATTCTATGTCCGCGACCCGTTTGGTAAGCTTATCAACATTCTTGCTCATGGACATTGATACACGAACGGCCAATCGTAAAGTGATATCGGTTTGTTCAACGAACGGGACATGATAGTTCAATACATTTTGGAGTAGTTTGCCGTAGGCAGCTGCTCCTTTTTCATTACGCAAACGTGGCAGGAAAGTTCGAATTTATCGATCTTCTTTATGTTCTGGCAGGCTGCGGTACCGGACATGCCTCGTAATCACTTTCGTTATATTGTGACTCGGAGAAGAATGAAACGGACTAGCGTAATGTCGAACGCTAGTCCGTTTCTGTTTGTTCATTTTTCTCCTTTTTGAGCTGCTTTCGCTCAACATGGGCTACTCCCCATTGATGTAAGGTTTCCAAAATCGGAGACAGGCTCATGCCGTATTCCGTGATGGAGTATTCTACTTTCGGAGGGATTTGCGGATAAATGACTCGTTTAACAATCTCTTCCTCTTCCAATTCGCGCAGATGGAGCGTAAGCATCCTTTGAGTGATATCAGGGAGCAATCTTCTTAGCTCATTGAACCGCAAAGGTTTACCTTGAAGCAAATGATAAAGGATAATCGGCTTCCATTTGCCGACGATCGAATCCAACGCCACAACGAATTGACATTGGACAGGGTTCTTTTGCATGCATAGGCCTCCGTTTACAGTACCTTTTTTGATACTATACCACATTATTGTGCGTACTTAAAATAAGTAAGTATATATAATATGATTATCCTTGAAAGTATAACATTACAGAAGGGAAGTTTTGATTCATGGCAACCGTATTGTACATCACCGCACACCCTCTCGATCCTCAATCATCGTATAGCCTCGCGGTAGGCAAAGCGTTTATCGAAGCGTACCGCAAGGCAAATCCGGGAGATAAAGTTGTTCATTTGGATCTCTACAAAGAGAATATTCCGCAATTTGATGCTGATGTTTTAAGAGGTTGGGAAAAACTTCGGTCGGGTTCATCTTTCGATCAACTGACTGATGATGAGAAGTCAAAAGTGGCTTCTCTTGCAGCGGTTGTTGATCAATTCGTGGCTGCTGATAAGTATGTATATGTTTCCCCGATGTGGAATTTCACGATCCCGCCGGTTTTGAAAGCATACACGGATGCGACTTCAATTCCGGGTAAGACGTTTAGGTATACCGAAAACGGCCCTGAAGGTTTGTTGACCGGTAAGAAAGTCTTACACATTCAAGCAAGTGGTTCTGTTTATTCGGAAGGTCCTTTAGCTTCACTTGAAATGGGATACAGCTATCTAAATAAGATTTTACAGTTCTATGGAATTCAATCTATTGAGGCAATTTTTATTGAAGGAACCGCTTTAAAATCACAAGAGCAAGCTCCAGCAATTAAGGAAAAAGCAATTGCACGTGCTAAGGAAGTTGCCAAAAGTTTCTAATAGGGGGATCGTTCTCAAACCGGATTAAACAAGAGCAGCTCCATCAAAAGTGAAGTAATGCTGCGAAGCTGATTCCGACTACGAAGTGGCCTGTGACTCCATACCAACGATGACGCTGTTCCAGGCGCTGTTGGATAAGGACTGTTACGGCGATCTTGCGGTATGGGAGCCGGTATCCGCCCGCCGATGGGTCGCAGTCTCCGTCGGCCACAGCGACGGCGACGCCCCGATGATCATGGTGGCCGTCGTCTGCGACCAGCCGATTACCGAACTGGAGGAGCAGCCATAAGCGTGAGCAGAATCATTATTGCATCACGCCGTCACACGAGAGAAATGCAGAAGCGATCGGACCAAGGCAAATAAGGTTTGATCGCTTCTGCCTTGAGCGATTCGCCGGGTCGACACCACTATACCATTCGTTTCTAGTATCTTTTGGTTCATAGCCATTCACCGTCCTCTGGAATATCAACTTTATGAAGCAAATTGTGAGCGGAGAGCTTCGTCCGCAGCACCTCCCGTGTGACGTGGCAATGATTGATCGTATCCATATGAACAGCAACGACACGAGTATACTGCGCGTATCCGATAAGCTCAATTATGTCTTCTTCATCCATCGTAATCGCGTCGCCAACCAGGAATCTTGCCCCGCCCGCGTTGACAATTGTCATATCGGGTTTATAGGTATCGAGTGCCGTCTTCATGTCCTCACACCAGATCGTATCTCCAGCGATGTACAGCGTAGGCTCCCCTTGTGCCTGGAGTACGAAGCCGGACACTTGCCCCATTTGTTGACCGATCTCGCCCGTTCCATGTTGTCCGCTCGTACGATGAAGGGTTACGCCTTGGAAAGTCACGAAGGTTTGTATCTCTGTTACATCGGTAAAGCCTGACGAACGGATCGCGTCCCTATCCCCCTGCTGGCAAAATATTACTGAAGACTTCGAAAGCATATGCATTGCCGCTTCGTCCCAATGATCCCGATGCAAATGCGTCACGAGGACGGCGTCCGGTGCAAGCCATGCATCCAACGCGCCTGGCAGCGGGACGAGCGGATTCTTCCGTTCGTCACCCGAGTTGGCGATTGGCGGATTAACGGCCTTTTCGCTAAACATCGGGTCGATTAAAAAGGTCAAGCCTGCATATTCCAGCCATAATGTCGCATGGCGAATGAGTTGAATGTTCATATTAACTCCTCCTCGATGGTTCATTTGTTATACTATTGATGATACATCAGCACCTTCGCTCCATACATAACTTGATGAACGTAATCAGGCATATTTATTTTCATCGTGAAAGAGTGGATGACAAATGGCCAGCCAAGAGGGCGTTGCTTTTAATCGCGAAACTCTATATAGAACAGAATGAGAAGGCAGCTGGTCAGCGAAAATGATCTGCTGCCTTTGTTCATCTAACCAGAATTTTTTTCCATTCAGGAGTCTAGCATCTCTCCAGGGATTAGGTTATTATTGGAAGAATTACTTGTGGGGAGAGATGCAAATGCTGGACATAAAGGCAATTGTATTAGACTTGGACGGAACATTACTCGGCAGCGATAAGTCCATCTCACCTAGAAACTATGAGACGGTAAAAAGATGTTATGATTCCGGCATTCATATCATTGTTGCCACGGCGCGACCGCCTAGAGCGGCTAATCAATTCGTGAAGAATTTTCCTTTTGTAGACTACTTGGTTTATTACAATGGGGCTCTGACGACATGCAAGTCTAAGCAAACTCAGCGGCACTTTAGTATCCCGATGGAAATTAGCCGGCAGATCAACCATTTCATCGCGTTATATGCACCGCAATCGATAATAAATTACGAGGTGAATGACGCCTGCTATACGTGTACGCCGATTCCTGACTCGCAGCTTAGTCACTTCGGTATTCGTTCAAATGATCCAAAACCTCTGGTTGTCGATAAGGATTTTCTTCGTTCACTTTCCCCAACCAAAATATTGGTTCACGGTTACAGCGCATGGGTGGATGTGATCGAGCACTTCGGTGATCATGTGAACGTAATCGCAACCGATGGAGGCGTATTGGTTCAAATCATGCAAAAATCAGCCTCAAAAGAAGAAGCCGTGCAATGGGTGCTTGATGATATCGGGGTGAAGCCGGAAAATGTGATGGTTTTCGGGGATGATTTTAACGATGTAGGACTATTCCAACTATGCGGATTTCCGATCGCAATGGAGAACGCGATAATTGAATTGAAACATTGCGCAGCCCACGTAACCGAATCCAATGATAACGATGGTGTTGCTATTGCACTGGAGCGATTAGTGGTGTAATCACTCGCACTGACTCGCATTCTTTCGTTAAAGGCGGTTTTAATATGGAACAACTGTCAACGTATCTGCACGTACAATCTATCGCTAAATCCACGATAAGCGAGTTAAAGGACGTCATTAAAGAAGGCATTTCAGAACGTGAAATTGTCTGTATAACCGAAGAGATTTTGAGAGCCAAAGGCGTCAAAAGCTTTTGGTATCATGGCATAGGGGCGTTCGTTCACGTTGGCAAGAGAACAACCATTTCCGAATCAGGCAAAGGGTATAAGCCTACGGATACATTAGTCGGAAGGAACGATATTGTAACTGTAGACCTTAGTCCGGAGATGAATAGCTATTGGGGAGACTATGCCCGAACGTTTATAATCATTGATGGCAAGGCTGTCGGCGTAGATGCATTAGCATGCAGCGATAATGATTTGGAGCTTAGGGATGGAGTTAAAGTCGGGGAGAACCTGCATAACCTATTTATGGATTTTATCAAGCCCGACATGACTTTTGAAGAAGTCTATCTGCATATGAACGAGGCAATAAACCAACTCGGTTATATTAACCTTGATTTTGCCGGGAATTTGGGACATACAATTGAGTTTGATAAGGACAACAGGAGATATTTGGAGTCGGGAAATAAGACTAAGCTGAGTGAAGTAACTCTCTTTACATTTGAACCGCATATTAAGCCTCGGAACTTAGAATACGGATTTAAGAGAGAGGATATTTATTATTTCCGCGATGGGGAATTGCTTGTCTTATAAAGGCAAATACGGTTATGCAAAGAAACCACTCCGAGAGTGGTTTCTTTGCATCGATACACTGATATAGGGTTCGGGGCTATGGTAAACTTAATGAATGCTCATACAGCGTTTCTGTTGTACAGTATTACGTTTCAAGGGGGCAGTCAATGAACAAAACAGATCGATTGTTGGCCATCGTGCTAGAGCTGCAAGTCAGGCAAGTGGTACGGGCAGAAGATTTGGCGGCACGATTCGAAACCAGCGTGAGGACGATCTATCGCGACATTCAGGCGCTCAGTGAAGCAGGCGTGCCGATTACAGGCACTACAGGCACAGGGTATTCTTTAATGGATGGCTATTTTCTACCGCCAATCAGTTTCACAATAGAGGAAGCCGTGACCTTGCTTGTAGGAACAGACTTTATCGAGCAACGATTTGATGATGATTATCGTGATAGGGCTCAATCTGCTAGGAGGAAAATCGAGGTCACACTATCTGACCGTGTCCGCAGTGAGACCTCCCGTATACGCAAGTCGCTGCGTTTGCTCGATCCGGGCAAGCAGGCAGGTCTGTCTAACGAAAGGGAAAATTTCAATAAGATCCGCCGAGCGATATCGGATGGGCGAAAGATCAGATTTCATTATTCGAAAAAAATGACGGATTCCACGGAGAGCCGACATAGCGAACGTACCGCTGCTCCGTATGGCCTCGTACTCGTTGAAGGATCTTGGATGCTTATAGCCCAATGCGATCTACGCCAGGACATCCGTCATTTCCGTTTGTCCCGAATGGCTGAACTTATCGAACTGGAAGAACGATTCGAACGCCCGGCGCAATTTGACTTAGGGAAGTATAGCCCCTTGGATGATCGCCACTTGCGAGTCTGCCTTCGGTTTGACTATGACATCGCAGATAAGGTGAAGGAATCGAACTATCCTTACATCGAGGAAGTGAAAGAGCATCAAGATGGATTGGATGTGGTATTACGCGTTCGTCGGCCGGATGAATTACTGCAATGGGTGCTTGGCTGGGGAGCGAATGTGATCGTGTTGGAACCCGAATCTTTCCGAGATCGGATTCGTGAGGAAGCCCGAAAAATTTTAGAACGCTACTGACATAATGGTGTCAGTAGCGTTCTTTTATAATCGGACATGTAAACGTAATGGAGAGATTAGCAAAAAGTAGGTTTTGCAACGGCTGGACACAGCCGAATCTATTAGGACTAGGAAGGATGATATCTTGTGAATATCGCTTCAATACGCATCATTACGGACGACGTGGATCGCCTCGTCGCGTTCTATGAGAAAGTCACGGGGGCTACGGCGGAGCGACCCGCGCCTGTATTTGCCGAACTCGTTACGCAATCATGTACCCTTGCAATCGGCCACTCCCAGACGGCACGGCTATTCGGCGCCGGTTCCGTAGTGGGGGCCAACAATCGCACTGTCATTATTGAGTTCCGCGTCGACGATGTCGAGGCCGAATACGTGCGCTTGAAGCCATTTGTCGATGATTGGGTACAGGAACCTACCATGATGCCGTGGGGGAACCGTTCTATGCTGTTCCGCGATCCCGACGGCAACCTTCTTAATCTCTTCGAGCCGGTGACCGAGGATGCGATTGAACGGTTTAGAGGAAGACATTGACGGTCCGCCAAGCATGGCCCGAAACATTATATCTCTTATGGAGAAATGCGGACAACTCAACTAAGTCAGCGAAATAACAATAGAGTAACCCAATGAGTTGTCACGCTAAAGGGAGACGTACAAATCAATCACAAAATGCGGCAGCCGGTCAAACGATCAGCTGTCGTTTTCATTGAAGTAACGGCCAGTTTTATGGATGAAGGAGTGGTTTTCTTTAGCTCGGTAATACTACCCTAAAGAACATGAATAAATGACCAGATTGTTCAAGGGAGAACTAAATAGTGAAGAGTTGTTCAAAGTTAATAGTGTCACTGCTGATCGTTACTTCTATATTCATTCCATCCAGCCTCGTATCCGCCAATCCCGAGCAGCAGACGAAGGAAGAAACTAATCTGGAGAAGCGGATCATGAGCCCCGAGACGCCGATTGATATATTCGATGCCTCCGTAAGCCCGCGTCCGTTTCCTTCGAAACGGGTATCGCCCCAAGAAATTATTCGCGCCGGTCAGAAGTTACCGTATAAGGTGCTTCTAACAAAACCAGACTGGGTGCGTCCCGTTTATAAGTCGGATTGGCATAGCACCGTCAGTGGCGGGCGCTGGTCTTATGTCCCCACGCGTTTGAAATTTGCACAGCATCGGCTTTTTACCGCTCCTGCAGCGGCGCTATCTAACCTTTATGATTTTCTGCATGACACGGGCTTGTTCGATGAACCTTTCGAGATACTTGAAGGAAAAGGAATCAGTCAAAAGGAGCGATTAAATCAAGTTCTGATTGTCGTCATGCAGGCAAGCGTAGAATCACATTTATTAACCGTGGAACGGCTCGCAATATTTTGAGTGGAAGGTGTTGACAATTAAAGGGAGATCGCATATATTGGTTACATACCAACCGAATGTATGTAAGGAGAGAGCAAATGGCAAGGAATAAATACCCGGAGGAGACGACCAACCAAATCCTAACCGTGGCGCTTAACCTGTTTATTCAGCAAGGCTACGAGCAGACCTCCATTCAGGATATCATCAACGGACTGGGCGGGCTGACAAAAGGGGCCATCTACCATCACTTCAAGTCGAAGGAAGAGATCATGCAGGCGGTGATCGATCATCTGTTCAAGGACGTTGACGAGATGCTCTCCGGCGTCCGGGACGACAAGGAGCTAAACGGTCTGGAGAAGCTTCGTAAGATCTCCCGCGTCTCGCTCAGCAATCCTGCCCAGAACGAAATGGCAGCTGCGGCGCCGAACCTCTTACGCAATCCGAAGCTGCTGGCAGCCCAGATCGAGCATATGCTCGAAAAGGCCATTCCGGTCTATATTCAGCCCATCATCGAACAAGGGATGCGAGACGGCTCGATCCGAACCGAGTATCCAAGGGAACTCAGCGAGGTGCTGTTGATTCTCACGAATCTGTGGTTGAACCCGGCAGTGATTCCGGCTTCGCCCGAGAAGATGCTGAATAAGGTAAAGGTTTTCGATGAACTATTGAAAGGCTTGGGGCTGGACCTGTTCGATGAGCAAATGTTTCAACGATACGAGGAATTGTTCCGTATGTCGGCTCGAGAAGCCAGCGTAGAAAAGTAAACTGCCAACCAGGCAGCTTTATTTTTACAGTTAAACATACCGTCGGTCGGTATGAATGAGGACGCGATCTCAAATCAGGCAAGAAACCAATTCTAAGGAGATGTGATTGTAATGAATCCGAAATCGACAATGAGCTCCCGCTCGCAGGAACGTAACGCATTGACAAACTTTAACGGAAGCGATCTGACGAAAGGCGACTTTGCAGGCGTTACGGCTCACAAAGGACAGTTTAAAGGCAGCGCGCTCTCCCGTTCCGATTTCTCAGGCGCGAACTTGACCGGCAGTACGTTCAAGGGCAGCGATGTGCGCGCAGCTAATTTTGACGGCGCGAATCTGACGGACTGCAGACTGACCGCCCTTGATCTGACGAACGCAAGCTTCAATAAGACGATTCTTGTTCGAACCAGTATCGGCAGCTCGCGGCTTGAAGGAGCCAAATTCACGGGAGTCAGATTGACCGACGTCTCGTTAACGATGACCGATCTTAGAAAAACGATTTTTGAAGACTGTTTATTCGATGGCGTCGACTTCAAGAGCTCCGATCTGAGCGGGAAGCGTTTCGACGGACAAACGTTCATCGGCGTCAAGTTCGAGAAAGCCGAATTAACCGACGTTTCGTTCAAAGGCGCTATATTAAAGAACGTTTCTTTCCAGCCGGGATTTACGTTAACTAAAAAGTACTACCGCATGATCAAGACCATCTGCTTTGACGGCGCAACGATGGATAAACTGACCTTTGCAATGCTCAAAGGCATGGATGCTAACCTGTCAAATGTCACAGTCATTTAACGGAGCTTGTTAATTATTGGCCTACTACGATAACAAAGCGAGGGAAACGAAATGACACAGACGATGGAACAAAAGAACGGCGGCTTCTCCGAAACAGGACTGCGCAGAATGCGCGACGTGCTCTCCCGGCATGTCGAGTCCGGGAAGATTCCCGGGCTCGTCGCCCTTGTCAGCCGGAATGGCGAGACGCATGTCGAAGCGATCGGCACGATGCGCCATGATGGCGGCTCTCCGATGCGCCGGGACACGATCTTCCGGATGGCGTCCACTTCCAAGATGGTCGGGGCCGCGCCGGTGATGGTCCTGCTCGACGAGTGCAAGCTCCATCTGGACGACGCGGTAGATACATGGCTGCCCGAGCTCGCCAACCGGCAAGTGCTGAAGCGGCCCGACGGCCCGCTGGACGAAACCGTGCCGGCGCGACGTCCGATCACCGTTCGGGATTTACTGACTTCTACGTTCGGACTAGGCGTGGATATCACGTTGATGGGCTCCCCGATCCAAAATGCGATCTTCGAGAACGGGTTATTCGATACGCCAGGGCAGGCGCTGCCCGAGCCCGATGAGTGGATCCGCCGCCTAGGCACGCTCCCGCTGTGCTACCAGCCTGGAGAGCGTTGGCAGTACCACGTCAGCAATGAAGTGCTGGGCGTGCTCGTTTCCAGAGTCACGGGTCAAACCTTCGAGACGTTCCTGCGCGAGCGAATTCTTGATCCGCTGGGGATGAAGGATACCGGCTTCCACGTGCCGGCGGGCAAGATTGACCGATTGCCGCCCGCCTACATCCCCGATCCGCAGACCGGAACGTTCATCGCGTGGGATGAGGCCGAAGGCGGACGCTACACGGAGCCCCCGGCGTTTCAAGCAGGCGGCGGCGGACTGCTCTCGACCGTCGATGACTATCATGCTTTCTTGCAGATGCTGCTGAATCAAGGGATGCACGGAACCGAGCGGATCCTTTCTCGGCCCGCCGTTCAATTAATGACCACCAACCGGCTTACACCGGAGCAGCAATCGTTCCGGGAAGACTTAGCCAAAAACAACGTCCATTTGTCGCATGGTCAAGGACAGCACGGCGGCTGGGGCTTCGGGATGGCGGTCCGCACCTATCGCGGCGACTACGCTTCCATCGGTCAGTTCGGCTGGGACGGCGGAACCGGAACCTCGGCGTATGCCGACCCGGACAAACAGCTTACCGGGGTCCTGCTCACCCAAGTCGGAATGTCCACCTCGGATTCAGCGCATCTGATCCATGATTTCTGGACCATGGTCTATCAGGCGATCGAAGATTAAGTCTCGTCATATTGAATGATTCCCATGAGCTAAAGAGGAATGTTAGTTGATCGTACCAAGGAACAGTTTGCCGCTGGCAGCTGTTCCTTTTCGTTAATGAAACAAACCAAGCATTCATACCGTCAAATAAGTAATTAAAGAGGAAGGGAAGATGAGAGTTGAATCAATTCTTAAAGGGAGTTCTAGCATGTTGCATAGTAATCGTATTGACTTCATGCAAACAATCATCAACGAATACGCAGCCTGACAAACTGATTCAACCTGACAAAGTTGTTGTGGAACGTTTAGACCCCTTACATCAATCTGCTGTGCATTTTGAAAAAAGCGTAGCTGACAAAGAAGTAGTTGAGACTCTGTACGACAAGATATTAAGTCTTCCTTTATTTCCCCAAGGGCCAATCAATTGCCCTAATGATAATGGCGTTCAATACGAACTAACGTTTACTCTCGAATCTCAGAAGGTTTCCAAAGCGGTGGTACGTGCAACAGGGTGTCAAGGAATAACCATGAACGATAAAACATATTGGGCTATGGAGCCGAAAGGAAATGGTTTTATAGCGTTGCTTATGCATGACATCGGGCTTAGCGATTCGCGCTAACGGGAAACGAGAAGTACAGCAAAGGAGCGTTGCTGTTGAAACGACTGAAGACGAAATCACTGCTCGCTGCATTAGTTAGCGCAATGGCTATCATAGGTGTAGTTACCAAGTTCAATTCATGGGGGATGAGACAGACCCGTCGACTAAATTTATGGATGTGCATGCTGAATCCATCCGTCCTCAATTATCCGAACCAGAGATGGGGACGATCATCGAGAATAAAGCGAAGTCGGATCAGAAGAGGCCACTCTATTACGGGATCGCCGTTCGATTCGACCAAGAGCCTTTGCAAGAAGTAACGATACGGTATAAATATTTAGGGTTGACCAAAGAAAAGCATATCAATAGATGGTTCGGATCATATTAAAACATCTGTTTTTCTACCGGTAAACCTATGAAGGTACGGGCAAATTTTAATTATAAATGGCCGGAGGTGTGCTCATGAAACCAAGAATTACTGTATTAACTTTGGGTGTCGATGATGTAGAAAGGGCATTAAAGTTTTATCAAGAGGGACTTGGGTTTCCAACGGAAGGGATCGTTGGTACAGAATTTGAACATGGTACCGTGGCGTTCTTTGATTTACAGGAAGGCTTAAGAATGGCGATTTGGAAACGAAAAGACATTGCGTTTGATACCAATCTTATTCAAACCATGACAAGTCCTACAGAATTCACGATAGGTCATAATGTTGGAACCATAGAAGAAGTTGATTTAGTAATGGAACAAGCTAAGAAAGCTGGCGCGACAATCACAGTTCCAGCCCACAGTACATTTTGGGGCGGATATTCGGGTTACTTTCAAGATCCTGATGGACATTTGTGGGAAATTGTATGGAATCGTCAATGGGAAGTGAAAGAATAATCCTCTGAGCAATTGGGGTTTATTGCGCGAAAAGCTAACGGTAGGTTCTGCGGTCAAAGGGTAAAGACCCTGACAGGAAAATAGGAAGCATACAGTCATAATCGGAACATCTCGTGCTGCGCTTGATGGCGCGCCAAAGACATTACGGAGAGAAGGGCGGCTATATGATGAACAAAAAAATGCTTATTACTGCTCTGCTGTTGGTGATTTGGATCGATTAAGCATCCATTAAAACTTGAGCCGCCATGCCTCAATAACAAGCAAAAGCCCTTCAACGTCGAAGGGCTTTTTGTTTAAAGTGAAAGGATTGCTTCCAAGTGCGAGCCGCCTTCTTGCCGTGGACGATTTTATCTTGATCCTCGGCAGTTTCCCAATAGACGACAACTTCGATGTCGTTTGCTTTCGCAAGAACCGGAAGGTTGTGATGTACCGTTAATTCTCTTCCGCTTTCCCAGACCGGCGCGACGATGCCGTTTACGGCTAGTTGCATTTGCGTGTGAGAGCCTGGTTCATCCCTGAACGCTTGTACGCGAACATGATAAGCCTGCCCGCCGGTATTCTTGAGTTTAAGGCTATACATGTTTACTTTGTTAGGTACAGGCGTAGACATGTTAGGGTTATCGGAATCCGGCGCGTCGAGGCTGACTGACCAATGGTCAGATATGAGCGTGGGGACTGCTGCATATGTAGTTTGAATGGACCAGCTCATAAGAGAAAGACACAGGATAGAACATGCAAGAAGCTTCCTATACATCGGATACCTCCCAAGGTTAGTTTGAATGTAACTTCCCACCTGAATAGGAGAATTATTCATTTCTAAACTGTGGCTACAAGGAACGAACCGGCTCGATTGTGCAGCGGCATATTCTGTGCTAAAATGTTGACTTATTAAAGATGCTTAATAAGTCGGAGGTGAGTACGATGAAGCAGCCTTTTATGAATCCGAAAATGATGAGCGGCATGATCCAGCAACTCATTCGTTCGACGCTCTACTATCATGCGGAATCCACCAAAGCCGAACTTGCACAGCGCACGGGCATCAGCTTTCCTACGATCAGTAAAGCGCTGGATGAATTGAATGCTGCCGGCGAGGTGCTGCTGACTGGGCTCGGTACATCAAACGGAGGCAGGCGGCCGAGTAAATATAAGTTAAACCCCGACTATATGGCGGGACTAGCCGTATATCTGGAGAAGGAAGTCTCCGTCTATTCGCTCTTAAACTACGAGGGAGATGTCATCCTGCGCGAAACGCATCCGCCTGTGTTGGCGGCCGGTCCGGAGCTCTTGTCCGAACAAATCGGGACATTCCTGGCACGATACCCCGCTTTGCGCGTTCTTACGCTGGGGATTCCTGCTGCGGTCAATAACGGCCACGCTTTCCACATTCCCGGCTACGAGCGGTTTAAGGATTTTAACTTCAAAGCTTATTATGAGGAACGGTTTCCTCTAAGCGTGCAGGTCGAGAATGACATGAATGCCACCGTGATCGGTTATTACGACCATCTTGGCAACGATGATTCGCTCTCTCTTGTGTACTTGTACTTAGGCAAGAACGGACCGGGCGCCGGTATTATCGTAAATGGACAGGTCGTGAGAGGCAGAACCTTCTTCTCAGGGGAAGTTTCTTATATGCCGTTGTCCGGTACGCGGAACTTCGTTCAACTGATTCAGGATGCTTCGGCTGAAACGAACGGCGATGAGGGCCGATCGAAGCTAATGGAAGCCATAAGCCGTCTCGTTGTCTCGTTGACCGCGACGATTAATCCGCATCAGGTTGTTTTCTGCAGTTCGGAACTAACCGACCTTGATCTGGCGCACGTTCGGACCGCAAGCGCATCGCTAGTTCCGCAGGAGAATCTCCCGGATCTTGTTGTTCGAAATTGGGAGGAGGATTATGTTCACGGACTGCATCAATTGACAATTCGGAAGATGCTGGCTGCAGATTGAAGCGCAACTAGATGAGGAGGACGGGCATGAACTTACCCTTATTAAACGGACGCCAAATTCAATTATGGCGCATGGCTATTTATTTCATATTTGCTTTGCCAGGCTTTGCTATTGCCTCCTGGGTTTCGCGTACGCCGACCATACGGGATGATCTGGGCGCTACGACGTCACAGATGGGCTGGATTATTTTTGGACTGGCCATAGGCTCGATCATCGGTCTGACCCTTTCGAGTCATCTTATCGCGCATAAAGGCGGGCGCTTTGTTATGATTGCCGGATTAGTTATCAGTTCGATTGGACTTGTGATCGTAGGTTTAGGGGGATCGTGGCTGACGAATGGCATTGTGGTGTTTCTGGGACTAGCCGTCTTCGGCTTCGGAAACGGAATATGCGACGTGGCCATGAACGTGGAGGGAACCGCCGTTGAGCGGGCTGCCCGAAAGTCGCTCTTAACCGGGTTCCATGCCGCGTTTAGCGTAGGTACGCTGCTTGGCGCAATGGCCGGATCGGCTGCGATTAAGCTCGGTATCCCGGTCCCTGTTCATATGGCGCTTGCCGTGGCGGTCATCTTGCTTTCCATTCTATATGCCTACCGCCTCGTACCCGCAGGCACCGGGAAGGAAACTGGCGGCGAATCGGCTGAACCGCCAATGCGCGCAAGCGAACGTATGGCGATATGGAAAGAGCGGCGTACCATCCTGATCGGGATTATCGTGCTCGGCATGGCTTTTGCGGAAGGCTCGGCAAACGACTGGCTGCCGCTCGTTATGGTGGACGGCTACAAGGTTACGCCGGCCTTGGGCTCATTCGCTTTTGGCTTATTCGTAGCCGCCATGACGATAGGCCGTGCAGCCGGCGGCAAGCTGCTCGACCGATTCGGCAGAGTCGTCGTATTGCGGGCATCCGCGCTGTTTGCGATTGCAGGACTGTTAATCGTGATATTCGGGCATAGTTATGGGATTGCTGCAAGCGGAATCGTGCTTTGGGGACTTGGGGCGGCATTCGGCTTTCCGGTTGGGCTGTCCGCGGCGGGAGACGATCCGCGCGGCGTTGCGGCAAGGGTAAGCGCGGTATCGACGGCCGGTTACCTTGCCTTTCTTGTCGGCCCGCCGCTGCTCGGGATTATCGGCGACTCGGTCAGTCTGCTGCGTGCCCTGATCGTCGTGCTAGTCGCTGTAACCGTCGCAGGGCTGCTGTCACAAGCGGCGAAGCCTTTGGAGGGCAAAGAATCAAGTCAATAGGTCATGAATAGAGAGATACCAGTAGGTTTAAAGGAGAGATGTTCAGTTGGTTCTGGAAATCGTCATTAATTTACCTATTGAACCGAAAGAAGTTCCAACACTAAGGGAGCTCGTTGGTTGGGATGGAAGGCATTCGGATTATCCAATTTTATTTGAACGTTGCAATTTTTGGGCTGGTCTCAGAGATGACAAAAATGAGCTGATTGCATTCGGCTATATTGCAGGAATGGGACTGCAACATGGGTATATGGAAGACATCATTATACATCCTCAACATCAACGAAAAGGGATAGGCAAAGCTTTAGTAACGCGTTTACTTGAAGAAGCAGAACACTCTGGAATCGAGATCGTAACCTTAACGCACGATAAAAAGCATGAAGCTTTCTATTCAAACTGTGGATTTGCTCGTTGTTCTGCTGGTCTGTGGAGGAAAGAATAATGGAGAAAGGGCCAATGCCATGGCGGCATTGGCCCTTTCTTCGCGTAATCCGCTAGGATTGGTACCCGGGCAGATTCGTATTCTGGTTCGTCAGCTTAGGAAGCAGGCGTAGCGATTCGATATGCGCCTTCGTCTCCGGCGTCCCAAGCTCGTAAATATAAGCGTACAGATCCAGCAAGTCGTCACTGAACTCTTCCGTCGCAGGATCTTTCTCCGCTGACTTGAATGGGATGATTGCCCGGCCCGACGTTATTTCGTCGTTGTGTTCCTCCCGTTCGAGCTTGCGCTTGAGTATGACCAGCTGCCGTTCGTCCGCCTGAATGGCGAGATGATCGGTCTCCGGCGCCTCCTCCTGAATGGTCTTGGCGGATATCGAAACATAATAAATAGGCAATGGCATAACGATCTCTCCTTTCAAGCAGTTTGGAAGTCTTGCGTAGGTCGGCACTATATGGATCTTTAAACAGCCGAGTCCCAAGCGAATCCGAGTCGAGTCAAAATCGGGAAAGTTGAGCTGGTGGCCGGCATTCTCCTCGGAAATTCGGGAAGGAAGCGCGCGGACGCGCGGGTAGACGACTCTCGTGGTGAAACTTTAAGCTGCCGATTCTTTAATAAAGCCGGCTTTGCCGGCGATAAGCTGTCGGCGTCATGCCCGTCGACCGATGAAAAGATTTAGTGAATACCATGCATCGAAGAGTAGTCGTTCGTTCCACAATGTCCGTGATAGAATCGTTGCTTCGAAGCAGATCATGCTGAGTCTTCTGGATCCGGCATTGGTTCCAATACTTCTTCGGTGTCTGATTGGTCTGGCTGCGAAACAAGGCATGGAAATGACTGCACTTAAGACGATCGCCGAGGTCGAAGTTGAACGAGGCCAAACGCAAAATGAGCGATCGCGGTTACCGGAATCTCTCCGATATACTCCACATCGCTCTCAACGCTACGCCCTTAGGGGTAGGGGAGGAATGATATTTTAGAATCCCTGATTAGCTAACCAATCATATAGACTATTAGGTGATATGCCATTTGAAATGGTTGAATTTGTGGTTACGTAGCCGAGAATTTTATTTTGATAAACGATTTCAGGAGGGGTCGAAGTGAACTTATTAAAAGCACTATCCGATGAGTAAGATCCGCCATACGTTCCGTATTCATTCCAAATGCTTGTAGTGGAATATTTACTGCCGTATGTTCCGTATGTATTGAAAATCGAATCCGAGTCGTACTTGTTAGTTGAAAGCTTGCCGAGATAAACCTTACCATCGTTGGAATACAGCAGAGGAAAAGTCTTAGTAGTATTTGTTGAAGTATTTGTTGAAGAGTTAGCGTTATTGTTATTAGATATTGAGGTTGTAGTCGAGGTGATGATATACGATGCAACTCTGTCCATTAATTGTTTGCCCGTTATTTTCCCGTCTACCCACTCATTGATGTCTGATGTAAAGAACGCATAGTATTCACCGCTTGTGAAATTTATTATAAGTAGTTTGGTGGGTAAATGATAACCTGCAGCAGCAATATTCGTGAGATTGTCATCGCTTAATGTTGAAGGTACTCCGTTATAATTCATAGTAACTGAACTGGATTTCCCGTCATATTTTATGCCTATTGAGTTAATCCCATATTTCACAACACTCGAAAACAACTGCTGGTCATTCGCTCCGGAAGAGGGGGCGGATTTTGTTGGAGAAGTGATTTCGACTGTACGATTATTTGCATCCCAGTTTACTCCAACTCCTGCTTTTGCAAGCATGGAAACAGGAACCATCGTGTTGCCATTAAAAGATATGGCAGGAACCCCTGATGTTGACTTGACTTCTTTCCCATCTACTTTAACTCTTACGATGTCATAACCTTTATACTTGCCGTACAAGCTTGTTGCGCTAACAACCCCGGTCAACAACAACATAATTACTACAAACGAAAGAATGATTTTCTTCTTCACACACACGCCCCGTTTCCTTAATATGGATACAATACGTATCGTATCAAAATTAAGTAACATCAACAATGAGCTGCATGTAAATATACTCCGTTTGCTTCAAAAACAAGTGAGAGTTATATGAATTACTCGTTACGGTACCATACCTTGGGCTGTTTTTAACTAGTAAAAGAACACAACTTGTAATCGGTTTTCCAGTAACATACACCGTCTTCCGCTGGACTTTTCTGGTTTAGAATTAAGGGACTCAATAATAAGCTATTCAAAAGGCGCTAACGTTGGCTGTGGCTTCTGTATACACGTCGCCGATCGTCGAACGTAACGAAGAAGAGGCAGGAAGCTTCATTCGGATTGACGGTGATGGCATTCAAGTCATCGAGGTGAAGGCAGCGGCATTGTGCTGTGAATCTTTGTTCCGGCTCTCGAATAGGATAGTTGTCTGATAAGGGAATGGATACCGTAGAGGATGAGGTGCGATAAATGGGGAATGAGCAAATCGGAGTTATGATTAAGCAAGGTCCGCAGTCTTGGGGGATTATCCAGCAAGTGAACGGAACGGCATCCATAGCGATGTCGGGTATCTGGTCCGCGAACGAGGCTTGCAAGTCGCCGCAAGTATACGCCCGGGTTGTCAGGGAGGACTCGGCCGAGATGATTGTCGCATGGGTAGCTGCCGAGATGGGAGAAGGGCAAGCTTGGACTATTCGGTTAGATCATGTGCCAGCAGGCGGCTTGTACCGTATTGAAACCTGTCTACAGATTGCGAATGCAGAACCGGAAGGGGAAAGAAGCGTAGTCGGGCTCGAATGGGCCATGCGCGGAGATATGATTCACCATGTCGGAGTCGGGGATTTATGGGTGATCGCCGGACAGAGCAATGCCGCAGGCTACGGTAAAGGACCGGTTAACGATCCTCCCGAAATGGGGATTCACTTGCTGCGGAACAACGGAAACTGGGATTTGGCGACGCACCCCTTCAATGAGTCTACGAATACGATACATATCGAGAACCGCGAGGGAGGCAACCCGGGTCATTCTCCATTTCTAGCTTTTGCGCGTATGATCAAACGGAAGACAGGCTATCCGGTCGGACTCGTGCAAACCGCATTAGGCGGCTCGCCTCTTCGGTCGTGGAATCCGCAAGAAGAGGGCACGCTGTATCGCAATATGGTAAACATCGTGCAATCGGTGGGCGGAACCGTGAAAGGCGTGCTGTGGTATCAAGGCTGCAGCGATTGTAATCCAGAAGAATGCCATACTTACGGGGAGCGGTTCGGTGCCATGGTAAGCGAGTGGCGACGCGATTTGCAAGACGCCGGTCTCCCATTCATTACGGTTCAGTTAAATCGTCATACGGCTTCCCCGGCCATGAACGACGCCGAAGCCGATCGCTCTTGGGGTACGCTAAGAGAACAGCAGCGGACGGCTGCGCTAATGATGGATCATGTAACCGTCGTTCCGGCAATCGATTGCCCGCTTTCCGACGAAATCCATAATAGCCCTGCAGGCAATTTGTTGATCGGGGAACGTATGGCGCGAGCGGCGTTGGCAACGGTTTACGGACAAAACCTTCATTACCGTGCCCCGATCATCAGCAATGCCCGATTAAGCAGCGATGCCGCGGGAGGGACGACGGTGGAACTGGAGTTCGGTGACGTGGGAGGATATTTGCTGCACACAGGCCCAAGTCAGTCCGTATTCACGTTGGAAGATGAGGACGGTAACGTAGACGTGCTGGAATGGTATATCTCCGGCAAAGACACCATCCATATCAAGCCCGGCCGTCCGCTGCAGGGACAGCTCTATGTGAATGGCGCCTATGAAAGAAATCCGGCCGCGTATTTCCCGCTGGATAGCTTGACGTATATGCCCGTTCTTTCCTTTTATCATTTCCCTGTTCACTGATTGAAGCGCGGTCCGAGCAGGTCGCGCAGGCAGCAATACAACGGACAAGCGAGTGCCATTGCGCACCCGGTTGTCCGTTTTTAGTTTGCGATTTCAAGACGGCTCCGGTCGTATAGTGCTGGCTGGTCTTGAAGCTTGGATTCACTAATTATTATGGATTAGCAATTATTATTTCATGGACTGTAACATTTATCGTTGCCAGATCGTGGTAAGGTTGTAGGCAGCAAGGAAAAGCGGGGTGATCGCAGTTGTGAGCGTCAAGATAGAAGACGTTTACCGTATGCATATGAACGATATCTACCGGTATTTGCACAGATTGACCGGGGATATCGGGGCTGCGGAAGATTTGACGCAAGACACGTTCATTCGTGCTTTCCGCTATTTGGATGTGAAGAAGGACGGGGTAGTGCGGCCTTGGCTATTCAAGGTCGCTTATCATGCCTTCATAGACTGGTACCGTAAACGCAAACGAGTAGGGCTAACTGTCCTTCGTGATGCATACGCCGAAACATCGGAAGAGAGGCAAGATCCGGAAGATCACGTCTTGCATAAGGAATTATGGGAAACGTTCGAGCAGGTCATTTCCCAATTTCCGTGGAAGCAAAGGCATGCCTTGCTGATGTTTTACGCGCATCAATTGAGTTATGAGGAGATAGCAGAAGTGCTGGATATTTCGCTTGCGGACGTGAAAAGCGCGATCTATCGGGGAAGGCAGAAACTACGCGTCAATTGGAGGAGTGAGGATCATGAGCAATGAACATAACGACGAGGAGTGGGATCGGCAGCTGTTCAAGCAGTTCAAACCCCGGGAGCAGCATGCTCAGACCTTCTTGCCGGAAGAGGTGCAGACACGTATCTTGAAGAAAGGAAGACGGCGGAGCAGACTCTTCGTTATCCTGATCTCGTTCTCGACGCTCGTCATGCTTGCACTTATTCTAATCGGTTATATGTATTCGAATTCGCTCTTCGTTACGCGATGGTTCGAACCCAATACCCAGGCGGCATTACGGATCACGGCGGATGTGATTCAGTTCAATAAGCCCGGCGTTACGGCTTCAAGTTCTTCCGGCCAGAACAAGTTCTTCTCATGGACCTTTCAGTTTAAGCTGAACGAACGAGTCGGACGTGAAGCGCGTACCGTGGGCACCTTTCAAGATAACTTTGTTTTCTCGAAGCTGACCGGGAAATTTAATTGGAACGATGGCCGGCACAGTACGCCGTTTAACTTTCATTATCCCGTCGGAGATGACACGAACGGGGCCCAAACAGCCTTGAATCCGAATGGCTGGAAGACGCTGCAGAAATTGCCGGAAGGAACCGTCGCCCAACTAGCGATTTCATTGGACCGCCCTATGACGCATGACGAATATTTTGCGCTCATCAAGAACTATGACGTGGATACAACGTGGCTCGCCATCGATACGGGCATCGAGAAGGGTTTGTCTGCGCGGCATCAGCTACTCGGAAATGGATTGGTATTCGGCTATGCGCCGGATGCTTTGAATTATGGAGACGATGATAGCGGAAGTTTCACGATCGCCGTGAACGGGGAAGGCGAGCGTAGAGCCACAGCATATATGAACGAGCTGCAATATTTGATCGCGCATCCCAAATGGACGAATATATTACTCGCTGCCGTTAATCACGAGCCTGAAGTAAAAGCGGTCACGCTGGAACAGAGGTATGCCTACTTGAAAGAGAACGGGGTTCAGATCTATGGCGCTGTGCTGACCGGTCCAACGAAGGAATTACTGAAGCTGAAGGATGATCATAGGGTGAATTCGCCTTTCGTAGGCGCCGTAGATTGGTGGAATTGGGATCAGCAATCTGCCATCGGAACTGAATTCAGTTATTAAAATGGGCGGGGGAATAACTTATGAGGGATCCGGTAAAACCATTTGAAATTGATATACAACCAGCAGAAGCCCAGCAAATCGAATTCGTGCATCGTATCTTCTCCCCTGAGAACTTTACCTTTCCCCAACATCGAAGATACGAGGTCCAACGCAAGGGCGAAGGCGTATATTTGATTGCTTGGCACCGCGGGACTCCAGTCGGCGGATTTCTCGTCAGATGGAGCGGACCTCAGGATACCAGAGTTTCTTCCCGTGTCGACGTAACGAACAGCGCCTTCCTTGAAGGCGGACTGACGATTGAAGCATACCGGCGCAAAGGGGTCGCGACAGCAATCATACATGAAGCAGAGCGGCTGGCCAAAGAGCATGGTTGTATCCGTATCGGCATGGAAGTCGGCAGCAGCGACAACCCGGATGCAAAACGACTTTATGAAAAACTGGGTTATGCCGATTGGGGCCATGGCGACTTTACGATCAGTTGGGCGTATAAGGATGCTGAAGGGAATTCGAGAATTGACTCTGAAGTGGTGACCTTTATGTATAAATCCCTTTAATATAAGTGAGAGGCGGGATAATCTACTGTCCGGCTATACTTCCTTACTTTGGTCGGGTTCCTAACGACAGCTCAAGATTAGGAGTGAACGGCATGAAAGTCAACTATCCGATCGAAGATCACGCGCTTGCGATGCACCTTAACAGCGAATATGGCTTGGAAATCGAAGCCGTCCGCTTTATTCCGATGGGCGATTCGGCATACTCGTATGAAGCGAGCTGCACGAACGGGGAACGGTACTATCTGAAGCTGTTCGACCATCGGAACGAGAGACAAGCAAGCAGCATGGCGCGGCTTCAACACTATTTGCCATTCACTTGGCAGCTGCATGATCAAGGACTTTTTCAAAATCTCACCTATCCGCTCCGCAATCGGCATGGCGAATTTATAACTGCGTTCAATGGGTTCACGGTCGTCGTCTTTAACTTCATCGAAGGGGAAACATTAGCGGAGGCCTACCCGTTCTCGGAGGATATTGTTGAACATATTGCCGTGACCGTGGCTGCAATTCATTGCAATCCCCCACTTATAGCTAAGCCATCGCTTATGACAGAGAACTATGATATTTCCTTTGCCTCCGACTTGGAGAAGTGCATGTCGGTGCTCGAAGATACGTTGACCTTCAACCATCCAATCAGGCAGGCTCTGCGCGAGCGGGTTTTGCCCCGGAAAGAGCGAATCTTGGCCCTGCTGGACCTGGTGCGAAGCCTTCGCGGCGCAGCGCTGGCCGATACGAGAGACAACGTCCTTTGCCACGGCGATCTCTGGGGAGGGAATTTGATTCTTCATGACAACGAGCTGCATGTGCTGGATTGGGAATCCGCGATGTTGGCGCCGCCGGAACTGGATCTAGTGGGCTATATAGGCAAGGAGTTCGAGGTGTTCTGGTCCGCGTACGAGCAGCATATCGGTCAACCCGTGACGCTGAATCCGGACTTGCTGCGGTTCTATGCCTATCGCCATCATCTTCGGAATCTAACCAACTGGATCATGAATATTCTCTATCGCAACACGGAAGAGACGCAGAATGAAAATGATTTGGACATGATTATGAATCATTGCATGAACCGTTGGGAGAGTATCGAGTCCAAGGTGGAAGCAGTCGAGGCTATCTTGCAGAAGCGAAACCATTCATGAAACAGAGGCAAGTCGCCTATTCGTGTGGCTTGTTTCTGTTTTTGAACCTTGATAATAAAGCGTTTTCACTATACAGCTATTCCCGTTTGCGGTATTGTATACATATCCAAATTAGGAAGCGATGTTCATCGCATATGGGAAAAAGGAGCTGACAGAAGCATGAGCCTGCGCGTGCTGACAACGGAACAGATCGAAGAATTCATCGTTAAGGGGTACGTTCAGATCAAAGGCGCGTTCTCGCGAGAGCATGCCCTTGAGGCGCAATCCTTCCTCTGGGACAGACTTGCGGAGAAAGCCGGCGTCTTGCGCGAGGATCCGTCGACCTGGCGCGAGCCGATGATCAATTTTCGGGAAAATTATCGCCATCCCGCTTTCGACGCCTGCAACTCCGCGAGTTTCGCCGATGCCATTGAGGATTTGACTGGCGCGGACCGGACGATCCATCGTTTCGTCGCCGGCGAGACCGATCCCGACCGGCTGCCGGGCTGGGGCTGGTGGCCGATCAATTTCTTCGTAGGCCGCGACGACCCTTGGGCTGTGCCGACGACCGGCTGGCATTGGGACGGCATTCACTTCAAGCATTTCGTTGATTCGCCGGAGCAAGGACTGCTGTGCTTGTGCCTCTTCTCGGACATCGGTCCGCGAGGCGGCGGGACGCTCGTCGTCGAAGGCTCGCACCGGCCGGTTGCCCGTTACTTGGCTAAGAATCCGGAAGGCATGGAGCTGGGCGACGGCATCCGCGGATTCTTCTCCGAGCATCCGTATTTCGCGAAGCTGGCGGGACGGACCGGCGAGCCGCAGACCGCGGAAGAACGGAACGCCGCCTTCATGGACAGCGCTTATGCCGACGAGGACGGGACGCAGCTTCGGGTGGTGGAGACGACCGGAGAAGCGGGAGACGTGATCCTGTGCCATCCGTTCCTCATTCATGCCGCCTCCCAGAATCACAGCGGCAATGTCAGGTTCATGTGCAACCGGACGTCGCCGTTGAAGGAAAAGCTGGCGCTGGACCGGAATGTCTCGGACGAATCGCCGCTTGAGAGAAGCATCCGGGTGTCCGTATTCGCTTGAATGGCTTAGCATGAACGGAAGGAAGTGGATCCGCTGATACGGCTAATTTCGCTCGATGATTCGGAGCTCCTGCAACGGCTGCTCGAAGTTCAGCATGCCGCTTACCGAGTAGAGGCGGAGCTAATCGGTTTTGACGGTATACCGGGCCTGCATGACACGGCGGCAACGCTGAGAGATTGCGGCGAGACCTTCAAAGGCTGGTTTAGCGAGGACGGCGAGCTGGCGGGGGCGATCGCTTGGAAGACGGACGGAGGTATCGTTGATATTCACCGTCTGGTCGTGAATCCGGCTTATTTTCGCCAAGGGATCGGGGAGGCGCTGGCGCGCGATCTCCTGGCCGCCAATGAAGGACGGGCGTTTCTCGTGGCGACCGGCTCGGCCAACCTGCCGGCGAAGCGGCTGTACCGCAAGCTCGGCTTCACCGAGATGCGCGAACGGCAGGCTGCGCCAGGGCTGCAGATCACAGAGTTTGAACGGTTAAGCGATGACCGGTGAGCGCCGTGCAGAGCCGATTACGAAGCATCATCAGCAATGAATCATCGCGGACGAATAGCAAAACGACGGGCCAGAGCGGTAACAACCGCTCTGGCCCGTCGTCGTTTAGTCGTCAAGCCGGCGAGAGCGCGCGAGCTTGGAGTCCGTCTAACGGCACGCGTCTCTTATTCGCCCAACTCTTGCAGCTCCGCAAACGAAGCTTGTCCTTTATCGAAGTAATAGCGCCGGTAATTCTTGATATGGCCGTAGGCATACCGAGTCACGCTCAGCATTCGCTTCAGGTTCAGATCCTTGTTGTACCAGAGCGAGCGGATGACTTTCTTCTGGCCGTACAGCCGGTTGATCTCGGCCGACAGCGCAGGATCGGTGACATAGCGCTTCAATACCGTTCGGGGCACATTCGTCCACAGCGCAGTCGCTTTGCTGTATACGACATCGTCGTCTTTGCCGTATACGACCTGATTGATGAGCGCCTCGAGCATGTTCAACCCGGCGGCCCGGACGAACAAGCTGCTTCTTCCCAGCCGCGGATTGATTTCGAACATCATGTATTTGCCCGTCCTGCAGTCGAACTTCATGTCGATGTTGGAAAATCCGACATACCCGATTTTCTCCAGGAACGCTTTGACCTTCTCGTAGATGTCCATGTCGGAGCGGCTGATGATGGCGGCGTAGTTGCCGAGCGTCTTCGGCGCGTACTCTTCGAGCACGGGCTGGCCGAGACACATCATCTTCACTTGTCCGTTGTCGTCGGAGTAACTGTTGATGACGCGCATCGCGCTGTCGCCGCCGGGAATGAACTCTTGCAGAATCAATTTGCCGTTGTAATCGGATGTGTTCATGTTCCGGACCATGGTCAAATAATCTTCGCGGTTGTCGAAGAAGAACACCTTCTTCTTGCCTTCGAAGTGGCAATGCAGGTATTCATAGGCGTTGCTGTTCTCCGGCTTCACGACGATCGGGAACTGAAAATCCATCCGTTCCAACGCGCCTTCGCGCTCATGCGGCCCGCAAACGACCGTCTTCGGGTAGTCCAAGCCGAAACGTTCGCACAGCTCGTAGAACTTGTCCTTCGTATCGAGCGTATCGAGCAGCGCGCCCGATATGAAATGATTGGCGATCAGTCCCTTGAACTTGTCATAGTGACGCGACAGCATCCCGGCATAGTAATCCGAGCAAGGAATGACGATCAGCTTCTTGTTCGGTGCGGCGTGCTTCTCCAAGATCGACAGCAGCGCGCCGGGAAAGACGTCTTCTTGGTCGAAGCCGTCAATGCGGATGAGGTCGAACAAATTGCTATGCATGGTCGGGATCAACAGCCGCGTGCAGAGCAGAAGCGGTCTGACCTGGTAGGTTTCATGGATAAGTCTGACGTTGCCATAGGCGTTCTCGTCGCTGCCAAGGATAATCGGCACAAAATCGTTACGGTTCATAAATTCCCCTCATTCAAAAAAATTGTTCGTTCATAACTGTTTAAAATGCTTCGTTCATAGCTTTTATAAGTTTCCGTATCCGTCATCGTCTTCGTTTTATTCTACAATCTCATCCTAAAGTCGTAAATACGCTCATCCATAGAAGGAGCTAATTGCTGCCCGATGCTCAGTCCTGGTGCCGACGCTGAAATCACAGCGAACCTCTATGATTAAAACATGGATGACGAACCCAAGCAAGTTCGTCGCAAATCGGAGGAGGGGTTCCATGTTCGGCTTACAAGGAAAAACAGTGATGATTACGGGTGCTTCAAGAGGGTTAGGAAAGGCGCTCGCGCTTGAATTCGCACGGAGCGGGGCTAAGCTTGCGATATCGGCGCGAGGAGAAACGTCGCTGCTTCAGGTTCGGCAGGAATTGGCTGCGCTGGGAGCGGAGGTGCTGGCGGTCGCTGGGGATATGTCCGTATCCCGCGACGTCGAACGATTCGTAGCAGCGGCGGAGGCCGCATACGGCGGAATCGATGTGCTGGTCAACAATGCGTCGATACTTGGCCCGAGTCCGATGCCTCTGCTGCTCGACTATCCGGAGGAGGACTTTGCCGAAGTCCTGCGCGTGAATGCGGTCGGCCCGTTCTTGGTAACTCGCCGCGTGATCGCCAATATGCTCGTGAGGGGAAGCGGATCGATCATCAATGTGACTTCCGAGGCGGGGCAGACGGGATATGCGGGATGGGGAGCCTACGGCATTTCCAAGTTTGCTTTGGAAGGACTGACGGAAACATGGGCGGATGAGGTGCAGGAGACGGCTATCCGCGTCAATATGGTCGATCCGGGTGAAATGGATACTGCTATGCATGCCTTGGCCGTGCCGGATTGCGATTATGCGCTTGCGGATCCGAGCGAAGTGACGGACGTGTTCCTCTACTTGGCTTCCGACGCATCCGCTGCCGTTCATGGCCGGCGTCTGCAGGCGCAGCGTTTCGAATGGCCGACAGGAGGGGAAGACGATGAGCGAGCGGACTAGAATGGCTTCGTTTCATGTGCCGGAGGAGCTGAACGCGACGGCGCCGCCTGAACGAAGAGGAATAAGGCGCGATCACGTGAAAATGCTCGTATTGAACAGGCGGACGGGGTTCGTATCGCATTCTTCATTTTATCGCCTGGATGAACATATGAAGGAAGGGGATTTGCTCGTATTGAACGCGAGTCGAACGATCCCGGCCGTGCTGCATGGCGAATGGCGAAGAGGCGGGGTCGTGCTTGGCGAGGGGACCGAGGTGCGGCTTGCCCGTCGAAGGGATGATTGCAGCTGGCAGGCGCTCGTCGTTTCGACAGAGTTTCGTCCCCTCCCGGGCGACAGCTTTGCTTTCAAGCCGCTGTTGTCCGCCGAGGTGACGGCGGAGGTAACGGAGACATCGTCGCAGCCTTTGGTCACTATAGCATTCTCGCTGCAGGGAGCGCGGTTGACCGACTACCTGTATGCCTATGCCGAACCTATTCGTTATGAATATATCTCGCACCCGTGGGAGCTGGATTACTATCAGACCGTCTATGCTTCGGCTCCGGGTTCGGTCGAGATGCCGTCCGCGGGACGGGCGTTCAGCTGGGAGCTGCTCTTCAAGCTGAAGCGCCAAGGGGTCCGGATCGCTTACGTGCAATTGCATACCGGGCTCAGTTATATCCCCGAGGAAGGGGGACATCCCGATCCGCGAAACAATTTCGAGCAATACGAGGTACCCAAGGAAACGGCGGACGCGATCATTCGGACGAAGAAGGAAGGAGGCCGAGTGGTTGCGGCGGGCACGACGGTCGTTAGAGCGCTGGAATCCGCGGCAGGCCGGGATGGAGAGCCGGCTGCCGGGTCCGGATGGACGAATTTGATGATCGAGGCGTCGACGCCGCTTCGGGTGGTGGATGGGCTGATCAGCGGATTTCATGAGCCGGAAGCCAGCCATCTGGAGATGCTGTCCGCATTCATCGAGCCCGGCCTGCTGTACGATGCCTATCAAGAAGCAATCGCATATGGCTACCTGTGGCATGAGTTCGGAGATATCAACGTGATTATATAAGGGAGGCCGGACGATGAGAGTCCACCATTTCTCTCTCGAGGTGCAGGATTTGGAGCAGTCCGTCGCCTTCTATGAACGCTTGCTCGGCTTCGTGCCGGAATCGCGGCTGCTCCTCGACGGGGAGCGTATCGCATTCCTTAAGCTAGGTGCGGCCCGATTGGAACTGGTTCAGCCGGCGGCTTTGGCATCGGCATCTTCGCAATCGGAAGCTTCGGCATCGGCGGCGCCGACAACGGGAGCCCGCCTCTTGCAGACGCATATGGCGTTCGAGGTAGATGATTTGCGAGCCGCGATAGATCCTCTGCTGCATGCAGGCTGTGTCCTCGTGGAAGGCCCGAGCCTTCTGGCGAATGGATGGAGCAATGTCTTCCTTGACGGCTTGAACGGCGAAAGGCTTGAATTTGTTGAACTTAAGAAATTCGATAAATAGCGGAGAGGGCGGAATCGTGGTGAAGAAGCGCCGGCGCTCGGCACGACGAAAGCGCAGGAGAAGCCTGCTTGTTGCGCGAATGTAACAGAATGCGGTTATGTGCAAGCAGGGCAATATCCGCAGAAAGGGGGGATCAAGCTTGACCAAGGAACCGCGCGTGCATGAACTCGTCACCCTCAAAACCATTGCGGAGACGCTCAACCAGCCGGGCGATCTGACCCCGATGCTCACCCTCGTGCTGGAAAAATTGCTGGAGCTGACAGGTCTCACGACAGGCTGGATCTTCCTGAGCGACGGTCGCCCGGAGTACGTGTTCGCCGCGGATTACGGCTTGCCTCCCGCGTTATTGTCCGAGGAGAAGCAGCCGATGCAAGCGGGCCGATGCTGGTGCATGGACCGATACAAGGACGGCAGGCTGAACAACGCGGTTAACATTATGGGCTGCAAAAGGCTCGAGGACGCTGAAGCCTGCCGCCGGGGAGACACGCTGGGCATTACCCACCATGCGACGGTGCCCCTGCGGTCCGGCAGCCGCAGGGTTGGCGTGCTGAACGTCGCGGCGCCGGGGAAGGAGCACTTCTCGGACGAAGAGCTGGCGCTGCTGCAGGCGGTGGCGTTCCAGATCGGCGGCGCGGTCGAGCGCATGCGATTGTATGCGGCCGAACAGCGCAGAGCGGACTTGTACGAGCGGCTTGGCACCTTCAGCAGGCTGCTGAGAATCGCTTCGATGACGCATACCGATTCCGTTCAGCTGGCTGAACAGGCGGTCGCCCTGATCGCCGGGCATTTCGAATGGACGTTTGCAGCCGTCCTGGAACGAATCGGCGATGACTTTATCGTGCGCGCGAGCCACGCGCATGGACGCTTGAATCATGAACTCACGCATCTGCCTCCCGAAGGTGCGGCATGGCTTCGCTGCATCGGAGAGAAACAGCGTTTCGCGAACGCTGCGGGCACAGTTGCGTCTGATCTGGCCCATCTGGCTAATCAGGCCAATCCGTCTGGCTTGCCGCCGCTGAAGCTCGCGGACGCGATGGCCGTGCACGTGCCTAACGCGGGTCTGAGCCTGCCATGGATCATCGTAGTCGGCAGCGACAGCGAGCGCGGGCATTTCGATATCGAAAGCGAGGTGCTGGAAGCGCTTGGCGAGCATTTCGCCGTTGCGCTCGACAGCGCCAGTCTGGAGACGAACCGGCGGGAACTGGCCCGGCTGGACGAGCGGAATCGGCTTGCGCGCGATTTGCACGATTCGGTGTGCCAGCTGCTGTTCTCGCTGTCCATGACGGCCAAAGGGACGGATAGCCTGTTGGCCGCGGCAGGACAAGAGATGGATGCGGCCCGGATGGCGGTCAAGGACATGCAATCGTTGTCCCGGCAAGCATTGAAGGAGATGCGTGAGCTCATCATGCAGCTTCGGCCGGCGGGGCTCGAGACAGGACTGCTGACTGCCCTGCATACCTATGGGGAGAAGCTTGGACTTCGCGTAAGCACGCAGCTGTCCGGCGTGCGCGAGTTACCCCGTTCGATCGAAGAGACGTTGTGGCGCATCGGCCAGGAAGCGCTCAATAACGTGTGCAAGCATGCCGGCGTTTCGGCAGCGGACGCGTATCTGGCTTTGGACGCGGACCAGGCGGTATTGCGGATCTCAGATAGCGGCCGCGGCATCGCGCGCCTAAGCAAGCGTCCGCGGCATGAATCGATCGGTCTGAGCATTATGCGGGAACGAACCGAGGCGTTAGGCGGGCGGTTGACGGTTACAAGCTCTCCGAGCAAGGGAACGGTCGTGGAGGCAGCCATTCCGATGCAGACAATCCATTAATCCGGCTAATCCGGCTGACGAGGGGATGGTAAGGATGACAATCAAACTTCTGCTCGCCGACGATCATGCGATGGTCCGCAAAGGACTGCATGTGTTTCTTGCCACTCAGGCGGACATGACCTTGGTCGGCGAAGCATCCACGGGCTTTGAAACGCTCGAGCAAGCAGCCCTGCTGCAGCCCGATATCGTCCTGATGGATTTGAACATGCCGATGCTTAATGGAATCGAAGCGACCAGACGATTGAAAAGCTCGCATCCGGACATTAAGGTCATCGTGCTCACTTCCTTCTCCGATCAGGACCATGTCCTGCCCGCCATTCGTGCGGGGGCTCGCGGATACCTGCTCAAAGACGTCGAGCCCGACGAGCTGGCGCGCGCCATTCGGCGCGTGTTCCAAGGACAGGTGGAGCTTCATCCGAACGTGACCGTTCAGTTGATGGACCTCATGGCTGCTCCCGAGCAAGGCCGCGCGCAGTCCGGTGCTGCTGCCCTGGATCCGCTCGCGGACTTGACCAAGCGGGAGCAAGAGGTGCTGCTGCACATTGCCAAGGGCAAGAGCAACAAAGAAATCGGCGATGCGCTGACGATCACGGAACGGACAGTCAAAACCCATGTCAGCCATGTGCTCGATAAGCTGGGCTTGGCGGATCGTACGCAAGCGGCTATCTTTGCCGTGAAGCTGGGTTTGACGGAATGAATAGGCAGCACAAAAACGCATCTCGATCGGCCGATTGACGGCGCGGGATGCGTTTGTCGTTGGCGTGCCTGTTATCGGGTGCCTGTCTTCATGGCATTGCCGTCCAATTCCGTCCAGGAAGCGACCGCTTCTTCCTCTTCGCCTTGCAAGCCAGCACTGCCGGAACGCCGCTCGTGCGCTTCCAGTTTGCTTTCGTCCAGGATTAATCTGCACAATAAAGCCGTATAGGTCATTCCCCAGGTTCTTCTCTTCATAGGCTCACTCCCTTTTCGTTTTCGCGCCGTCGTTCACGCGCGCCGCTGAAATGAATGGCTGAAATGAATGGAGGATTCTACCTTTCATTAACCATAAGGCCGATTGTTAAACAGGAATCGGTTGAAAAATCTGGGAATTGCGCTATGATAGGCGGATGCGGCCGTTAAGGCTGCGCGGGACGAAAGGAGCGACGAAGATGGGCAGCGAACCGACGTATTACAAGCTCTTCAAGCTGACGGAGAACGGATTCTTATTCATAAGCGCATTGATCGGAATCGTAATCGTCCTCGGGCTGATTGCGGCGTTTACCGTATTTCGGCATCGACTGACGGGCAAGAAGCTCATGTTTCTAGGCGGACAGTTTATCGTGCTCGGCGTGATTTCGAACAAGATCATCGATTTCAGCATTCGTTTTCCGAGCGCGGCGTTTATTTGCATCCTGTTGGGCATCATCATTACGTTCATCGGTCTATTTTACGAGGATTAATCGTTCGGCGGCAGGCAAGCTCCGTGCGGCCCGCAAGGCCCGGTTCCGTTCCCATCGGAATCGGGTTTTTGTTTTGCCCCGAAACGCGGATATCGTTTTTGTTTTTGTTTGGAATCGGCTATTCAAAAACAAACAAACATGCTAAACTGAGTTCATACGCACTTATACCCACTCATTCGGAGGTAAACAAATGGTACAGAGCTTATGGGATCACGCTAAGGCATCGGAGCTTCAAGGAGGACTTGAACAGCTCGTTTATCGTTCCAACATCATCGGCACGGATCGCCGCGTTTGCAACTGGGGCGGAGGCAATACGTCCAGCAAGACGACGGTTAAGGATTTCCGCGGCCGCGATATCGAAGTCATGTACGTCAAAGGCAGCGGTTCCGACCTGGCGACGATGAAAGCAGGCAATTTCACGGGTCTTCGCATGGAGGACATCCGTCCGCTCTTCGAACGCGACGAAATGCCGGACGAGGAAATGGTCGCTTACCTGGCGCACTGCATGATCGACAGCAAGCATCCGCGCGCGTCCATCGAGACGCTCCTGCACGCGTTCCTTCCGTTCAAGCACGTTGACCATACGCATCCGGATTCCATTATCAGCCTGTGCTGCGCGGACAACGGCAAGCTGCTGGCGAAAGAGATTTTCGGCAACCGCTTCGTCTGGGTGCCTTACGTACGCCCGGGCTTCACCCTGTCGAAGATGATTGCGCAAGGCGTGCTCGACAACCCGAACGCCGAGCTCGTTCTGATGGAGAAGCACGGTCTCGTGACATGGGGCGAAACGAGCGAGGAAGCTTACGCGCAGACGATCAAGATCATCAGCGAAGCCGAAGCGTTCATCGAAGCGCGCGTCAATGAGACGAAGCTGTTCGGCGGCGTGAAGCATCCCGCGCTGGATGCGGACGTTCGCAGAAGCATCGCTTCGCAAGTCATGCCGACCATTCGCGGAGCGGTCAGCGACGTGAAGAAAAGCATCCTGACGTTCGACGACGAAGCCGACGTGCTCGCATTCGTGGGCGGCGCCAATTCCGCGGAGCTGTCCCAAGTCGGCGCAGCTTGCCCGGATCATCTGGTGCATACGAAAGTCGTTCCGCTGTTCATCGACTGGAAGCCGGACGCTAACGATATCGAAGGCTTGAAGGCGATTCTGAAAGAAAGCGTCGCTGCTTACAAGAAACAATACGAAGCTTACTTCGAGCGCAACAAGAACGAAGGCGACGTGATTTTCGAAACGGCTCCGCGCGTCATCCTGATTCCCGGCGTCGGCATGATCAATACGGGCAAGAGCTGGTCCAACTCCAAAGTGAGCGGCGCCCTCTACCATCGCGCGATCGCGGTTATGCGCGGCGCGACGGCGCTGGGCAATTTCGTATCGCTGAGCGAGAACGAATCCTTCAACGTCGAATACTGGCCGCTTGAGCTTTACAAGCTGTCCCTTGCGCCGGCGGAAGCCGAATTCTCCCGCAAAGTCGCGTTCATCACGGGCGGCGCGGGCGGCATCGGCAGCGAAACGGCGCGACGCCTCGTATCCGAAGGCGCGCACGTGGTGCTGGCCGACCTGAACCTGGAAGGTGCGGAACGCGTAGCCGGCGAAATTAACGAGAAGTTCGGAGAAGGCCGTGCGATCGCGGTGAAGATGGACGTAACGAGCGAAGAAGCGGTTATGGCGGCAATCGGCGAAACGTCGCTCGCTTACGGCGGCCTCGATATCGTCGTCAACAACGCGGGTCTTGCGACTTCGAGCCCGTTCGATCAAACGTCGCTCAAAGAATGGAACCTGAATATCAGCGTGCTCGGCACGGGCTATTTCCTCGTGGCGCGCGAAGCGTTCAAGCTGATGAAAGAACAGGCTATCGGCGGCAACATGGTATTCATCGGCTCGAAGAACTCGATCTATGCAGGCAAGAGCGCGTCGGCGTACAGCGCGGCGAAAGGATTGGAAGCGCACTTGGCACGCTGCATCGCGTCCGAAGGCGGCGAGTTCGGCATCCGCGTCAACACGGTGCTGCCGGATGCGATCCTGCAAGGCTCGGCAATCTGGAACAGCAACTGGCGCAACGAGCGCGCGGCGGCTTACGGCATCGAGCCGGATCAACTGGAAGAGTACTATCGCAAGCGCACGACGCTGCTCGTGAACATCTATCCGCGCGATATCGCGGAAGGCATCGCGTTCTTCGCTTCTTCGAAGGCGGACAAAACGACGGGCTGCATGATGACGATCGATGGCGGCGTACCGGCTGCTTTCACGCGTTAATCGAAATGACTTGAAGTGAATGGAATAGAAGAGAGGACGATGCGGACGATGAATCAAGCTAGAGGCGAGAAACATTGGATCATTCCGGACGGCTTCATTCCGCCGACGAGCGCGCCTGGCGCGTACGAGAGCCATGAATCCATCTGCGTGCTGAACTGCGCTTCCGAGGATGCGCGGCTGGACATTACGATATTTTTCGAAGACCGCGATCCGCTTGAGCATATTTCGGCCGTCGTACCCGGCAGAAGAACGAAGCATATCCGCACGTCGTCTCTCTCGGCGAACGGAGCGTCCATTCCGGTGGGCGTTCCTTACGCGATCGAGGTGTTGAGCGATGTGCCGGTCATCGTGCAGTACAGCCGTCTGGACGCTACGCAGGCCGAGAACGCGCTGATGTCTGTCATGGCTCACCCTATCAAATAAGAGCGAAGGAGCAATGATCATGGACCAAAGTATTGTTGCGAATTACGAAGCGGCGAAGGCGCTCTACGCACGCCACGGCATCGACGTCGACGCCGTGCTCGAGAAGCTTGCCGATATCAAAATCTCCATGCACTGCTGGCAGGGCGACGACGTCCGCGGCTTTCTGAATAATGATCAAGCGCTTACAGGAGGCATCTCCGTAACGGGCAACTATCCGGGCGCCGCAAGCACGCCGGCGGAGCTTCGCTCCGATTTGGAGAAAGCGTTCTCGCTCATTCCGGGCAAGCACAAAGTGAATCTGCATGCTATCTATGCGGATACGGACGAGAAAGTGGAGCTGGATCAGCTGCAGCCGAAGCATTTCGAGAAATGGGTAGCTTGGGCGCAAGAACAAGGCCTTGGCCTCGATTTCAATCCGACATGCTTCTCGCACGAGAAGTCGGCCGACGGCTTCACGCTGAGCCATCCGGATCCGGCCATTCGCCAATTCTGGATCGACCATTGCAAAGCATCCCGGAAGATCGGCGCTTACTTCGGCGAGCAGCTCGGACAAACCTGCGTGACGAACGTGTGGATTCCGGACGGCTTCAAGGACGTGCCGGTCGACCGTCTGGCGCCGCGCCAGCGTTTGAAGGATGCGCTCGACGAAGTATTCGCGGAAGAGCTGAACCCTGCGCATCACCTCGATGCGGTCGAGAGCAAACTGTTCGGTCTCGGTTCCGAGGCGTACGTGGTCGGTTCCCACGAGTTCTACATGGGCTACGGCATTGCCAACAACAAACTGATCTGTCTGGATGCGGGCCATTTCCATCCGACGGAAGTCATCTCGAATAAACTGTCCTCCTTGTCCCTGTTCGCCGACGGCATCCTGCTCCACGTGAGCCGGCCAATGCGCTGGGACAGCGATCACGTCGTCACGCTGGACGACGAGCTGATCGATATCGGGCGCGAGCTCGTGCGCGGCGATCTGCTGGGCAAAACCCATATCGGCCTGGACTTCTTCGATGCCAGCATCAATCGCGTCGCGGCTTGGGTCATCGGCACGCGCAACACGATCAAAGCGCTGCTTCGCGGCTTCTTGGATCCGGTTGAAGAGCTTCGCAAAGCCGAGCTGGCGTTCGACTTCACGACGCGCCTCGCGCTGCAGGAAGAGTTCAAGTCCTATCCGTTCGGCGCGGTATGGGATTACTATTGCGCCAAGCATGGCGTGCCGGTTCGCGAAGCGTGGCTGGCCGAAGTGAAAACGTACGAGCAAGACGTGCTGCTGAAGCGCGGTGCGGAAGCCGCCGTGGCGAAGAATTAGCACCCGGCCGAAGCAGAAGCTGCCGCTGCGGATACGTCCGCGGCGGTTTGTTTTATGCGGCGTGCGGGCGGATGTCTTGTCTTGTCATTCCAGCGTCATTCCAGCAAAGACGAACGTATAGGAGGATTTCCTTTGCCCAGCATATTGGCTTACGACCTTGGGGCAAGCAGCGGCAGAGCGCTGCTTGGCCGTTTGAATAACCGTACGATCGAGGTGGAGGAAATCCATCGTTTCGGCAATGATCCCGTGGCGATCGGCGACCGCCTGCAATGGGACATTCTGCGTATCTATCACGACATCAAGCAAGGACTGTTGAAAGCGAAGCATGCCGGCGAGACGCCGAGCAGCCTGGCGATCGATTCCTGGGCCGTTGACTTCGGCTTTATCGGCCGAAACGGCGAGCTGCTCGGCAATCCCTACCACTATCGCGACCGCCATACCGACGGCGTGATGGAGCGGACGATGGCCAGGCTGACGCCGGAACGAATCTTCGGACGGAGCGGCATTCAGTTCCTGCCGTTCAATACGATCTATCAGCTGGCTGCCTTGAAGGAAGCGGATTCGCCGCTGCTGGAGCAGGCCGAACACTTCCTGATGATCCCGGATCTGCTTCGCTACTTCCTGACGGGCGAGATGTTCAGCGAATTCTCGAACGCGACGACGACGCAGCTGTATAACCCGATTCAGGGCGGCTGGGACGCGGAATTGCTTGGCGATATCGGCATATCGCCGGCGCTGTTCGGAACCGTCGTTCAGCCGGGAACGCGAGTCGGGCAGACGCGGGCATCGCTTACGGAAGAGCTGGGTATCGGAACGATTCCGGTGTACGCGGTCGCCGAGCACGATACGGGCGCGGCGGTTGCCGCGGTTCCGGCGCTCGAGCGGGATTTCGCCTACTTAAGCTGCGGCACGTGGTCCTTGATGGGGACGGAAGTCGACCGCCCGATCATGGGCGAATTGGCGCAGGAGCTGAACTTCACGAACGAAGGCGGCGTCGGTGGCACGTTCCGGCTGCTGAAGAACATCATGGGCCTGTGGATTCTTCAGGAGACCCGCAGGACGTGGGAGAAAGAAGGACTTTCGTTCGGCTTCCCCGAGCTTGTGGCGCTTGCGGAGAAGGCGCCGGCGTTCCAGACGTTCATCGATCCGGACGATCCGATGTTCCTGCATCCAGGCGACATGCCGTCCCGCATTGCGAAATATTGCGCCGACACGGGACAGCGCGCGCCGCAGACGCCGGGCGAAACGGTGCGCTGCATACTCGAAAGCCTTGCGTTGAAATACCGTTATGTGCTTGAATTAACGGAGCGCCTCTCGGGCAAGAGCTTCAGCGGTCTCCATATGGTCGGCGGCGGCATTCAGAACGTGCTGCTGTGCCAGTGGGCGGCGAACGCGATCGGCAAGCCGGTCTGGGCCGGGCCGGTAGAAGGCAGCGCATTAGGTAATCTGGTCGTCCAATGGATCGCGCAGGGCGAGCTTTCGGATATTTGGGAAGCGCGCAAGGTCATTCGCGAATCGTTCCCGGTCACGGTCTACGAGCCGCGGGACGGAGCGCAGTGGGAAGAAGCGTACGGCAAGTTCCGCGCATTGGCGGGCATTTCATAATCGAACACGCAGAAAGAGGAAGAGGTTGACTATGCTGGTTGCAGAACGCTATGAGAAAATCGTTGGGCTGGTAAACGAACGCGGCAGCATCCGTGTAACGGAGCTGAGCGAGCTGTGCCGGGTGACGGAAGAAACGATCCGCCGCGATTTGGACCGGCTTGAGCAGGCCGGCCGGCTCCGCCGTTCTCATGGCGGCGCGGTGAGCGTGAAGGATGCGCCTTCGCAGCCGGAAATTCCGTATGCGGAACGCGAAATTACCCATGCGGAAGAGAAGCGGCGCATTGCCGAGGAAGCGGTGAAGCTGATCCGTCCGAAGGACCGCATCCTGCTGGATGCCAGCTCGACCGCTTGGTATATGGCAACGATCCTGCCGGATCTGCCGCTGACCGTGCTGACGAATTCCATTAAAGTGGCGATGGAGCTGAGCGGCAAAGAGCGCATCGAGGTCATTTCCACGGGCGGCACGCTTGCGCAGCGTTCGTTGTCTTACGTCGGTCCGCTCGCGGAGCGGTCGCTTGACGCGTATCACGTCGACAAGGTGTTCTTCTCCTGCAAAGGCGTGCATCTGGAGCGCGGCATAAGCGAATCCAACGAGCTGCAGGCGCGCATCAAGCAGAAAATGCTCGGCATGGCCGACGATATCGTCCTGCTGGCCGACGCCAGCAAATTCGGCGTCCAGGCGTTTACGCACGTGGCGGAGCTCGGCGAGGTGCATCGCATCATCACCGACCGCCGCGTGCCGCAGGAGACGCTCGGCGCATTGGCGGAGCGGTCGATTTCGGTAAGCGTCGTATGACGAAGAAGCGTTGCGGGTGATCATACGCCCTATCGGTCGAAGAGTCGTTTCGTCAAATGCCGGTTCTAAGGTTGAGCGGCGAATGCATTCGGCGATAGCGCCGGCGAGCAACGGCGGATGTTATACGGCGGCGGAACGATAAAAAGGGATGAAGCGCATGCCCTTCATCCCTTTTTCGCTTGCTCGCATGGACGGTTACTTGCTTACATAGACGCGGAAATAATCAAGGCTGAGCTTCGCCGGGAACGTGGCCGAAGTCGGTTCGGCGTTCGGGCCGCCGCCGATCGCCAAGTTGATGATGACCTGAGGCGGCGGGCCGAACCATTTGAATTTGGTGCTCTTCACCTTCGTGTCATCGACCCATTTCTCGATCAGGCCTTCCTTCCAGATCAGCGTGTACGTATGGTAATCGGCCGAGAAATCGGTGCCCGGATGCCATATTCCTTTCGTGTCCGTGACCTTGAAGGTATCGACGCTTGCTCCGGCGCCATGGTCGTAGCCGGTCCAGTCGTAAACGTTCTGCTTCTCGGAGTTGAAGAATTCGAAAATATCGATTTCGGAATCGGTCGAACCCTCTCCGCCGGGCGAATACATCCAGAAGGCCGGCCAAGTTCCGGCGCCGTTCGGAATTTTGGCGCGCAGCTGGAAGATATAGGTCTTGCCCTTCGAAGGGCTGAACGTTTCTTTCGTGGCGATTTGTCCGCTGCTGATACCGCCTTGCTTGACTCCGCCAAGATTCGCGAGTGCCGTCAAATCCAAGGAATTGGCGGTCAGTACATGGTTGGTCGCGTTGATCGGCTGATAGATCTGCCATTCATTGTTGATGACGATCGTGCCGGCGATGCCGTACGGATTGAAATCTTTCGAGAGCGCGTCCAAACTGTTCACCTTGCGTTTCGTGCCGAACGAGTAGTCTTTGTAGAGCTTATAGCCCGACAGGCTCGGTCCTCGATACTTGGCATCGGCAGCGTTATCGCAGCCGACAAGCAGGACGGTCGCCATCAGGGCCGCCATAATGAGCTGAAACGCAGGTTTGATCTTTCCGGTCATGTCGTTTGCTCCTGTTCATAGTAGGATTTATACGGTCAACGATTGCTGAAAGCTAATGTTGCGGACTGCAAACCGGAGCTATGCCGTTTCCTGAGCTGTGCTAGTGTTGATACCTGAACAGAACGGGTGCTGAGCCGATGCTGCCGACCCCTAACAAATGGTGCCGACATCTAACGAATGCTGCCGACATCTAACGAATGCTGCCGACACCAAACGAATGGTGCCACCACCTGACGCATGCTGCCACCACCTGACGCATGCTGCCGACACCAAACGAATGGTGCCACCACCTGACGCATGCTGCCGACACCAAACGAATGGTGCCACCACCAAACGAATGGTGCCACCACCTGACGCATGCTGCCACCACCTAACGAATCCCACGAGCCTTATTTGGTCAAAACACATCGTTTTAAATTTCTAACGAATTCCACGAGCGCTATTTCCTGCAAAAGCCCGCCATTCAGCCTGTTTTCGCGTATTCCCCATGTCATAACGACGCTGAAGTTCGTTAGAACAAATTTGCATCGATTTTCGAGCATATAAGCACGATACGATTCGTTAGCCGTAGACAGAGCGATTCAGATTCATAGGCATGGTTGGGGACATCGACACTGTCACGTCCCGCCACCGCCAAGGCCGCCGCCAACCGCCACCGCCCTCCGCCACCGCCAAGGCCACCGCCAAGGCCACCGCCCACCGCCACCGCCCTCCGCCACCGCCAAGGCCACCGCCAAGGCCACCGCCCACCGCCACCAACATTCACCAAAGGCCATGACGGACAGCGGGTCGAAGCACTGCAATGTCACCGCGCTTCTCAGTCCAATCCATTCCTAATCATCTTGTCGTTCCATCGCGTAAGCCCCCGATTACGACCACTAAGTAAATACAATACGCTTTATGAAGGAACTATCCTGCTTGTTCGAGACGATCTTTCTTTACGATCTGCGATTTCTCGGCCGGTTGCTTTATTTCTCAATCCGTTGCTCTTCATCCCGCTCAAAGATCGCGATCATAACGGAACGGCAGCAGCAGAACGCCGCGCCTATTTTTACGGAAGCGGCGGATTATGTATTGTCAACATGTCTGACAACCTGATAAAATGATAATCATAGATCACCCCTGGTCGCGAACGTTGTTCGCTGCTCGGGTATGCAACCTGCCCTGGTCGCGACATATCGCTGCTCGGGTATGCAACCTACCCTGGTCGCGACATATCGCTGCTCGGGCATGCAACCTACCTTGGTCGCGACATATCGCTGCTCGGGTATGCAACCTACTTGGAGAGAGGTGCCGGATACCGTGAAAGTGTCCTTGTTTATTACTTGTTTGAGCGATGCGCTGTACCCTCGCGTCGGGGAAGCGATGGTGCGTCTGCTAGCGAAATACGGCGTCACGCTGGAATTTCCGACCGTGCAAACCTGCTGCGGTCAGCCTGCGTTCAACAGCGGCTACTGGAAAGAAGCGCGCGAAACGGCGAGCACGATCATCGCGGCGTTCGAGCATGCCGACTTTGTCATTTCGCCGTCGGGTTCCTGCACCGGCATGATTCATCATTATCCGAAGCTGTTCGAGAACGACCCCGTCATGCTGGCGAAAGCGCTTAAGCTCCAGGAGAAATCGTACGAATTCTCGCAGTTTCTCGTCCAGGTGCTGGGCGTAACCGACGTCGGCGCGCATTTCCCGCACAAGGTGACATACCATCCTTCGTGTCACGGCAGCCGGTTGCTCGGCGTGAAGGAAGAGCCGCTCATGCTGATGGAGCAAGTGGACGGCATGGAGCTGATCCCGCTTCCGTTCGCCAACGATTGCTGCGGGTTCGGCGGTACGTTCGCGGTCAAGATGTCCGATATTTCGGGCGCGATGGTGACGGAGAAGACCGACCACGTGCTGGAGACCGAAGCCGAAGTGCTCGTCGGGCTCGACATGGCATGCCTGATGAACATTGCGGGCAATTTGCGTTATCGCGACAAGCCGGTGCGCGTCATGCATCTGGCGGAACTTCTATATGAAGGAGTGAAGGGCGCATGAGCGGAACGGGAACGCATGCTGGCGGGGCGACCGTCAAGGAGCGCGCGGAGCTGGCGCTGAATAACGATTTTCTGCGGAAAGCGGTCAAATTCACGACGGAGCGCCTGCGCAGCGGCAAGGAAAACGCGGCAGCCGATCACGGCAACTGGGACGATTGGCGCGAACGCGGACGGCAGATCCGTTTGCATACGATCGCGCATTTGGATTATTATTTGAATTTGTTCGCGGACAACGCGCGGGCGAACGGCGTGCACGTGCATTTTGCGGATACGGCGGCGGATGCCGTGAAGATTTCGCTGGACATCGCGAAGCATGCGGAAGCGAAGACGGTCGTGAAATCGAAGTCGATGGTGACCGAGGAGCTGCATCTTAACCATGCGCTCGAGGGAATCGGCGTCGAAGCGATCGAGACGGACCTCGGCGAATATATCATTCAGTTGGCAGGCGAGACGCCGTCGCATATTATCATTCCGGCGATTCACAAGAACCGTTACCAGATCGCGGAGCTGCTGTCGGCCGACGCTGGCGAGACGCTGGCGCCGGATACGCAGGTGCTGGCGGGCTTCGTGCGCCGCAAGCTGCGGGAGAAATTCCTGGAAGCGGACATCGGCATGACCGGCTGCAATTTCGCCATAGCCGAGACGGGCTCGATGGTGTTGTTCGAGAACGAAGGCAATGCCCGGATGGTAACGACGGTGCCGAAAACGCAAATTACGCTCATGGGCATGGAACGCATCATCCCGTCCTTCGCGGACTTGGAAGTGATGGCGACGCTGCTGCCGCGTTCGGCCACGGGCCAGAAGCTGACGGTGTACATGTCCGGCATTACCGGACCGCGCCGCGCAGTCGATGCCGACGGACCGGAAGAGATGCACATCATCATCGTGGACAACGGACGCTCGCTTCAGCTGGGGGATCCGGAATTCCAAGAGCTGCTGAATTGCATCCGCTGCGGCGCGTGCTTGAACGCCTGCCCGGTGTACCGCCATATCGGCGGCCATGCCTACGGCGGTACGTACAGCGGACCGATCGGCGCGGTGCTGACCCCGGCGCTGAAGAAGAACGTCGCGGAATGGGACGATATCGCGAATGCTTCGAGTCTGTGCGGGGCCTGCTATGAAGCCTGCCCGGTGAAGATTCCGCTGCATGAGATGCTGATCTACCTCCGCCGGCGCAAGCTGGAAGCAGGACGAGGCGACAAGCTGGAAGCGCTCGGGATGAAAGGCTTCGCGGCCGTCATGTCCAATGCGAAGCGGTACGGCGCCGCGGTCAAGCTCGGTCAGCTCGGCCAGAAGCTCGTCGTTCGCGACGGGGGCATCCGGTTGAAGATCGGCCCGCTGAAAGGCTGGAACACGTACCGCGTGGCGCCGAGTTTGCCGAAGCAATCGTTCCGCCAGCAGTGGAAGACGATGGAAGAAGAGATCCGGCATGGACTGCAGGACATGGATCCGGCCATGAAGGACCGGATGGAACAGATCGTGAAAGACCGCGCGGCGGGCAAAGGAGGTCACGGGCATCATGGCTAAATCCGAGGAACACCAAGCGTGGCTTGCCGACATGGAGGCGAAGTCCCGCGCCAAGCAAGCTGGCTTCATTGACGGCATATCGGGCAAACTGCGGAGACCGCGCGTATCGGAACCGCCGGCGCATCCGTTCCGGGGCGCTCCGGATTTCTGGAATGCGTTTGAATGGCCGGTTGACGAGCGGGTCGAGAAGTTCAGGGCGAACTTCAAGGCGGCCGGGGGGCATTCGGAGCGTCTCGCATCGATGGAGGAGGCGCGTGCTTTTATCGCCGGCAAAGCGGCAGAGATGAGCGCGCGGTACATCATCCGCCAGAACCAGCCCGAGCTGGACGCGCTGGATCTGGAAGGCGCGATTCCGGATGCGTCGTTCTCCGTCTGGAACAGCGATCCGGAGGAGCATTGGAAAGCGCGCGCCGCGGAAGCGGATTTCGGCGTCGTCATCGCGGATTACGCGGCTGCGTACACGGGTTCCGTGACGGTGCTGTCTTCGAAGGATAAAGGCCGTTCCGTCAGCTTGTTGCCGACGGTGCTGATGGTCATCATCCCGATCGAGCGGCTGCACACGCGGCTGGGACAGATTCTGATCAACTTCGACCGCGCGGGGAGAGAGAATCTCCCGGCGGGCATTCATTTCATATCGGGACCTAGCCGTTCGGCCGATATCGAGAACGACTTGACGATCGGCGTTCACGGCCCCGGCGTCGTCTATACGCTGATCGTCGGGTAGCAGGCCGGGCGCCGCGCAGCCGTACGACGCGTAGTAAAGGAGCTTCAGCTATGGAAATCACCCGTCTATCGAAACGAAACCATTACGAAGAAATCGCCGAGCAGCTGAAGCAGCTGATCCTGGATGGCAAACTGAAGGTCGGCGACAAGCTGCCTTCGACGAAGGAGATGTCCGAGCAGTTCGGCGTCGGACGCTCGACGACGAGGGAGGCGCTGAGCGCCTTGAAGGCGATGGGCTTCATCGAAATCCGCCAAGGCGGCGGCTGCCGCGTCATCAGCAGCGCGCCTGCGCCGGTGGAGCTGCCCGAGCTCCAACAGCTGCGCATGAACCGCGAGACGCTGCTCGAGCTGCTGGAAGCGAGGCAGTCGCTGGAGGTCGCGAATGCATCCATTGCCGCGGAGAAAGCGAACGACGCGGATATCGAGCTGCTTCGCAAGCTGATGCTGGAGATGGAAGCGGCGATCGGCGACGATCTGGAAGGCGAGCGGACGGATTTGCTTTTTCACCTGAATATGGCCAAAGCGACGCATAATTCCATCATGGTGCGCTTGTTCGAATCGATCGTCGGCCAGCTGGAGATCGTCATCCGCGACATCCGGCGCGTTGAAATCTACGCCAACCAATCCGTTGCCGAGCGGCTGTACCGCGAGCATCTGGCGATCTTCGAAGCGGTCTGCGACCGGGATGCGGCGCTGGCCGGCCAGCGGATGAAAGAACATTTGGAGCATGTGGTGAGTAATTTGATGCGGTATTTGTAAGGCGGAAACGGAAGTGTTAGGGAAATGGGCCTCGATTGCTGAGGCATGCGGATAGGCGCTTTGGGCTGATGGTTCGTATACGAAATAGGTTCTGAAGCACAGGCTGTTCACCCGATTTTATCGAGGGGGCAGCCTTATTTAATTGAAACGAGGAGGGGGCACGAATCATCAGGGGTGAAAAACCAGTGAATACGAGCCAAGAAGTGCACTACGCGCACTACATGTGCGATGCTGCTAACCGACGACAGCCCATGCTGAATCATTAACCGCGGCGGTCCAAACAGGATAAATCATCCCTATCACGAATAATTACATCATTAGCCCATATGCTGTAACCGACCAGAAGTCCAGCCACCTATGCATAGACTCTCCCCCCTCAATCAAATGCAGCGACTTCGCAATGAAGCGCGACATGTCGAGGCTTGATCGCTCCGGCCAAGCAGCCTCTCGGTTCCACTCCCCGAACGAATTGCCGGTGATTCTATACATCCGACGTGTAATGCAAAATCATCGATCGTCAGAAATGCCTTCCATTTTCAGATACATACCACTACTAACACTCGCGCGCTTCAATATAGCAATTGCTTCCAGACGTTCGCACGCTTCGAAATACAAGTTGTTCGCTAGGCGTTCCGGCGCCGACTCCGACCGCATGCTTTCTCTGAATCTGACATGCCAACTCGCGTCCCTGCATACTCTTGGTCTTGTTTATGCATGCTTGCTTATCAGCTAGCTAGCCTCGGTTTCTATTTCCATGCGATAGGAGGGAGCACGTTGCAGCAAATCAGCTAAGCGTCGGTCAAGAGAGTTGCTTTGCTCGCTTCTAATTGAAATCGGGAGGTGCGTTCGAATGTTTAAGAGAAGCCGTAAGACATTGCTCTTCTTATCCATGTTCCTCATGCTGTTCAGCGTCATTGCTCCAACGCTCGATGCAGCCGCTGCTGGCGATCCTGCCGACCTTGCGGATCCAGCTGGTGTTTCAGCCTATGCTGGTGATAACGGCAATAGCGGAGCAGGCCAGCCGGAGCAGTCCAAACCACCTTCCTTCAGCGATATTAAGACCCACTGGGCGTATAACGAAATCATGGAGCTTGCCGCAGCGAACATCGTGGCCGGGTTCGAAGACGGAACGTTCAAGCCTTCGGGCAAAGTCACGCGGGAGCAGTTCCTGAAGATGCTCGTCGAGCTGCGGAAGCTTCCCCATGCGTCCGCCGACGTTCCGTTCAAGGATGTCGATCCGAAGCGTTGGTCTGCGCCATATATTGCCGCAGGCTTATCGAACGGCATATTGCTGCTCGCCGACTTTCCGGACGGTTTTAAACCGTCCCAGCCCATTACGCGTTATGAAATGGCGGTTTGGATCGTAAGGGCACTGCAGCTGCCGCCGCAAACGGAAGAGAATTTGCTCGGCCAGCTGAAGGATCAAGCGAGCCTGAAGCTGAATCGCGACTTGATCGAAGCCGCGCTGCAATCGGGCATTATTCAAGGCTACCCGGACGGCAATTTCAAAGGCGGGAATAATTCGACCCGGGCGGAAGCGGCAGTCATGTTGGTGAGAGCCCTGCATTATTCTCCGGGGCAGCAGCCTGCGTCGACACCGGGAGGCTCGCGCAAAATCGTCGAATACAAGCCCGAAGTCAAGCAAAGCAAGAGCACGGATTATTCGAAAAGAGATGCCGTTACTTGGGTCATTAAAGATCCGAATTTGAAATTAAACGTCGGCGATGTGTTCGTCCTGCCTCCCAATGACAAGTATTACGGCGGCGTCGCGAAGAAAGTGGTATCCCTTAGCAAGGAGAACGGCGCGCTGGTCGTCAAAACATCCGTGCCCAAGCCGCGCGAGGTGTTCTCCAAACTCGATATCAGCACCACGGAAGCGATTAATCCGAAGATGCTGAAGCCGATCGATTCGTCGGTGACCATCAAGGCGAACGAGGTCGCCGCGCAGAGCACGTCCGTGACCTTGCCGTGCATGAACATCGGCATGAACCATGCCTATGTCCAAGGCGTTACGCTCGACGCCAACATGAACTTCTGCAACTTGGGGGTCAAAGCGGACATCGGATTGGATATCGATATCGATTGGTTCGATATTGATCTCGATTTCTATTCGTCGCTCGTGCTGATCGGAGACGTCACGACGAACGTGCATGTCGTAGCGGATACGGGCAACGGTGCGCTGAACGAGCCCAAGATGATTCCGCTCACGACGCCTTTTTATGTGCCCGTCTTTACCGGCGTCTTCGTCAAAGGACAGCTTTTTCTTAGAATCGATCCTGATTTCAGGGCGACGATCGTCGTCGACTTCAATGACAAATTCCATCTGGAAGAAGGCTTCAGCCTCTCGTCCGGCAACGGCTTGCATCAGATCAACAACACGACGAACACGGCAGCGTTGAACGTGGACACCAAGGCAAATGCCAGCCTGGCCGCCGGTCCGGATGTTCAATTGACGCTTACGCTGCTGGATATCGCGTATGCCGGCATCGACCTGTATCCAGGCATTAAGGCAGGATATTATCGCAATTATGAACAGGGAAGATGCGATGCGATCGCCGTTGACGCTTTTCTCCGACTGGATGTCATTGCAGGCTACGATGTTTGGGTAGCATCCGATGATTTCAGGAAAAACGTGGTCGACGCGAACTATCGGCTCTTCCAGTACGACCTCAATTGTCCGCCGCCGAAGCCTCCCGGTAATTTGAAATTCCAGTTATCCGGCGTGAGAGGCACGGCTGGCAAGTATAATGAAGTCATCATCAATCGAACCGATGTACAGCTGAGCTGGGACGCGGTCGGCGATGCAGCGAGCTATACCGTGAAGCGCTCGGAATCGCCCGGCGGTCCGTTCGCCGTGAGACGCGCGAACCTTGCGGATACGAAGTATAAGGACACGACCGCTGCCATCGGCAAGACCTACTACTACCAAGTAACGGCCGTGAACGAAAACGGCGAGAGCATTCCTTCCAATACGATTAAGGTCGCGGTCACCATGCAGCCGCCGCCGGCACCTCAAAATTTAACCGCGGTAAGGGGCGAATCTGGCGTCGTTCTGAAGTGGGACGATGTCGGCGGGCTCGTAGGGTACGACGTGCAGCGGGCTGACGGAACCGGCACGGACTTTAAGACGATAGCCGCTAATGTCAGCGGCACGACGTATACCGATCCATCGACTTCGTTCATCAGAGGCTTCAGCTATAGAGTCACGGCGGGGGACAGAGGCGGAATCAGCGCTCCAAGCAATGTCGTGTATGTTCCGAAAGAGAACATCGATATCATAGACACCGTGCCTATTCATTTGCCCGACGTTGGCCAAATTGTGTTATTGCCCGTTCCCGGGAATTTCGATGCAACGACAAACGTCGGCAGCGGGAAAGTGGTTCTCAGTTGGACTGCGGTTAAAGGCGCAACAGGATATAAAGTGATGCGCTCGACCGCCGATAACGGCAATTTCGAGACCTTGAACGCCAAAGTAAGCGGTACGACGTTCACGGATACGACGGCCGCAATCGGCGCGCGGTACTATTACAAAGTCTCGGCAGTGAATGACAGCGGCGCGGAAAGCAAAGCGACTGCGGTCAAATCGGCCGTGCCGGGTTACGGGATAAGGTAAAGCGACGAATCAAGTGCAGTTTCTCGAAAGCCGGGAAGCTGCACTTTTTTTCGCGCGTTTTGGAGTCGGGCATCGGGGGTATTTTCCTCATGGGGCCCGTATGGGTTATACTGGTACTGGCGCCAAGCGTTCCGATTCGTTTGCATCCGCCTAACTGAGGAGAACCGACCATGAAGGACTTTATCTTTTCGAATTTCGTAACGATCATTACCATTATCAATATTCCGCTCGCGATCGCGGTCATGTTCTTGGAGCGGCGCAATGTCGGGGTGACTTGGGCCTGGCTGATGGTGCTGTTGTTTCTGCCGGCCGTCGGGTTCGTGGTGTATTTGGTATTCGGGCAGAACTTAAGCAAGAAGAAGCTGTACAAGCTGAACAAGCGCACGAAGGAGACGATGACGGCGCTCATCGAGCAGCAGCGGCGGGAGTTTCGGGATCACCGGATCGTGTTTCACGATGACTCGGCCGCGCAATACGCGGATCTCATCTATATGAATTTGACCAGCGGATTCGCGCTCTACACGCAGAACAACAAGGTCGATATTTACACGAACGGTCCCGACAAATTCGAGGCGCTGTTCGCGGATATCGAGCGCGCCAGCCATCATATTCACTTGATGTATTACATCGTCCATAACGATGAGATCGGCAACCGTCTCGTCGACGCATTGACCGAGAAGGCAAAGCAGGGCGTGAAGGTTCGATTCCTCGTGGACGATATCGGCAGTTCGCTGCTGAAGCGGGAATTTTTCAGCCGGCTCGTTCAGGCCGGCGGAGAGATCGCGTATTTCTTCCCGTCCAAAATCCCTTACTTGAATTTTCGCGTCAATTACCGCAATCATCGCAAGCTCGTTATCATCGACGGCCAAATCGGCTACATCGGCGGCTTCAATGTCGGGGACGAGTATATGGGCCGCAACAAAAGATTCGGCTATTGGCGCGACACGCATCTGCGTATTACCGGTTATGCCGTGCTGCAGATGCAGGCGCATTACATGATGGACTGGAATTTGGCGAGTCACACTTCCATGAGCCGCGAGGTGCTGGATCTGTTCCCGCCGGCGGCGAATACGGGCACGACGGGCATTCAAATCGTCTCCAGCGGACCCGATCAGACGCTCGAGCAAATCAAGAATGCGTATATCAAAATGATCCATTCCGCGAAAAAGACCATTTACATGCAAACGCCTTATTTTATCCCGGACGAAAGCTTGCTGAACGCCCTTAAGCTGGCCGTTCTGTCCGGCATCGACGTCCGGATCATGCTGCCGAGCAAGCCGGATCACAAAATGGTTTATTGGGCAACCTTTTCCTATTTAGGGGAGCTGTTAGAGGAAGGCATGAAGTGCTACCTCTACGAGAAAGGCTTCCTCCATGCGAAAACGATCGTCGTGGACGGCTGCGTGGCATCCGTCGGAACGGCGAATGTCGATATCCGGAGCTTCAAGCTGAACTTCGAGGTCAACGCGATTCTCTACGATACGGAAACGGCGCTGCGATTGAAACGTATATTCGAAGAGGATATGCAGGAATGCACGGAATTGACGTATGACGAATACCAGCGGCGTTCCAGGCTTCAGCGTTTCCGGGAGTCTTGCGTAAGGCTGCTGTCACCGATTCTATAACAGGCATAGACGAATGCAACGGGAGTGAAGAAATCATGATGGACAAGCAAATGGTCATGGAATGGGCGAAAATGCTCATGAGCTATAAATTCGCGCTCGACGAAATCAGCACGAAGCTGACGATTCTGAACGAAGAGCTGCAGTTTATTCAGAATTACAATCCGATCGAGCATGTGAAGACGCGGATCAAATCGCCCGAGGGGATCGTCGAGAAGCTGCAGCGCAAAGGGCTCGAAGTGTCCAAAGAGAACGCCGCCGAGCATATCCGCGACATTGCGGGGGTCAGAGTCATCTGCTCCTTCACGACGGACGTGTACCGGGTATACGATATGATTCGCAGCCAAGGCGACGTGGAAGTGATCGAGGAGAAGGATTATATCAAGAACCCGAAGCCGAACGGCTATCAGAGCCTGCATATGATCATTCGCATTCCGATCTTCCTCTCGGATCGGACGGAGCATGTGACGGTCGAGATTCAGCTTCGCACGATCGCCATGGATTTCTGGGCCAGCCTGGAGCACAAAATCTATTATCAATTCCACGACGATATGCCGGCTTCCATTCGCGAGCAGCTTAAAGCGACGGCCGATATGATCGGGATGCTGGATCAGCGCATGCTGGGGCTGAAGGAAGAAGTCAATAAATTCAGCAACGCGAGCGAGCCGGAACAAGCGCCGGCCCTTCAGATGCCGATGTATCCGATGACGAAGTAAATCCGGCTGAACGGAGTTGGATGACGGAGTAGTTAGGATAGCGGAAAGCTGAAAAAGCAAAGTAGTTCGTTGTGAAGACCTTGTTCTTAGGAACAGGGTCTTTTTGTTGTTCGCGCTGCTGATTACCGCAGTCGGAATCGCTCCGGCGTCTCGCCCGTATGCCGCCTGAAGGTAGCGACGAAATGGCTGGCATCGCGGAAGCCGACGTCTTGTCCGATCTGGGCGACCGTCCGTCCGGATCGGCTGACGAGCAGCTCTTGGGAGCGGCGGATTCGCAGCTGGAGCAGGTACGCATAAGGCGAGAGGCCGAATAATTGATGGAAAAGCGTGTTCAGCCGGCGCGGGGACAGGCTGCTATGCTCGGACATGCTGCCTAGATTCAACGACGGGTCCTGCAGACTCGCTTCCAGCCATTCCAGCAGCGGGGCGATCCGCTGCAAGCTCTGCGAAATGCCGCTCCCCTGGCGCGCCTGACCGAATTTCCACAGTGTCAGCAGGAAACCGTAGACGCCGCGGGAAGCGTCCAGACCGAACACATCGCCGCCGCGCGCCGCTTCTGCCAGCAAGGCGGGCAGCATCCCGGCCATTGGCGAATCCGCCTCCCAGCGATAGGAGGCGGAGGCGGACATGCCGAGCGATTCCAGCATGCCCGGAGCTGCCGCGCCTCCGAAGGTGACGTAACGGGTCCGCCAGATGTCCGCGGACCGCCGGTATTCGTGCGGCTCGCCCGGCATGAGCAGAATTCCCGATCCCGGAGGAAGCGTCAGGGCCCGGCCATGAAACCGGACGTCCCCCTCGCCTTCTACGGTTTCCAGCCAGTGATAAAGCGGATAGCCGTTCCGACGTTGAATAGGCTCCTGTGCCGGGTTAAAGCCGATGCTCTCCAGATACAGCGGCAGCGTCTGCGCCTGGGTGGCGGCGGCGACGTACCGGCGATGCTCCGTGGCAAGCGTTTCTTCGTATTCGATCAGCATGGGATAGACCGCTCCTTTCATGGGATGCTTCTGCCGGGACTGTATATTAATAGGAGGTGCAAGATTATTATATAGGCGGGGAAATTATTTATATTTCGATTATAACGAGTCGCCACTACAATGGAAATATCATTATATGCCGACTTTGCGAAAGGAATGGGAGATAATCCCGGCGATCGCTTGGCGGCGACAAAGGATGTGCGCTGGCATGATTAACGAGAAGCTTCCGAAAATATGGTACGGCGGGGACTACAACCCCGAGCAATGGGATCGCGAAACATGGTCCGAGGATCATCGGATGTTCAAATTGGCCGGCATCGACGTGGCCACGATCAACGTATTCAGCTGGGCGCTGGACCAGCCGGACGAGGAGACGTATGATTTTGCCTGGCTGGACGAGCAGATGGAACTGCTGCACGCGCAAGGGATCGGCGTTTGCCTCGCGACCGGAACGGGGGCGCATCCTGCATGGATGGCGAAGCGCCATCCCGACGTGCTGCGCGTAGATTATCAAGGACGCAAGCGCGCATTCGGCGGTCGTCACAATTCATGCCCGAATAGCCCGACTTACCGGAAGTACGCGTCCGCGCTTGCCGGCAAGCTGGCGGATCGTTACAAGGACCATCCTGCCCTTCTGATTTGGCATATTTCCAATGAATACGGCGGTTACTGTTACTGCGACAATTGCGCGAATGCCTTCCACGGCTGGCTGCGCGACAAATACGAGACGATCGACGCGCTGAACCGCGCTTGGAACACGCGCTTCTGGGGCCACGCGTTCTATGATTGGAACGAAATTCCGGTGCCGAACGAGCTGAGCGAGGAATGGGGCGGTCACCGCACGAATTTCCAAGGCATTTCGCTGGATTACCGCCGCTTCCAATCGGACAGCCTGCTGGCTTGCTATAAAATGGAATACAACGAAGTTAAAGCGCGTACGCCTCACATTCCGGTGACGACGAACTTGATGGGCTTCTATCCGGAGCTCGATTATTTCGAGTGGGCGAAGCACATGGATATCGTCTCCTGGGACAATTATCCGAGTCTCGATACGCCTGCGAGCTTCACGGCGATGACGCATGACTTGATGCGCGGGCTGAAGAGCGGCCAGCCGTTCATGCTGATGGAACAGACGCCGAGCCAGCAGAATTGGCAGGCTTACAATTCCCTCAAGCGTCCTGGCGTCATGCGCCTCTGGAGCTATCAGGCCGTAGCCCGCGGCGCGGACACGGTGCTGTTCTTCCAGCTCCGCAGATCCGTAGGGGCTTGCGAGAAGTATCACGGCGCCGTCATCGAGCATGTCGGCCATGAGCACACGCGCGTGTTCCGCGAAGTCGCGGAATTGGGCCGGGAGCTGGGCGGATTGGGCGACGCGCTGCTGGATTCGCGCCTGGAATCGCAGGTCGCCATCGTCTACGATTGGCAGAACCGCTGGGCGACGGAGCTGTCGAGCGGTCCGACGGTCGCGCTGAAATACGTGAACGAAGTGCACAAGTTCTATGATGCGCTCTATAAGCGTCATATCGCGGCGGATATGATCAGCGTGGAGGAAGCGCTGGATAAGTACAAGATCGTTATCGCGCCGGTTCTGTACATGCTGCGTCCGGGTTTTGCGCAGAAGGTCGAGGCGTTCGTCGCAGCCGGAGGCACGTTCGTCACGACGTTCTTCAGCGGCATCGTGAACGAGAACGACATCGTGACGCTGGGCGGCTACCCCGGCGAGCTGCGCAAGGTGCTCGGCATCTGGGCGGAAGAGATCGACGCCCTGCTGCCGGAGCAGCGCAACCGGATCGTCATGAAGGGAGAACGCGGCGCGCTGTCGGGCGAATACGGATGCGGCATCCTATGCGACCTCATTCACGCCGAAGGCGCGGAAGTGGTCGCGGAATACGGCGATGACTTCTACCGCGGCATGCCCGCATTGACCGTGAACGCGTTCGGCAAAGGCCGCGCCTGGTACGTGGCGACGAGTCCGGATCAGGCGTTCATGGATGATTTTATCCGCGGCTTGGTTCAAGACAACGGCATTGAAGCGCCGATCGCCGATGCGCCTGCCGACCTTGAAGTGACGGTTCGCTCGAAAGACGGCCAGCGCTTCCTCTTCCTGCTCAACCATGCTGCGGGCGAAGCCGCGGTCGACCTCGGGGCGGCCAGCGGTCATGATCTGCTGGCGGGCGAGCAGCTGGCGGGCCGGATTACGGTTGCGGCTAAAGGCGTGCGGATCGTTCGGTTGAACGGGTAACATGCGGTAACGGTTGAATGCGGTGAACGGCATAACGGACGGTGTCCGCAGACCGCTTCCGCCGGAAGACATCGTTACTGAAGTGGGCGCGGTATACGCATTGTACGCGTTTTGAGCGCGCAAAAAGTGGACGCGGCGACAAAATTCGCTGCTCTCCTCTGCGTGAAGAATACAGTCCAGTCGCAGTCACAGTGACTGCTGCAGCACGAATTGAGCTAAGCAATTTCTATAACGCAGCTGCGTCAACAGCACGGCCGCTGCCAGAAGAGCCCTCAGTTTCACGAAATCGTCGTGATTCTGAAGGCTCTTTGCTTGTATAGGAGAAGCGCAATCTGCTTTTTTATTACGCGCATCTCCAACTCGCTAAGTTGTAAGGAAGTCCTGGGGCTTTGGGGGAGAACGCACCGATTGCCGCTCCATCTTATGCAGCTGCCATTCACGCCTGACCCGCGATCATTTTCTTATACGCCGCAGGGGTGCAGCCCTGATGCTGCTTGAAGACGCGGATGAAATAGCTCGGGTTCTCGAAACCGACGTCCAGCGCGACCTCCGACACGTTGCGGTCCTCGTTCTCGAGCAGCTTGGCGGCAATCCGGACACGGTAGCCGTTAATATATTCCGTGGGGCTTTTGCGGACCATGCTTTTGAAAAATCGGCAAAAATGTCCTTCGCTCATCCCGGCCTCGGACGACAGCCAGCCCAACGTCAGCTTGGACGCATAATGCTCGTGAATGGCGTTCAACGCGGTCTTCAGCCGTTCCGTCTTGGCATGGTCGCCGTCGGGCCGGCCGGACGTCAGCGGTGCCTTGGCATGCAGCGATAAGCGGCCTGCCGCCATAAGCAGCAGCGCTTTGGTATCGAGCTCGTAACCGTCCTGACGATCATCGTTCAGCCGCAGCACCCGGTCCAGCAGCTCCCGCGTCTCGCGTTCCCACGGTTCGTCTCCCGCGAGCAGCGGGGGAGGCTCGAGGCGCTTCTTGAGGAGCGGATCGAGATAGCGCTCTTGGATGACGTCGAAGCGGGAGCCGGCGAGCAGCTCGGCGTCGAAGACGATGGCGGTGAAGCGGCAAGGTTCTTCGTCGATCCGGTAGACGGCGTGCAGCTCGCCGCTGCGAATGAACAGCGTCTGCCCGGCGGTCGCTTCATAGGTATGGGCGCCGATTTGGAACAGACCGCGCCCGGCCGTCACGAGCATCCACTCCCACTCGTCATGCCAATGGCAGTCCACGCTCGACTGGTGTCCCGGCAGATCGACCTCGTAGACGGACAAGGGATAGGCTGGAAGTCCATGGATGCGGTTTTCCTTCAGTGTATGACGATCCAACGCGTTCTCCCTCCGGTTATCAAAATAGTGCGATTATATATCAATATTTTATAAGAAATTTGCCCCGGTTATCAATATTATTAGATGTAGATGATGAAACCGCATTCTCGTATAACAATTAGGAGGCAAAACATATGAAATTTACCGATGGTTACTGGGGCGTCCGCAAAGGCGTTCAGCTGCAAAATCCGGTCGAAATCCGCGACGTGGAAGTTGGCGCAGGCGAGCTGACCGTTTACGCTGCCATGAAGCATGTCAAGACAAAGGGCGATACGCTGAACGCGACGCTGTTCACCGCGGTGTACAGCTCGCCGATGCCGGACGTCATTCGCGTGCAATATATTCACCACAAGGGCACGAAGCGCAAAGGGCCGCATTTTCAGCTTGATGCCGATGCCGGATTCTCGCCGGTCGTGACGGAAGACGAAGCAGGCTGGCAGTTGACCAGCGGCGCGCTGAACGTAGCGTTCAAGAAAGGCGCGGACTGGCGCGCGAACTTCAACTACGGCGGCCGCCCGCTGACGAGCAGCGCCTACAAGGGGCCGGCTATCATCGGTACGGATGCCGGCGAAGCCTACATGCGCGAGCAGCTTGACCTCGGCGTGGGCGAATATGTCTACGGCTTGGGCGAGCGCTTCACGCCGTTCGTCAAGAACGGACAGGTCGTGGATATTTGGAACGAAGACGGCGGCACCTCCAGCGAGCAGGCTTATAAGAACGTTCCGTTCTACCTGTCCAACCGCAGCTACGGCGTATTCGTTAACCATCCGGAGCATGTCTCCTTCGAGATCGCATCGGAGAACGTTTCCCGCGTGCAATTCTCGGTTCCGGGACAAGCGCTCGACTACTTCATTATCGGCGGCGCGAATCCGAAGGAAGTGCTCGCCAACTATACAAAGCTGACAGGACGTCCGGCGCTTCCTCCGGCTTGGTCGTTCGGTCTCTGGCTGACGACGTCGTTCACGACGAGCTACGACGAAGCGACCGTCAACAGCTTCATCGACGGCATGGCGGAGCGGGATCTTCCGCTGCACGTATTCCATTTCGACTGCTTCTGGATGAAGGAATACCAGTGGACCGATCTCAAATGGGATCCGGCCGTATTCCCCGATCCGAAGGGCATGCTGACCCGTCTGAAGGAAAAAGGGCTTAAAGTCTGCGTCTGGATCAACCCGTACATCGCGCAGAAATCATACCTGTTCGACGAAGGCATGGAGAACGGCTATCTCTTGATGCGGAATAAGGATGACGTCTGGCAATGGGATATGTGGCAAGCCGGCATGGCGCTCGTCGATTTCACGAATCCCGCGGCCGTCGGCTGGTTCCAAGGCAAGCTGGAAGAGCTGGTCGATATGGGCGTGGACAGCTTCAAAACAGACTTCGGCGAGCGCATCCCGACCGACGTGGTGTACCATGACGGCTCCGATCCGTTCAAAATGCACAATTACTATACCCAGCAGTACAACCAAGCCGTGTTCGAGGTGCTGGAACGCAAGCTCGGCAAAGGCGAAGCGGCATTGTTCGCCCGTTCCGCGACTGCCGGCGGCCAGAAGTTCCCGGTTCACTGGGGCGGCGACTGCTCGGCCAACTATCCGTCCATGGCGGAGTCGCTGCGCGGCGGACTGTCGCTGACGGCATCGGGCTTCGGCTTCTGGAGTCACGATATCTCCGGCTTCGAGAGCACGGCAACGCCGGATCTGTACAAGCGCTGGACGGCTTTCGGCATGCTGTCGACCCATAGCCGGCTTCACGGCAACTCGTCGTACCGGGTGCCATGGCAGTTCGACGAAGAAGCGGTCGACGTGCTTCGTCACTTCACCAAACTGAAGGCGACGCTTATGCCGTACATGTTCGGCGCGGCCGTCCAAGCGGCGGAGCAAGGCTATCCGGCGATGCGGGCCATGGTACTGGAATTCGCGAACGATCCGACCTGCGATTTCCTCGACCGGCAGTACATGCTCGGCGACTCGCTGCTCGTGGCTCCGATCTTCAACGACGCCGGCGAAGCGCACTATTACGTGCCGCAGGGCGAAGGCCGTTGGACGGATTTTCAAACGGGCCGCACCTATGACGGCGGCTGGGTAAGAGAACAGCACGACTACTTCAGCCTGCCGGTCCTTGCCCGTCCGAACAGCCTGATCGCGGTCGGCGCGAACGAACAGCATCCGGATTACGATTATGCGGACGGCGTAGTGCTGCACGCCTTCGAACTCGCAGACGGAGCAGCTGCTCAAGCGGTCGTCCCTGCGACTACCGGCGAAGCCGTGCTGACGGTACGCGTCATTCGCCACGGAAACGAGCTGCGCGTATCGGCTGAAGGCGCAAGCAAGCCATGGTCGCTGCTGCTTCGCGGCATTGCTTCGGCGGCGTCCGAGAACGCGACAGCCGAGCAGACGGAGCAAGGCGTCCGGATTACGCCGGCAGCGGGAGCTTCGGAGTTTACGGTGACGTTGAACGAAAAGTAATAGGCAGAACGCGGCGGGTGATCTCGCCGCGTTTTTTTGTTTTGAGGTATGGATGCGGTGGAAGGCTTGCTGCCTGGAGTCGAGCTTCGCTATTTTGCGGCGATGATTCTATTGCGCGCCGTTTCTTTCATATCGTTGACCATTTGGACCGTCGAGACGGACTGACTAAGAGAAGCTTGTCCGATTCCGCGAACCGCCCGCGGTTTGCAAGCTTGGACAACGGTACACGTGGAGCTTGTGCTTCCGCAGGGAGCGGCTTGGACTGCAGGAGCGGGAGGCGCTGCCCAGAGTACTTGCTGGTGATATGCGGGGCTGGGCGAATGACGTCCTTCTCACTGCGTGAAAAGGCAATCGCGACTACATAGTAGCAAGAGTGAACAACTCGCTCAGCAAGTTGGAATCGCTGCCAGTTGATGCGGCAAGGATCTGCGCTCGATGCGAGTGAGATAGAGTTTCTAACGAATCCAGGAGGTGCTAATTTCACGTTTTGGCGTATTTTCTATAGCTAACGAATCCAGCAATGCTTATGCATGCAAAGATGAGCAAAAACAGGCTGAAAACGGACATATCGCGATAAATAGCGTGCGTCAGATTCATTAGATTTATAAATAGCCGATTTAGACATGAATAAGGTTTGTAGGATTCGTTACATTAACCGCCGCTAACGCGGCTCATCGACCCCGGCGCTAACGCGGTCCCCGCGACCCCGGCGCTAACGCGGCTCATCGACGAAATCGCCAGCCATCACCATGGCAATTCCCCATTCCCTACAAAACCAAAGGACCGGAAGGGCAACACCTGACCGGTCCTTCTGCCATGATTAAATCTGCCAAAAAAATGATCGGATCCCGCAAACGAATCGGAACATTGTAATTTGCATGAGTGCGCTTTCACAAATCTCCGATTTTGACATGATTACTGGTCTGATTTGACTGGTAGGATGATTTTTATGAATCCGTTAACATGAATGTACAGCAAGAACGGAGCTTGGGCGGCGCAGCATGCGGCGAGACCCGTGCGAATGAAGGAGGTTAACGATGGAAACGCTATCAGAAAAACAGGGCTCGCTGAAACTGGGCGCGGAGAAACGAGCGGCTCGCGGCGGATTTACCCGGTTTTTGAAAGTCATGAAATCACAGCGGTATTTGTACTTTATGTCTATTCCTTTCGTTATCTGGGTGTTCGTATTCAGTTACCTGCCTTTGTGGGGCTGGACGATGGCCTTTCAAGATTTCAAGCCGGGCAAGAGCTTCGGCGAACAGAAGTGGGTCGGGTTCAAGCATTTTCATGAACTGTTCACGGACGAGCGGTTTTACCTCGTCATGCGCAATACGCTGGCGATGAGCATCATGGGTCTCGTTGCCGGGTTTATCGTACCGATCGTGTTCGCGGTGCTGCTGAACGACCTCAAAGGCAAGTTTTTCAAACGTACCGTGCAGACGGTTTCCTATCTGCCTCACTTCGTATCTTGGGTGGTCGTGGCCGGCATCATTTCCAAAATGCTCTCCACCGACGGCGGAGCGATCAACAACCTGCTGGTGTGGCTGCACATCATTCATGAGCCGATCCAGTTCATGGCGAAGGGGAACCTGTTCTGGGGCATCGTGACCGGGTCGGACCTGTGGAAGGAAATGGGCTGGAACGCCATCATCTATCTGGCCGCCATTACCGGCATCGATCCCGAACTGTACGAAGCATCCCGCGTCGACGGAGCGAACCGTTTCAAGCAAATGTGGCATATCACTTTGCCGGGTATCCGGACGACGATCTCGGTGCTGCTCATCATGTCGATCGGCCATCTGATCGGAATCGGCTTCGAGAAGCAGTTCCTGCTCGGCAACAATTTGGTCAAAGATTACTCCGAGGTGCTGGACTTGTATGCGCTTAATTACGGTCTCGGCATGGCGAGATTCTCCTTCGGTACGGCAATCGGCATCTTCAATTCCGTGGTCAGCATTCTGCTGCTGTTCATCGCGAACGGCACGCTCAAGCGCGTGACCAAAGAAAGCATCATGTAGGGAGGCAATCGCACAATGAACCGAGCTTTCAACGCCACCCGAGGCGAAAAGACGTTCGATGTCATCAATATCATTATCATGCTGCTGCTGCTGTCGGTCACGCTGTATCCGTTCCTGAACGTGCTGGCGATCTCGCTGAACGATTCCTCGGATACGGTGCGGGGCGGCATTCAAATTTGGCCAAGGCAGTTCTCGCTTCAGAACTATAAAGTCATCATGAATTACAGCGGGCTGGTGCAAGGCTTGAAAGTGTCGGCCCTGCGGACGGTCGTCGGCACGCTGCTTGGCTTAATTAGCGCCTCCATGCTGGCCTTCACGCTCAGCCGGCCGGACTTCCAGGCACGCCGGTTCGTCTCGGTATTCCTGGCGCTGACGATGTATTTCTCCGGCGGTTTGATTCCCGTCTACATCCTGATGCGGGACCTGCACATGATCGGTACTTTCTACGTGTACGTACTGCCTGGCATGGTCGGCGCCTTCAATGTGTTCGTCATCCGCTCGTTCATCGACGGCTTGCCGTACGCGCTGCAGGAATCGGCCAAACTGGATGGCGCCAACGACTTTACGATATACTGGAAAGTCATTCTGCCGCTGTGCAAGCCGGCGCTTGCTACGATCGCGCTCTTCCTGGCGGTCGGACAATGGAACTCCTGGTTCGATACGTACTTGTATAACGGCTCTACGCAGTGGACGACGCTGCAATACGAGCTCATGAAGGTGCTGCAGAGCACGCAGCAAGGCGGATCGTCGATGCGGGGCGGCACCAATGACATGGCCGACTTGATGAATCAAGTCTCGCCGGAATCCATCAAGATGGCCATCACGATGGTCGTTACCGTTCCGATTCTTGTCGTATACCCGTTCTTGCAGCGTTATTTCGTAGGCGGCATGACGCTTGGCGCCGTCAAGTCTTAATTACCTAATTTGCTAGAACAGGTCCTTCCCGGAAGGGCCGGCACGAAAGCTGTTCCTATTGGCATGATTTAGCCGGGCTGCAGGCTCGTTCTAAATAGAGATCTCGTATGAGCGCAAGGGGAATTCACGATCATATTATGGGAGGCAATTATCTTGAAACGATCACAGATGAGAAAGCCACGCACAGCAGCCGCGCTAATCCTGGCCGGCACGATTGTCATCACCGCAGGCTGCGGAAGCAGCGCCAACAACGCGAATAACACGAGCAATGCAGGTGCAGGCACGGCCAATAATGCCGCTGCCGGTAACAATCAAGAGAGCACCAAGCCGGTAACCTTCTCGTTCTTCGGCGCGGATGCAAGCCCGAACTGGAACAATATGCAGGACGAAATCGGCAAAGAAATCACGAAGAAAACCGGCGTTACGATCAAAGCCGAGTATGCGGTTACGGGCGGCGGCACAGATAAAATCTCGCTGATGGCGGCAAGCGGCGAGTACCCGGATCTCGTGTTCGCCAAAGGCGACATCGACAAGCTCGTCGACGCCGGCGCGATGATCGATTTGACCGACCTGATCAACAAATACGCGCCGAACTTGAAGAAAGTATACGGCGACTACATGCAGCGCCTGAAATACAGCAACGACGATCAATCGATCTATGTACTTCCATCGAATGACGCGGTAGACACGACGTATTTCGACGCCGGCGGCGGCTTCGAGCTGCAGCAGCGCGTGCTGAAAGAGCTGGGCTATCCGAAAATCAATACGCTTGACGATTACGAGAAAGCGCTTAAAGATTACGTTGCCAAAAACCCGACGACGGACGGCAAGCCGACGATTCCGCTGACGCTGGACACCGACGATTGGCGCATCATGATCACCGGCACGAATCCGGCATTTGAAGCGACTGGCCTGCCGGATGACGGTGAATACTATATTAACCAGGATACGTATGAAGCTTCCCTTCATATCAAACGTCCGGAAGAGCGCGAATATTTCCGCTGGATGAACAAATTGTTCAACGAAGGCTTGCTGGATAAAGAAGCGTTCGTACAGAAGAGCGACCAGTACAAATCGAAGATCGCCAGCGGCCGCGTACTCGGTCTGATCGACCAGGAGTGGGGCTACTCCGACGCGGAGAATTCGCTCAAGACCAAAGACAACGGCGCATACACGTACGCTCACTTGCCTGTAACGCTGTCCGCGGATTACAAGGATCATTCCTTCGCGCCTACGGGATTCATGGCTGGCTGGGGCATTGGCATTACGACGTCCTGTAAAGATCCGGTCCGCGCGATCAAATTCCTGGACTATCTGGCTTCCGACGAAGGCCAAGTGCTTCGCAACTGGGGCATTGAAGGCACGGATTACTCGATCGAGAACGGTATCCGCACCATTCCGGCCGACGTGCAGAAGCGCAAGACGGAAGACAACTCCGCATTCACGAAAGAAACGGGCATCGGCTTATACAATATTTTCAGCGCGCACTACGGCGACGGCGTGAAAGATTCGACAGGCAGCTATTATACGACGAACTTCCCGGATCAAATCGTAGCCGGCTACACGCAAGCGGAGAAAGATACGCTGAAAGCGTACAGCGCGACGACGTGGAAAGACCTGTTCCCGAAAGAGAGCGAGTTTAAAGTGCGTGCTTACGGCGCAGCATGGAATACGCCGGCTCCGACGGATTCCGATTACAGCGTCATCTTCAAGAAGGCCGAAGACATTATCTGGAAGAAGATTCCGGAAGCGGTCCTCGCGAAACCGGCCGATTTCGACAAGGTGTACGACAACATGCTGAAGCAGCTGGATGATGTCGGCACGAAAAAAATGGAGCAAATGTACACCAAAGCAATCCAGGACCGCGTCAAGCAATGGCAAGGTTAAGGAAAGCGCGAACCGTTTGACCTACTGAGCCCGGGGGACCCGGAAACGGGAACGCCGGGGGCAAACAAGCGGTAAACCAATAGAACAGTCTGTTCCGCCATGCGGGCAGACTGTTTCTGCCGTTCTCGCGGGACGAGATTAGCAGAGAGAAGGCCGGGGCAATGCGGAAGGCGGCGAGCCGATTGGCAAGCAGGTTCAGCTTCAACAATTTGCGGTTGAAAAATCAGTTGTTTTTTGCTTTTTTTATCGTCGTTCTGATCCCGGTGCTGTTCGTCGGTATTTTCCTTACGGCCGCGTACCGCAATAACGTGCTCGAGCAGGCGACGAAGCAGACGACCAACAACGTGGACAAGATCCGGACGCAGACATCGGATATTTTGCGCATTCCGCTCGATCTGTCGGACGATTATCTCATAAGCACGTCTTTGAAAAATCTCGTCAACACGCGGTACGACACCGTGTTCGAATCCGTGCAGGCGCTCTGGGAATTCAACAGCTTCAAGAACGCGGTGCAGCTGTACCGCGAGATCGACGGGATCCGGTTCTATACGACGAACGAGACGCTGTTGGAGAATTGGGATTTTCTGCATGCGACGCCGGAAATCCGGCAAACCGACTGGTACCGCAGCGTCAACGACAGCGAGCAGATTAATTGGCGCTTGATGTCCAACGAGACGAAGCAGGGCGAACGGTCGCTCAGCTTGGTGCGGCGGATCAATTTCCCCGAATACAAGACTGCCGGCGTGCTCGTCATCGACGTCAACCAGCAGTTGTTCAATACGATGCTGAGCCAGGAGCCTTACGATACGATGATTCTCGATTCGGGGAACAACATCGTAGCGGCCAAGGACAGAAGCTGGATCGGGAGGAATTTGTCCTGGCTGAATTTTCCCGACCTGGCCCACAAAGGGCAGGGCACGTACCGGATGAGCTTCGAAGGCAAGCAGTATCAGGTCGTCATTGAAGATTTGATGCCGCATTCGAGCGAGACGGGGCTCCGAATCGTCTCGCTGTTCGCGGTCGAAACGATCGTCGGCGGGGCGAATCGGGTTGCGCAGCTCGGGTTTACGGTGCTGCTCGTGAGCATGGTCATCGCCCTCGTGCTTATTTATTTCATGTCTTCGGTGTTGACGAAGCGGACGCTGACGCTGTACCGGAACTTGAGCCGCGCGGGCAAAGGGGATTTGACGGTGGTATCGGACATTCGGGGGAATGACGAAATCGCCCTGCTGTCCAGGCAATTCAATACGATGCTCGCGAATATTCGCAGGCTGTTGGAGGAAGTAGAAGACTCGAACCGCAGGCAGTCGCAGCTGGAGCTGGCGCAGAAGGATATTAAGCTGAAGATGATGGCCAGCCAGATCAACCCGCATTTCCTGTTCAATGCCCTTGAATCGATCCGCATGCGGATCCACATGAAGGGGGAAAAGGATATCGCGTCCGTTGTCCGCATGCTCGGCAGGCTAATCCGCAATAATATTGAAATTGGCTCGCGCAGCATACCGCTGGGCCAGGAGCTGGAGATCGTGCGGTATTACTTGGAGATTCAGCAATTCCGTTACGGAGGCGATCGGTTGACGTTCAGCATGGAGCTGGACGAAGGGGCGCAGAGCGCGCTCATTCCGCCGCTAATCATCCAGCCCCTGGTGGAAAATGCGGTCGTGCATGGACTGGAAGAGGCAGGAGAAGGCGGCCGGATCGGGATAACGACGCAGCGGCTGGAGGACGGGACGCTGCAGGTCGCGGTCGAAGATAACGGCATCGGCATGAGCGCGGAACGGCTGGAGGAAGTAAGGCGTTCGCTCGACGACACGGACGAGGAGAAGCAGCATCGGATCGGGCTGCGCAATGTTCATCAGCGGTTGAAGCTGACATTCGGAGAGGATAGCGGACTGAAGATCGAGAGCCGGGAAAACGAAGGAACGAGCATTACGTTCCGGCTGCCCGGCGAGGAGGGGAACGACCATGTATACTTTAGTCATCGTGGATGACGAGCCGGCGATACGCGAGGGAATGGCTTCGCTGATCGATTGGGAAGACATCGGGTTTCGCGTCGCGGGGACGGCGCGGAACGGGGAAGAAGGCTTGCGGCTGCACGGGGAGCTGGCTCCCGATCTGATGCTGATCGATATTCGGATGCCGCGGAAGAACGGTCTGGAGCTGCTCGAAGAAATTCGCCGCAGCGACAGCCGCTGCCGGGTGCTGATCTTAAGCGGCCATGCCGATTTTGCCTACGCGCAGCAAGCCATTCGCTTCGGGATCGAAGGTTATATGCTGAAGCCGGTGAACGAAGAAGAGCTGGAAGATTACGCGCGGCGGATCGCCGCCTCGCTGAACGCGGAGAAGTCCGCGAGCGGCGGGGGGTTACGGGCCCGCGAGGAAGCGCTTGCGGGACTGCTCGACGGCTCGGCGGGAGACGCGTGCGATATTGCTGCGCTCATTAGCGGAAGGGATGCTCCGGAGGCTGGTGCGGTCAATTGCCGTATGCTGTTGGTCGAGCTGGAAGAGGACGACGATGCGCCGATTAGCGAGAGCGGCTTCCGGCAGCGGCTGGCGGAGGCTGCCGAGCGCGAAGGTTTGGGGGTCGTCATCGACGCGAAGCCCGGCGTCGGCTGGCTGCTGCCGGAATCCGCAGGTGCAAGTGCAGGTGCAAGTGCAAGTGCAGGCAAGGCTGCCGGCGGAGAAGCGAGCGGCGGATGCCTTGCTGCGCAGCTGCTTGCGGAGGCAGCGGGCGGCGAGGATCGCTACACCGCCGTGGTCGGCACTCAGGCGTCGGACGTGGAAACGGTCCGCGCTTCGCTCGTCGCGGCGCGCGAGCTGATGCGGCATCGCTTCTTGCTGGAGCCGGGCCGCATATACGACGGGCCGCCTGCGCTGCTCGGCCGGGCTGCATGCGCACAAGCGGAAGCGGACGCGGATGCAGACGGGAATGCAGCGCATCTTGGCGAGGATGCAGCGGGCGCCGCGGCCGGGACCTCGTCATGTTCGAGTTCGAGTTCGAGTTCGAGTTCGAGTTCGAGTTCGAGTTCGAGTATGAAGAACGGCGGCCAAGGGACAGGCATTCCGGCGGAGCCCGACCTTGCGGGACTTGCGCGACGGCTCAGCCGGGTCATCGATGCCGGGAACGATTCGGGCATCAGCGCAAGCTTGGAGGGGGCAGTATCATTGATCGCCGCCTGGAACAGCTCGCGCGCGTACGTAACTACGTCGATCGCGCAGCTGTTGACCTTCGTGTTGGCGGAGCTCGATACGCTCCATGAAGGATTCTCCGCGCAGGAGCATAACGGATTAATCGCGGCGGCTTATAAGCAGCAGCATTTGCCCGCATTGATGAAGGAGCTGGAGGCCGGCTTGCAGGAGCTGCCGCAGCAGCTGGGCACTTCCGGTACGCAGCCGATCGTGCGGCGGATGACGGATTACATCGAGCGCCATTACGTGGAGCAGCTCAGGCTGGAAACGCTGGCCGAGATGTTCAGCTATAACAGCGGTTACTTGGGGAAGCTGTTCAAGAACCATACGGGCGATTCCTTCAATACGTACCTGGATCGCGTCCGGATCGCCAAGGCCATTCAACTGCTGTCCGAAGGCGTGAAAGTACGACAGGCGGCGGAAAAGGTCGGTTATGCGAATGTCGACTACTTCCATGCCAAATTCAAGAAGTACACGGGCCAATCCCCGTCCGCGTACAAGAAAACGGATAGCCATCACGGCTGAATTCGGGGTCATCCCTCGTGCAGCGGCTGCGGACTTCCGTTTCCGGGTGAAATGAAATCGCTTTAACGCGATGTGATGCGATATGAGCGAAGGGAAGGCTGCCGGCTTTGATGCCGGCGGTCTTTTTTTTGGTGCGTTGTAGTTGAATAGGGCGAGGCGGAACGGCTAGTGCAGATGCTTGTATCGGCCCCTTACACCTGCTCTTCCTTGCGGTAGAGCGGGTTTTTGGCGATACTGGATAGATAGCTGCTTTGAATATCGTGTGATTAAGGGAGAGCAAACATGGCAACGATCGAAGATTTTATGCAATTGGACATACGCGTCGGCACCGTTATTCAGGCGGAGCCGTTCCCGGAAGCGCGCAAGCCGGCCATCAAATTAACCATCGATTTCGGCGATCTCGGCGTGAAGCGGTCGTCGGCGCAGATTACGCAGCGATACGACGCGGAGGGACTAGTCGGGAGCCAAGTCGTCGCCGTCGTCAATTTTCCGCCGCGCCGGATCGCCGGATTCGTATCCGAGGCGCTCGTCTTGGGCGGCGTCCCGGAAGAAGGCGACGTCGTGCTGCTCAGGCCGGATGAACCGGTGAGGAATGGGACAGCGATAGGTTAGCGGCGTAGGCAGCCGACTAATCCGACCAAGCAAAAACACCTCCGAAGTTGTCCGCCATGTCTCTAGACATGGGGGCATAACTTTGGAGGTGTTTTATTTTAACTAGCGAGGCGCGTGTTCCGTTGGGGCATACCCCGTTTTTTATTGAACGATATAAGTGATCTCGTTAATCGGCCGTTTATTCGCCTTTGAACGAAACGGCCGTCTTGCTGCTTTCCAGCATGCCGTCTTGCGTTCTCGTCACATAGAGCGTGCCGGCTTTCGTGCCAACCTGCTTAATGCTAAGCGTCGTTGCGCCTTTGGAGGATAAGCCAAGCAGGTTTCCTTTAGCGTCATAGATATTAAACGAATCCGTTTTGCCAAGACCGCTCACCGATACCGTGTCCGCTTTTCCCTTATTTTTCGTGACTTTTACTTGGGAGGCCTTCAGTATGGGCGAGACGGGTTTATTAAGCAGTACGGGATTTTCGAAAATAACGGCATGGCTGCCTTTGCTTCCCCTGCTCTGCACGACCCGCATCTTCAGATATTTCGTGCCGGACGGAATACGGGCGAGTACGTGTTGGACCGGCGTGGCGTTCGAGAATTCGCGTTTATAGATGGTTTTGCCATCGGCATAAATCACGATAATCGATTTTCCGAAGTCCCCCGTGCGCCACTTATTATCGATGGATACGTTGGTTTCGAGCGCATTGTAATTATAGTCGCCGATGAAGAAGTTCCCGTACATGTCAGTCGTGGAACTGTAGTACGCATCGAGTCCGTATCCGCGTGCTACGAGCGTTCCGTCGCTCTTCTCAAAAGGGGACGATCCCCATCCGCCGTAATGAACGTCGTCGTCGTCGCTGTAACCCGCCAATCCGACAGTGGCCAGCGCGGCGCTGTCCGCTTGAGCCGATGCCGGCAGCGTGTTCGTAAGCAGCGGATTTTCGAAGATGACTCCGTGTCCACCTTGGCTTCCCTTTGCCTGTACGACGGACAATGTCAGGTAGGACGTGCCTTTCAGAAATTAGTATATATCATGTGATTCATGCATTCGATATAAGTGGGCTTTTTCTGTAACGAATCGAGCAGGCGTTATTTGGAAGTTTTGACGCCCATTCGAAATCTAACGAACCCAGAAAAGCTTATGGATGCGAAATCATGCAAAAACTAGCTGAAATCAGTGCAATGAAGTTGAATAAGGTGTGTAGGATTCGTTAGAATCCAAATCGGCCGCAAAATCCAGCAATAAGGTTGGTACGATTCTTTAGCTCGGGTGGTATGGAGGAGTTAAGGCGCAGGAGTGCCTATGTTTACTGAATAGCGAAGCAGGAAAGCGGCCGCAGCCAATGGAATAAATAGACAGACAATTCCATAAGGAGGTCGCGCAAACATGCCATTTCCAACGCATATCGTATCGGCGGGCGGGTACGTGGAAGACGGTCAAGGCAATATTCTGTTAGTGAAAACGCGTGACGGCGGTTGGGTTTGTCCCGGCGGGCAAGTGGAGGTTGGAGAGAATCTGATCGATGCTGTCGTTCGTGAGATCAAAGAGGAAAGCGGCATTGACGTCACCGTCGGTTACTTGGTCGGCGTCTGCTCGAATACGGGGATTTTCAAATGGTATGACGGCGTGACGGATGTTCCGACGCAGGTGATCTTCGAATTCGTATGCAAACCCGTGGGCGGGGAGCTGGTAGAGGTTACGGACGAAACGACCGATAGCCGCTGGGTGGCGAAAGACCGCGTGCTTGATTTCATTTCGCATCCCGCTCTGCGCGCTCGTTATCAGGCTTATTTGGATTTTAACGGAGCGGTCAATTACATGGAGTATGTGACGCACCCTGCGTTTATTATCAAACGCGATGTTAACCTATCAAAGTAGACGATAAAACCGGCAATAGTAGGTTCGGTGTAGAGCCATGTCGCCAGAGCGAACGATGACCCGCAAGACGGACACTTGACAAGAGTGCCTGCCTTGCGGGTCATTTCTGTCTAGATATTTTGATCCGCAAAATCCATGAACCTGTCCCAATCGTACGGCTTCAAATCATGCTCCCCGCTTCGCAGGTGGTAGCCCATTCGCTCGCGCAGGAGAGGTTCCTCAGGATGAGGGAAGTTCATCTCCGTTAAATCCTTGCAACCGAACAGCCGGTATGCGGCAGTGGCATGAACGAGCGACTGAAACTCCGAACGCGGATCGGCCCATTCGTCATTCGTAGCGCTTGCCACGTATAGCGGGCGCGGGGCGATGAGGGAGAGCAGCATATGCTGGTCGACGGGGAGATGCTCTTCCCGGTCGTTGTACGTTTTGTAGGTTCCGTTGAACCAGTGCGGAAACTGATCGTTAATATTCCGTATCGTTTCCCCCTTCTTGCCGCGGGAGAGCGCAGCGCCCGTACAGCCGGAATTGTTGCTGACGACGAGCGCGAAGCGTTCGTCAACGGCGCCTGCCCATAATGCGGCTTTGCCCCCGCGGGAATGACCGACGACCGCAACGCGTGCGGCATCGATGTCTGGATCCGTTTCCAGATAATCCATTGCGCGGCTCGCGGACCATGCCCAAGCTGCGATCGTTCCCCAGGCGTTCGCGGGACGCTCGCCCGTGGACGGATCGAAAATGCCGTGCACGCCGTTTCGGAAGCCATCGTGGAAATCCGGATCTGCGTCTTCGACGTCAAGGACGACCGCCGCATAGCCGCGAGCGACGATTTGCTCCGCCGGCCAGAATGGGGAGGGAGCTTGCTGCTCCGGATCCATATGGGCCGCGCCTCGATTATTGAGAAGCAGGAAAGCCGGGCAAGGCTCCTGGCCGTTGTCCGGGAGGAACATCAGCAAGCGGATCTTGCCCGTTCCTCCCGCGCCTTCATAGCGAATGTCCACTTGCTTGCGGACTGCGATGCCGCCAAGCATGTTTGGCGTGACTTTCGTATCGAATTCTAAGGTCGAAGGACGTCCGACGGTTTCCCGTCCGTATACGTGTTCGCGGAACAAGTCCAGAATCTCGGGCCGCCGGCGCTGCAGCCAGCGATCGGCCGTCTCGATCCGTTCGCCGTCCAATGTCAGCAGCATGTCCGGCAAATTGCGTTGATCCAGCATCATTCATTCCCTCCTATAGTCGGCCATTGCCAAGAGATAGAGAATCGTCTTAGTTGATCGATGATAGCGGTTTCACAATCGTATAAGCACCTTGTTCAGTCCAAGGATAAGCGAGATGGTGAAATGCCGTCAAGCGGATTCGCGGAGGGAGAGACGATGCTTCGTCACTGTTCAGCTAGTATTATTTAGTATCTGAGTCCGCGAACCCCGCGGGACCCGCGCTCCCGGCGCTCCCCGCGGGAACCTGAGCGCAGTTACCATACGCGGCCACTTGATCCGCTACTTCGGCCATATGGCGCCAATTCGATGCTTGGCGGCCACAACGAAGAAAACTCAGCAACCGCCTAAGAGGCGATTCCTGAGTCTTCATCTTCATTATTGCAGCGACTTGATAACAGCAGCCGCATCCGTATTCAGCACAGCTTTTGCCTGCTTGTCTACCGAGCCGCTTAAGGCTTGGTTATTCAAGTGCTTCACGAAATCCTGCAGCGCCTTGACAGCCTGCGGTTTTTTGCCGCCGTCAAGCTGGTGCTGCGCCTGCGCTAAATCGTTGTTCAGCTGCGGGACCAGCGGCCCGCGCAGCTGCCCCGCGCGTTTGTAACGGTCGAGCAGCTGCTGCATCGAATGGATGCTGGCGCTGACGTTGAACGTTACGGTTTGCTGAAGGCGATTGCCGGCTGCGTCCGCGATCGTGATCACGGCGGACTTGGCGCCTAGATTGCCGGCCAAATCGATATCCACGCTTTGTTTGCCAGGGGCTGCAATGGCATACGTCGTGCCGTCGATCACGATCCCGGCAGATTGGATGGATGCCGCCTTATCCTTCACCTTGAATTGAAGCTGCGCATCATCTCCGATCGAGGCGCCGGCTTGCAGCGTTTTGCCGTCTGCCGTCAGCGTATAGGCAGGGTAATCCGCCAGGTTGACGGTCATGCCTTTCGATACGTTCCCCGATGCATCCACCGCTTGAATGCCGATCGCGAGGTTCGAGGTATCCCCGCCAAGGCCGGTTAACAAAGCGCCTTGAATGCCTTTGCCGATCGTCAATACATCGCCAGCAGGCTGTCCGTTTCTCACCGGCTTCAGCACGACTTTCTGCGCGTCAATGTCATAAGGGCCGTCCCAATACAGCTGGATGGAGCCGTTATCGCGAATGACCTGCACGTTCTCGACTTCGCCCGGAGGCACGCTGTCCGGTGCCGTCACCGGCGGGATTTCCGGGGCCGTGAAGACGGCCGGATCGCCGAACGTAAATTTATCTACATTATAGAGGTAGTCAGTGCCTTTGAATAAAAGGAACACGATATGCTTGCCGGTAACCGGCGTCGTGACGGGCGCCGAGGAGACCGCGAAGTTCTGCCAGCCGCCGGTTCCCGGCGCCTGATCGGTCGCGACGATCGGGCCGTTCATGCTGTCGAGCCGGACTTCGATCGAACCGCCGCTCGTGTCGCTTGCCGCATTGACCGTGAATTGGGTCGGGCTTGTCGTCCCGAAATCAATATAGTTGTACATGGCATAAGGCGCATTCGCCGCGTTGATGCCTGCCAGATACGTTTGCCCGCCGCCGTTCTCCGTTCCGAAGCCGGTACCGCCCGTAAAGTCCTCGGCCTCCAGCTTGCCGAAGGCATCGCGCGATTTACCCTTCACCGTCGTAAAGGTGAACCAGCCTAGGTTGCTCGGATAATCCGAGCCGTCTTTGCCGTGGAAAACAAGATAAACGTCATGGACGCCGGTTGCCAGCGTATCATCGATATTCGCCATGATGTCGACCCAGTTATCCCAACTATTCAGCGCCGGAACGTCGATCGAGCCTGCCGTAGGACCGCTCAGGCTGTCCAGTTTCACTTCGATCGATCCGCCTTGATTGCCGCTGGCGATATGCGCCGTAATGCCGGCTGCCGCACCGGTGCCGAAGTCAATCCCTTTGTACAGGGCATAGGCGTTGTTCTTCACGCCGTCCAGAATGCCGGCGCCCGTGTTCTTGGTCAACCCCGACACTTCGTCGGCGTTGATGCCTTGCAGCCTGGCGTAAGCGTCCGTCTTGGTCGGGTCCGTCTGCGTGAATTTGAACCAATTCAAATTAAACAGGTAGTCGTCGTTCGTCCGCGCGAAGACGAGATAGACATCGTGAACGCCCGTAATCGTAGTCGGTTGTCCTTGATCGTCCCGAAGGACTGTGCCCGCATCGGTGAATGTATTCCAGCTGCCCGTTCCCTGCACGTTCAGCGTACCGGCTTTCGGACCGGACAGCGAATCGAGATGGACTTCGATGTTTCCGCCGCCCGTCGCGCTCGACACTCTGGCAATGAAGCCGGTTGCGCCCGTGGAGCCGAAATCTACGTTCTTCATGGCGACATAGCCGCCAGGTTGGATGCCGCCCAATTGGAGCGTGCCGTCGCCGCTGCCTTCCAAGCCGAATCCGCTGCCGATCGCATACGATTCCGCTTCGGTTCTGACATAAGGATTTCGCACGGTATCATGAAGATTCGCGCTGCCTGGCCGCAAGACGGTTAGCGCTTCTACGGCTGCCGCGGACGACCAGGATTCATACGTGCCGGAGACCAGCTGACCCGCCCAGTTGCCGTCCACGATATTGTTCGCGTTGCGGTTATGCCAAGCCAAATTAGCATTGAACGACAGCCAGTTATTGAACTGGTCGGCGAACGCGGCGTTATGGCCATGGGAATCTTGCTCGAGCGCTTGCTGCAGGTAGGCCAGATTGCGGAGCAGGATCGTCTTGCCGCCTTTAAGATCTCCGTTTGGCCCTTCGTAGCCCAGTACGCCGTTCGCGTCGACCAGATGGCTTTCCGTGAAGGAGGCCGCTTTCACCGCATCGTCCAGGTACACGCTGTTGCCGGTAATATTGTACAAGCCTACCGCCGCGCCGATGAACGTCCCTTGATTGTAGTGCGTCGCGTCCGGAGCGGTGCCGTTCTTCACTTCGATCCGGTCGAATACTTTGCCGTTTCCGTCGGTCAACACCGTTTTGCCCCAGCGATAGATGCGGGTCGCGGCGTCTAGGTAATGATCGTCCTTCGTGACGTTATATAGATAAACGGCGGCTTCGGCGGCAGGGAAGTTGATGCAGGCGTTCTTGGTCGAATGATCGCTGTTCATCCACCAGATGCCGCCGTTCGCGAAGTCGTCGTCCCACTGCGTGTCGTAGACGAAATCGAAATAATATTTCGCCTTGTCCAGAAACCGCTGCTCTTTGGTAATGTCGTAAGCGCGCGCGCTGGCCATCGCCCACCACATGATATCGTCATTGAAATGGTTATTCGTCCAATCCGGCCCGTAGCTGGCGACGGTTCCGTCGAAGACGTCGTCGATTTGCTGGCGCAGCGTCGCTTTCAACGCGGGGTCGGACGTATTCTGATACGCATCCATGACCATTTCCCACAGCTCCGCCTCTACCCAGAACCCTTGGTAGCTCGTGCCTTTGTTCGAGTTGGCCCAGAAGAATTTGGCCGTGCTGTCCCAGAACGTTTGGTTGAACGCCTTCATCGCCGTATCCGCATCCGCGGCCGTGAACGAAACCTGCCCCGGTTGCGCAGGCGAAGATGGGGTTGGCTTTACGCTCGCTGGCAAGCCGTTTGCATCCGAAGCATTCGCTTGCGCCGCGTTTGCTGGCGATACCAAGGCACCGGACCACGAAGAAAGGGTTAAGGCGATTGCGGTCGCGCAGACGTACAACTTTTTGCTGTTTTTCAAAGCCATTTCTAGTAACCTCCAATGGTATGTTAGGATCTTGTAGCTATCGCAGACTCCCTCGCCGGTCGTGTGACCTCAAATTCACCTCCTTTATCGAATAAAAAAACAGGAGCAGCACGCTGTTGCTGACTACTCCTGTTGTTGGTCATTGGGTGATGTTGAGGATTATGAGGCTTTGATCGTTTTATTGATTTTGTCGGCCATGCCTTGCAGTTCTTTCTCGCCGCCTTTGCCGCTCAGCACGTTGTTCCATACCGTATCGATGAACGGATTCGCTTTGCCCGCCCAAGACGTTAGGAAACGAACCGGCAGCGTCGTAGGCGATTTCAAAATATGGTCGATACCGTCAGCCAAGTCCTGATGGCCGGCAGCTTTAAGCGTATCGTAATAGGAAGAGGCCGAAGCTTGGAAAGCGGACGGAGCTACCGGCGTTTGCGGCAGCACGTCTTTGTACATCGTCGAATCCAAGTATTTCATGACTTTCCAGACGGCGTCCGGATTCTTGATGCTGACAGGGCTGGCCCAGCCGACGGCGTCATAAATTTCGGCTTGCGAAGTGACGACAGGCATCGGAACGTAACCCCATTGCAGGTCCGGCGCATTGCGGATGAGATCGTCGGCGATCCATTGGCCTTGATACGTCATCGCGACTTTGCCGTCTTTGAACGGTCCCATGATGGTGGACAGGTCGAACGTCGCCGGGTTCATCGAGCCGTCGGCAATCGCTTGCTGATACTTAGTTACGCCTTCAATGAATTGCGGGCTTACCGTCGCGCTTGTCGGATTCAGCAGGTTGTCGGCGAACGGAGAGCCGCCCGCGGATGCTGCATAGAGCGATACGGTGAACGGATCGGGATGGAAGTACAAGCCGTATTGTTGAACGCCGTCTTTCTTCGAAGAGAGCTTCTTCATGTCGGCGAAGAATTCATCGTAAGTCCAGCCGATCTTAGGCTCGGTCAGTCCCGCATCCTTGAATAGCTGTTTGTTGTAGAAAATGCCGTACGTATTCAGCAGGCCCGGCAATCCGTAGTTCTTGCCGTCGACCTTCCAGCCATCCAAGACGCCCGGATAGAAGCCGTTCATGAAGTCCGTATCCGCGCTTGCGTGTTCCGTCCAATCGAAGAGCAGGTTCGATGCTTGATCCTGCACGAGCATGTCGTTACCCAATTGGAAAATATCCGGCGCCTGCTTGGCGGCGATCATGCCGTTCAGCTTGGTGCCGTAATCGCTGAGCGGAGCGGGCATAAGTTTGACCGTAATGCCTGGGTTCTCCTGCTCGAACTTCTTCATGCTCTCCATGATTTTATTGTTCATGTCTTGCGATTCCCATGTCATCAGCGTTACTTCGGCTTTCTCGGTCGTAGTCCCGGTTGTGCCTCCGTCGTTCCCTGCGTTCTTCGTATTGCCTGCGTCTTGGGTATTGCCCGCGTTCTTCGCGTTTCCCGTATTGCCCGAATTGTTGTTGTCCGAGTTGCCGCAGGCGGACAGCATGCCGGCCACCAGCAGGAATGCCGTTAACGTAACCCCAGTTTTCATCGCTTTCATAGAAAGACCTCCCATAGTTTGTTTATTTCAAGCCGGCGGAATTGACCGACCCGAGACCCTGCATAAAGTACTTTTGGCCGAAGAAGAAAATAATGAGCAGCGGCAGCATGTAGATCAGATCGGCGGCCATGAAATAGTTCCACTGCGTCGTCCAGTTGGATGCGAACGAAGCGAGCGCGACGGACAATGTCCATTTGTCTTGATCGACCAGGTAGATAAGAGGCTCCAGGTATTGGTTCCATGAACCGTTGAAGGCGAAAATGATCATCGTGACGACGACGGGCAGGGACATCGGAACCAGAATGCGCCACAGAATTTGCGTGTCGCCGGCGCCGTCCATTTTGGCCGCCTCGTCGAACGACTTCGGAATCGTGCTTAGGAACTGAATGAACAGGAAGGTGAAGGCCGGATTCCCCAAGTAAGAAGGGACGATCAGCGGCAGCCACGTATTGTACCAGCCAAGCTGCGAGAACAGATGGAAGACGGGTACGAGACCGACGAAGCCGGGCAGCATCATGCTGCCGATGAAGCTGCTGAACCAGAGCTTCCGGCCGGGAAAACGCAGACGCGAGAGGCCGTAGCCGACCACGATGGAGCTGGCTACCTGCCCGATGGTGCTCAGAATCGATATGAACACCGAGTTTTTGAACATTTGCCAGAAGTGGATTTCTTTGGTCCCCTTGACGAAGTTCTCGAAATGAAACTCAGTGGGCAGCCACTGCGGCGTCGTTGTGAAAATATCGTTGTTGCCCTTCAAAGCGATCGTGATGACCCAAAGCAGCGGATATAGCATGGCGACCGTACCGATCAGGAGAACCGCCATTCGGATTATATTCACAGGCTGGGCTTTGCGCCTGCTTGGTCCGGCGATACGGACGGCCGGAGCGGAATATTCAGTCTTCACGAGAGGCACCTCCTATCGGTTGTCGTTTTCGTAATGCACGAACTGGTTGGAAAAGCGGAACGTGATAAGCGTGAAGAACATAATGATCAGGAACAAAATCCATACTTCCGCAATGCCGTAGCCGAACATTTTCGAGCCGAAGACATCGGAATAGATTTTGAAATTCAGCAGCTCGGTAGCGTAGTTTGGTCCTCCGCCGGTCATGACCTGCACCTGCGCGAACGATTGGAAGGCGCCGATAATGCCGAGAATGAGCTGCAGGAACAGGATGGGAGCGATCAGCGGCAGGGTGACGTTGCGGAAGACCGCCCAGCCCTTCGCGCCGTCCATGCTCGACGCTTCATATAAGTCCTGCGGAATGGACTGCAGTCCGCTCAAGAAAATAATCATGCCGCCGCCGATTTGCCATAGTCCGGCGATAATGACCGAGAAGAGGGCGAGCCGCTCGTCGCTCAGCCAATTGACCGGATCTGCGCCGAATAAGTGCAGGACGCGGTTGGCTAATCCGTATTGCGGCTGATAAATGAATTTCCACAGCGTCAAGGTAGCGATCATCGGGAGTACGGTCGGCAAGTAGAAGGCCGTACGGAAGAACTTGATGCCCGGCAAATTCTTATTGAGCAGCATGGCAAGCAGCAATCCGCCGATCAACGAAGCGGGCACATTGATGAGGACGTAATAGAACGTAATGCGAAGCGCTTTCCAGAAGACGGGATCGACCGTGAATAAGTAGTTGAAGTTGTCGAAGCCGACATATTCCGGCTTGTTGTACCCGTCCCATTTGGTTAACGCGTAATAAACGGACATGACGAGCGGATAAGCGACGAAGATGCAGAAGCCGAGAATGGAAGGCGAGATGTGCAGGTAGCCCTTCACCCATCCGAAGCGGTCTCTCTTGCGGGATGCGACACTGTTCATGGAAACGGATTTCCTCCTTTCGTGATCGCCTTGCGGCGTCAGACTGGCAGCGACTGGCCGGCGGCGGTTCGGCCGCTGACCCAGCGAACGATAAATTCGCCGAAGAGGCTGTTCGCCCATGCGAACCATTCCCGCGTAAACGTGCCGGGATCGTCCGGATGGAAGCTTTCGTGCATGTAGTCCGTATCCGCCGTCGTCGCGATGAGCGTGCGGATCAGCGCCTCTTGCTCCTGCGGATCAACGGAGGTCAAGCCCTGCATGATCAGGCCGATCGGCCAAATATGTCCGGGCGGCGTATGGGGGCTGCCGACTCCGCGTCCATGCGTTCCTGAATAGTAGCTCGGATTGGCGGGACTGAGCACGAATGCCCGCGTATTCCGGTACACGGCATCATCTGCCGGACGGTAGCCGAGATAAGGAATCGAGAGCAGGCTCGGCACGTTGGCGTCGTCCATCAGATTGTAGTTGCCGTATCCGTCCGTCTCGTACGCGTAGATCGTCCCGAACTCCGGATGCTGCACTTTGCCGTACGTCTCGATGCCGAATTCGATTTGGACCGCCAAATTGAGAGCGCTTTCGGATAATGCCGAATCACCGTACATATCGAGCGCCAGCTGGCCAAGGTCGCGTAGAATGACGACGGCGAACATATTCGCGGGAATCAGATAGCCGTACTTGCAGGCGTCATCGCTCGGCCGGAATCCCGACCAGACCATGCCGGTGAAGTTCGTGCGCGTTCCTTTCCCTTCGAAAGGCAGCGTATCCGACGGCGGGCATTGAAACCGTTGGAAGGAATAGCCCGATTGCCGGTCGTGGTGCTGCTCGATCAGCATCGTGTCCACGATCTGCTTGAACATCAGGCGGACATCCTCGTTGAATACCGAGCGGTCTCCTGTTGTCCGCCAATAGTGCGCGCACAGCTGTACGGGGTAGCAGAGCGAATCCAGCTCGTATTTCCGTTCCCATACCGATGGTCCTTTGGGAGGCAGGTCGCCGGTATGTCCTTGCCCGTTTGCTTCTTTGTTGAATGCGTTTGCATAACTGTCTAGCAGCAGGAATTTGGCTTGCCGATGAATCACTCCGCGGATCAGCCTGCGAAGATCTGCATCTTCGTTCGCCATCTCCATATAGGGGCGAATTTGCGCCGATGAATCCCGAAGCCACATGGCCGGGATATCTCCCGTAATGACGAATGAAGTGCCGTCATCGAGCAGTTCGACGGTCGTTTGCAGCGTATTGGGATAGCAGTTTCGGAATACATCCGCCATATGAGGATCGATTTCCTTTAGCGAAGATGAGATGGCCTCGATTTTGCGGAATACAGTTTCGTACATCGTCCCACTCCTTAACAGTTGGTCATGATGGTTCGTCATGCGAATTGCTTACGTGGGAGAGCATATCATTTGGAAAAATATGATGTCAATATATTTTTTATGTTGATATATCAATACAAGTAATCATTGATGGTTAATAATGGCTTTTCAACCAAGTATAATAAGCGCGCGGCGTACGATTGCAGTAATTATGCGTGAAAACAAAGGAGTTTTATTTTTGGGCGGCGCGAAAATTAACCTTGAAATCGCTTCGTTTATTTTATATAGTTGGTATATCATGATATTCGAAGGATGATCGCACACATGAAGGCGCCTCTTTACGAGCAGATATACAACCACCTATTTCAGAAGATTAAAGACGGCGAGCTTAAAAGCGGCGACCGGCTGCCTTCGGAAAATGAGTTGGCGGATCAGTTCAACGTAAGCAGGATTACGACCAAGAAAGCACTCGAGACGCTGGCCCAGCATCGGCTGGTCGAACGGATTAGAGGCAAGGGCTCTTACGTTTCGGACGCCTTGCCGGACTTGGAAGAAGCCATATTGTATGAAAACCTGGCGGATACCGAAACGGAATCATCGCCGGAAGCAGTGAAGCTGGTCGGGCTCATACTTCCCGAATTTGCCGAATCGTACGGATCGCGGCTGATCCACGGCGTCGAAGAACAGTGCTCCAAGACGAATTGCCGGATGCTGATGAAGCTGACCTATGACAGCCGCGAAGTCGAAGAATCCGCCATCCAGTCGTTTATCGATCTGGGCGTGGACGGCTTCATCATCTTCCCCGTGCATGGCGAACACTATAATACGGCGCTGTTGCGGCTGGTGCTGGATAAGTTCCCGGTCGTTCTCGTCGATCGCTACTTGAAGGGCATCGCGGCCTGCTCGGTCTATACCGATAACCAGAAATCCGTATCCGATTTGACGATGCATCTGCTGGAGCGCGGGCACCGGGAGATCGGCTTCATTTCGGTGCCGTCGGACAACACCTCTTCCGTCGAGGAACGGATCGACGGCTTCTCCGAGACGCTGATCCGGAACGGCATTCCCTTCAAGCCGCAGCATATGATGTCGAATCTGCACAGTTCGCTGCCAAGTCCATCCGATAAGGCGAATATTCAGACGGATATCGAGACGGTCCGCCGGTTCGTCGAGCTGAATCCCGAGCTGACGGCTTTCGTCGCCGCCGAATACAACTTGGCGCTGGTGCTTCGGGAAGTGCTGATCGGCATGAATAAACGGATTCCGGAAGACGTGGAGATCGTTTGTTTCGATTCTCCGCCCGATCCGTTCGGCAAGCATGCCTTCACTCACATCCAGCAGGACGAGCACGGCATGGGCAGGATGGCGGTCGATATGCTGCACGGCCAGTGGGCCGGCGAGGATGTCGGGTTGAATCACGTCATCGCGCATTCGTTTATTAAGGGGCTTTCGACAAAGTAACAGCCGGATGAATATGAAATGCCAAACAAAGGCCTAAGAGTAACCGAACTGGTTACTCTTAGGCCTTTTGTATTCGCTGTGGGGTTTGTTTCCGGGATTAATTTGACGACGAAATATGGATATTCATTGCTTTCGTCAAATAATCCAAGGCTCATTTCCAATATAATGTTTTGTTTACAATACTAACTATCGTCTCTTATACTATTTTGCATAGGAAGAGTCGATTGTTGACGAAAAAAGGCGTCGAATGAAGAGAGGGGAATTTTTTTGAGGTTGTCTATGAAACTATTCGTTGCTGCAGCTATCCTTCTTACCTTAGTTGGAGTTACGGCAGGGAGCAGGATAGGGCCGTTCGCGCCGGATGCAGCGAATGCCGCCGCACCATTAACTCAGGTCACCATCAGCGGACTGAAAGTCGCCGACAAGAATTATGACGGAAACACGTCGGCCACGATCGACTGGAGCGGCGCAACATTAGGTGGAGTCACGCCTGGCGATTCGGTATCGATCAATCATGCCGGCGTTACGGCAGCCTTCGCGGACCTGAATGCCGGCGCGAACAAGCCGGCGACCATCTCCGGCCTGTCGTTAAGCGGAGCCGATGCGGGCAAGTATGCGCTGGATTCGTCGACCATGAACGTGACGGCAACGATCAATAAGACGGTGTTTACTGTAAACGGCCTCGTAGTCAACAACAAAACTTACGATGGCACTACCAGCGGTTCCATCGATTATAGCCACGCAGTAGTAAGTGCAAATGGATACTTTGATGCTGACATCGGTGTGTATGCAAACGGAATCGCTGCCTTCTCGGATAAAAACGCCGGCAATGGCAAGCAGGTCACAATAACCGGATTTACCGTTGGCGGGAGGACCGACGCGGCTAGCCTTCTCGTCGGAAACTACATCGTTAACCCGGTTACGTTAACGGCCGATATTACGCCGAAGGCGCTGACGATCGACGGCATCACGGCCACTAACAAAACCTACGACGGCACGACGGCCGCCACGATTAACGTCGGCGCCGCGACCCTGACCGGAAAAGTCGGATCGGATGATCTAAGAGTGGACGTTTCGGCAAGCACGGCTGATTTCGCGGGCGTAGACGCCGGCAATGGGCAAATCGTCGTGATCAACGGTTTGGCCATTGGCGGGACGGATAAGAATAACTATGCGTTGACGAGCACCTCCGCGTACGCATTAGCCAATATAACGCCCAAGCCGCTTACCCTAACCGGCCTTGCGGGAATCGATAAAGTCTATGACGGTACGACCGGCGCGCAAGTTAGCTATGGCGGAATACAGTTCACCGGAGTCATCATTTCGGACTTCTTAACTTTAAATTTTGCAAACCAAAACGTCGCCTTCTCGGATAAAAATGCCGGCAACGGCAAACTGATCACGGTCACCGGATTGGCTATTACAGGCCCCGATGCCGCTAACTATACCCTTAACCCCGTTACGGCGACGGCGAATATTATGCCTAAGCAGCTCAGCGTCACGGGCATTACCGCCAATGACAAAACGTATGATGGCGACGCTGGCACAACGCTCGACTTTAGCGCCGCGAACCTGACGGGGAAAGTCGGAACGGACGATGTGTCGTTGGATACCGCGGCGGTTACGGGCGCTTTCGCGAATAAAGACGCCGGCAACGGCAAGTCCGTCGCGATTAGTGGACTGGCACTTAAAGGCGCGGCAAGCGGCAACTATACGTTGTCTTCCACGACAGCAGCAGCAACGGCCGATATTATGCCGAAGACGATCAGCGTCACGGGCATTGCTGCCAACGATAAAATATACGATGGCGAAACAACCGCCATGCTCGACTTTAGCGCTGCGAGCTTGACGGGGAAAGTCGGAACGGACGATGTGTCGTTGGATACCGCGGCCGTAACCGGGACGTTCTCGGACGAAGACGCTGCCGCCGGCAAGTCCGTTGCGATCAGCGGCTTGGCGCTGAAAGGCGCGGCGGGCGGCAATTATACGCTGTCTTCCACGACGGCTGCCGCAACGGCAGATATTACGCCGAAGCAGGTAAGCGTCACGGGCATTACAGCCGATGACAAAACGTACGACGGCGACGCAAACGCAACGCTCGACTTTAGCGCTGCGAGCTTGACGGGGAAAGTCGGAACGGACGATGTGTCGTTGGATACCGCGTCCGTAACCGGGACTTTCTCGGATAGAAACTCTGACACCGGCAAGTCCGTCGCGATTAGCGGCCTGGCCCTTAGCGGAGCAGCAAGCGGCAATTATACGCTGGCATCCGCGACAGCAACCGCAACGGCCGATATTACGCCGAAGCCGCTTGCCGTTACGGGCATTACCGCCAGAAACAAAACGTACGATGGCAAGACAACCGCCAAGATCGACGTCGGCACGGCGGCGCTGACCGGAATCGTCGGCACGGATGATGTGGGTTTGGACGCGTCAGCAGCCGCAGGCGAATTCGCAGACCGCAAAACAGGCAGAGGCAAGACAGTGACCGTCAGCGGCTTGGCCCTCACGGGAACCGATGCCGGCAATTATACGCTCGATCCGTACACGACGACGGCTAACATTAACAGCGTCAGCGTGGATCCAGGCCCCGGCCAAGAGGTCGCGCCCGAGAATCACGATTTGTGGACCGAAACAACGAGTCAACTCGATGGCAATGCCGTTACGACGGCGACCGTGAATCAGACTGAACTGGAAGCGTTGCTTGCCGAAGGACAAGCACGGCATATTACGATCGATGTGCAAGCGGAATCCGATGACGTGCGCATTGTTTTGAATGGCCAAATGATTCAAATGCTAAATGATAATAACGCCACTCTGGAAATCAGAACAGGTCGCTCCACGTATACGCTGAACGCTCAGCAGCTCAACATCGACCAAGCGGTCAAACAATGGGGCCAAAGCATCTCGCTGCAAGACGTGATCGTTCAAATTGAACTCGCATCGCCATCTTCGGAGATGCTGAAAGTGGCAGAAGATGCAGCGGTCGCAGGCAAGTTCACCGTGCAGGTGCCGCCTGTCGAGTTTGCAATCCATGTCGACTATGAAGGTGCGAGCGTGCCGGTCTCCAGCTTCAGCGCTTATGTGAAGCGTACGATCGCACTCCCGGACGATGTCGATCCGGCTAAGATTACGACTGCAGTCGTCATCGAGACCAACGGAACGGTTCATCATGTACCGACCAAGATCGTCCAAGTCGATGGCAAATTTTATGCGCAAATCAGCAGCCTGACCAATAGCACGTATGCCGTCATCTGGCACCCTGTCGCCTTCAGCGATATGACCGCGCACTGGGCCAAAGCCGCCGTTAATGATATGGGCTCGCGGATGATCATCGAGGGAACGGGAGACGGTCGTTTCAATCCTGACGGTGAGATTACCCGTGCCGAATTCTTGGCGATTCTCGTTCGCGGACTTGGACTCAAGCCGACAGGCGGTTCGTCGACATTCACGGATGTCAAAGCGACGGACTGGTTCGCCAGTGCCGTGAATACGGCTGCAGCATACCAACTCGTTACTGGGGATAAGAACGGCGCATTCCTGCCGAATGACAAGATTACGCGCGAGCAGGCGATGACCATTCTCTCCAAAGCCATGAAGCTCACCGGGCTTCAAAACAAACTGTCCGATGCCGCAAGCGATACGGTGCTGCATTCTTATGCAGATGCGGCGGCAGTGTCCGCGTGGGCGAGAAGCGGCGTTGCCGACAGCGTACTGGCGGGCATTGTCACGGGCAAGAGCAACGGCAAGCTGGCGCCGAAAGACCATATGACGAGAGCCGAGACGGCGACGGTCATTCAGCGGCTGCTGCAGCAATCCGATTTGATTTAAGTCAAGCTGTTCGTCCCTTCCCGATCGCCGGGGAGGGATTTTTTCTTAACCTGTATGCTTCGTCGAAGGACTCGTTTATCATAAGAACTAGTGGCTGCTCTATTACGGTACGGCTGATTCCAAGATCGCCGTGGCGATTCGCAGCGAAAGGAGCCTATAGCATGAACAAATTTACGGCGTCCGTAGTGGGCGGCGGGGCAGGCGGGCTATTAAGCATGAAAGCGCTTGCGGAATCGGGACGATTCGAATTGAAAGCGGCTGCCGATTTGCGGCCGGAGATTTGCGAGAAACTGAAGGCGCAATTTCCGGGTATCCAAACGTTTACGGACCACCATGAGATGTTCGCGCAATGTCCGACAGACGTCGTTTGCGTCAGTACGTTCCCCCCTTCGCATGAAGAGGTGACGATGGACGCGCTGAAGCTCCCTTTGAAAGGGATCCTCGTGGAGAAGCCGCTCGGCCATACCGTCGCTTCCGGCCGTGCGATCCTGGAGGCGATCAAGGGCCGCCGGCTGCCGATGGTCGTCCCGCACGGCATGCTGGCGAAGATCACGCCGCTGGAAATTATCTCGCGCGTTCACCGCGGCGAGATTGGCGAGCTGAAGCTGCTGGAAATTCAAAATACCAAATGGGACATCATCAATGCCGGCATCCATTGGCTCAACTTCTTCGTTCAATTGACCGGCAACGAGCCGCTCGCGTATGTCTTGGCTCAGGCCGATACGAGTACGCGCACGTACCGCGACGGCATGCAGGTGGAGACGGCTGCGGTCACGTACGCGCAGACGGCGAGCGGCATTCGGGCGGTCATGATGACCGGAGACGACGTGCTGGTTAACCGCGAAGGCAAAGAAACGTTGTTCCGGATCGTCGGCACGCGCGGCGTCATCGAATTCTGGGGCTGGGAGAACGGCTATTGGCTGCAGAATGAAGCGCATCCCGGCGGCAGCCTGATCGTGCCGGAGGAATTCCCGGTTACCGGCCATCAGCGCCATTTGGAGAATATGGCGGATTTGATTGAAGAGGGAACGGCGGATTACCGTCTGGCGGACAGCTCGCTGGCAGCGCTGGAAATCGTTGAAGGTGCGTACCTCTCCGCGACTCACGGCGGCATCGTCAGGTTTCCCGTCGATGCGTTCGAACCGCCTTCCGCGGGGGCGAAGGCTTGGATTCCGGGCATTCCGTATGCCGGCATCGGCGGCGGCCGAGACGGGAGGCAGCTATGAGCGCGGTTCGTTTCGGTATCGTTGGCGGCGGCTGGCGTACCGAGTTCTTCATGCGTATCGCGGAGGCACTGCCCGGGCGCTTCCGGGTTGCGGGCGTCGTCATCCGGGACGCCGGGAAAGGGGAAGCGTTCGAACGCGAGTGGGGTGTCCCGACGTATCGCACGCTGGACGCGTTGCTAAGCGGAACCTCTCCTGCATTCGTCGTCGTCAGCGTGCCGCGTAAAGTCGCTCCGTCCATCATGCTGGAGCTCGCGGACCGCGGCGTTCCGACGCTGTGCGAGACGCCTCCGGCAGAGACGCTGGAGGAGCTCGTCTCGCTCTATCGGCAGGCCGCAGACCGCAAAGGACGCATTCAGGTGGCGGAGCAATACGCGTTCCAGCCGAATCATGCTGCCCGGCTGGAGATTGTCCGTTCCGGCCGGTTAGGTCAAGTTACGCAGGCGCAAGTGTCCGCCGCTCACGACTATCACGGCATCAGCCTCATGCGCCGCTATCTCGGCATCGGCTTCGAGAATGCCACGATCCGCGCTTCCGCCTTCGCATCGCCGATCGTGGAAGGTCCGGGGCGTTCCGGTCCGCCGGCCGAGCAGCGAATCGTGACGTCCAATCAGGTCATGGCCTCGTTCGATTTCGACGGCAAATACGGCTCGTACGATTTCACCGGCGATCAGTATTTCTCCTGGATTCGTTCTCCGAGGCTGCTCGTGCGGGGAGATAGCGGAGAAATCAACAATTTCGACGTGCGCTACTTGGTCGATCATCTGACGCCCGTTCATCTGCAGCTAACCCGCCAACAAGCGGGGCTGGACGGCAATCTCGAAGGCTATTACCTGAAGAGCCTGCATTGCGGAGAGCTGGTGGCTTATCGGAACGAATCCGCTCCGGCACGGCTGACCGACGATGAAATCGCGGTGGCGACATGTCTGGCGAGGATGGGCGAATACGCGGCCGGCGGTTCGGACTTCTACGGCTTGGCGGAAGCATGCCAAGACCATTATTTGGCGCTGGCGATGCAGCGATCGCTGGAAACGGGCGAAGCGGTGACGACCGAGACGCAATGCTGGGCGGAGTAAAGGAATCAAGCGGAGCGACGAAGCGGATAAGCGAACCTGCGCGGCAGGGTTTGCGAATTTTCAAAAATGCTGTTTACCTTGCCTGAATTATTTGATACTATAGTCGAAAGCATTCAAATGCAATGAAGAGAAGAGTAAATAAATGCATGCTTTCACAGAGAGCTCCGTCCGCTGAAAAGGAGCAAAGCGTTCGTTATTGAAAAAAGTCTCTGAGCAGCGCATCGGAACCCTTCGGAAGGCGGATGGTGTGCCAGGAGCTCCTGTTATAGAGCTAGAGTATAAGCATTGCATCGCGATGCCGTACTTGAAGAGGCTGATCGGGCGACCGATCGGCGAATCTAGGGTGGTACCACGAGGATCCAATCTCGTCCCTGAGACTGACAATAGTCTTGGGGGTGGGATTTTTTTATTTTTTTCAAAGCGGAAATACAGTGCTCGGCTCGATATGAAACTCACCAATTCCAATGTTTTGAATAGTTATTTAGGGAAGAACGCGTTCCCATCCATTATGGCAGTCGAAAGGATTTGAATCATTCATGGCAGGTAAGCTGAAAGTCGGTATTGTCGGTGGAACGGGCATGGTAGGTCAACGTCTCGTCCAATTGTTGGAGCAGCATCCTTGGTTCCAAGTCACGTCCATTGCAGCAAGCGCGGGATCGGCAGGCAAAACATACGAGGAAGCCGTGCAAAATAGATGGAAGCTGTCCGGATCCATTCCGGAAGGCGTGAAGAACATCGTCGTGCAGGATGCTTCGAAAGTCGAGGAAGTCGCATCGCAGGTCGATTTTATCTTCTGCGCGGTCGATATGAAGAAGAACGAGATTCAAGCCTTGGAAGAGGCATACGCGAAGACGGGTACGCCCGTCGTGTCCAACAACTCGGCGCATCGCTGGACGCCGGACATCCCGATGGTCATCCCGGAGATCAACCCGGGCCATATCGAAGTGATTGCGGCACAGCGCAAACGTCTGGGCACTTCGACCGGTTTCATTGCCGTGAAGCCGAACTGCTCCATTCAGAGCTACGTGCCCGCGCTGCACGCCTTGCTCGATTTCAAACCGACTCAGGTCGTGGCGTCGACGTACCAAGCGATCTCCGGCGCCGGCAAAAACTTCACCGACTGGCCGGATATGCTGGATAACGTGATCCCGTACATCGGCGGCGAAGAAGAGAAGAGCGAGCAGGAGCCGCTTCGCATCTGGGGCAGCATCGTCAATAACGAGATCGTCAAAGCAAGCTCGCCGCTCATTACGACGCAATGCATCCGCGTTCCGGTTACGGACGGCCATCTGGCTACCGTATTCGCATCGTTCGAGAACAAACCGGCGAAAGAGGAAATTCTTGCGCGCTGGTTGAATTTCAAAGGTCGCCCGCAGGAGCTCGGCCTGCCAAGCGCGCCGAAACAGTTCATCACCTATTTCGAAGAAGAGAACAGACCGCAGACGAAGCTGGATCGCGATCTCGAAGGCGGCATGGGCGTATCGGTCGGCAGATTGCGCGAAGACTCCATCTACGACTACAAGTTCGTGGGCCTGTCGCATAACACGCTGCGCGGCGCGGCGGGCGGCGCGGTTCTGATCGCCGAGCTGCTCAAAGCAGAAGGCTACATTCAAGCGAAATAACTGCTAGCGCGAGCAGGCGAACAAGCAAGGAACGGAACGAATTCGACGAGAGCAGCAAGCATCCGGTATAGGAGCTTGCTGTTTTTGTTGTTGAGGCTTGCGCGGGAACGAGAACAAGGAAGCGGCATTCGGTGTGCCAAGGAGCGGGTTAAAGGGTATACTGTATATAACCTAACTATCTTAAACAAGCGCACGATCGCCATACAATACATTGTCAAAAGGAGATCCAATGACAGCGAACAATGCGAACGATGGAATGATGGATGACCATGAGACGAGTGATAGGAACGGCAATCCTATGAACGGCACGGACGGGATTGAAAATGAAATGGGCTGGCGCTTCGACAATAGCTATGCCCGCCTGCCGGAGATCTTCTATTCGAAGCAGCATCCGGCGCCGGCAAGCGCGCCGAAGCTGGCTGTGCTGAATGAAACGGTAGCGGCGTCGTTGGGATTGAACGTGCAATCGCTGCAGACCGAGGAAGGTACGGCGGTGTTCGCCGGCAACCGGATTCCCGCAGGCGCGCTGCCGCTCGCTCAAGCATACGCCGGGCATCAATTCGGGCATTTGAACATGCTCGGCGACGGCAGGGCCTTGCTGATCGGCGAGCAAATCACGCCTGACGGCGAGAGATTCGATATTCAGCTCAAAGGCTCGGGGCGGACGCCTTATTCCCGAGGCGGCGACGGCAGGGCGGCGCTTGGCCCGATGCTGCGCGAATACATCATCAGCGAAGCCATGCATGCGCTGGGCATTCCGACGACTCGCAGTCTAGCGGTGACGACGACAGGGGAGTCCATTTTCCGCGAAACGGAGCTGCCGGGCGCCGTTCTGACTCGCGTGGCGGCCAGCCATCTGCGCGTCGGCACGTTCGTGTTCGCTGCGGGGAGAGGAACGATCGACGAGCTGCGGGCGATGGCGGATTACGCATGGGAAAGGCATTTTGCCGGCGGTCAAGCGGGAGAGAACGCGAATGAGAACCAAGGCGGGAATCGATACTTGTCCCTGCTTCAGGAAGTCATTAAGCGTCAGGCGTCGCTGATCGCCAAGTGGCAGCTCGTTGGGTTTATTCACGGGGTGATGAATACCGACAACATGGCTATCAGCGGTGAGACGATCGATTACGGCCCTTGCGCGTTCATGGATGCCTACGATCCGGCTACGGTGTTCAGTTCGATCGACAGGCAAGGCCGCTATGCCTACGGCAATCAACCGCAGATCGGCGCATGGAATTTGGCGAGATTCGCCGAGACGCTGCTGCCCTTGCTGCATGACGACGAGGAGCAGGCCGTCAAGCTCGCCGAGGACGCGATCGCGGCATTCCCGGCAGCGTTTCACGCGCATTGGCTCGACGGGATGAGGGCCAAGCTGGGACTGTTGAACGAAGAGGCGGAGGATGAGGCGTTGATCGATGACCTGCTCGACATCATGCGGAAGCACCGGGCCGATTATACGAATACGTTCCGCGCATTAACGTTCGATGAGCCGGAGAATACCGCGATGTTCGGCACGTCGGGCTTTACGGAATGGCATGAGCGTTGGCAAACAAGACGCGGCCGGCAGCAGGCGCTGCATGCTTCATCGCAGCAGTTGATGCAGGCCAGCAATCCGGCGGTAATTCCGCGCAATCATCGGGTGGAAGAAGCGCTGGAGGCAGCGGCGGCGGGAGATTACGGCGTCATGGAACGGCTGCTCGCTGCGCTGGCGAATCCATTCGCGCATGCGCCCGAGCAGGAAGCTTATTGTTCGCTGCCTGACGATTCTTCCGCTCCGTATCGGACGTTCTGCGGAACCTGATTCCACGAAACGCTGCGGCTGGGGGATTTCTGCCTTATCCGGCTGGGGGGATTTCTGCCTTATGCGGCCGGCCGTCGCATGAGTTGACTTGTCCGGTTCTGCGGCTTGAAGACAGGGTTATCCAATATTTGAACCGTCCGGTCAACAGCGTAAATCTTGACAATCGCAGCCGTATTGAATAAAGTGTTGTCATTAGGATTCATTTTGTCAGCGTTGAAGGGCATTAGTAGTGTTCACCTCATGCTTCCAGAGAGCCGGCGGTTGGTGCAAGCCGGTACGTGAATGAACGCGAATTACAGCCTGGAGCTTCTTGTCCCGAAACTGCATGCTTGCAGAAGGGGCAGACGGCCGTCCGCCGTTATCGGGCAGAGTGGAAGATGCATGCGCATTTTCAATTAGGGTGGTACCGCGATGACTCGTCCCTGTCTTTGACAGGGCGGGTCTTTTTTGTTTTCACATTACGCTAGGGGGACTTGAAATGACGAAAGAAACCGTAATCGAGCATGTCGATCTGTTGGAGGATCTGGAATACCGCGGACTGGTGCATCAAGTGACCGACCGCGAGAATCTGAGCAAGAAGCTTCAAGAAGAGCAGCTTACGCTGTATTGCGGCTTTGATCCGACCGCGGACAGCCTGCATATCGGCAGCCTGCTTCCGATTTTGATTTTGCGCCGCTTCCAAAATGCCGGCCATGCGCCGATCGCGCTGGTAGGCGGAGGCACGGGCTTGATCGGCGATCCGAGCGGCCGTTCGTCGGAGCGCTCGCTCAATACATCGGATACGGTCGCGGAATGGACGAACAGCTTGAAACGCCAGCTCTCCACGTTCCTGGATTTCGATGCGGAAGGCAATGCCGCCAAGCTGGTCAGCAACTACGATTGGATTTCCCAACTGGACGTCATTTCGTTCTTGCGGGACGTCGGCAAAAACTTCACGGTGAATTACATGCTGGCGAAAGACTCGGTCGACTCGCGCTTGGCGAACGGAATCTCGTTCACGGAATTCAGCTACATGATTCTGCAAGCTTACGACTTCTGGAAGCTGCACCAAGAGCATGGCTGCCATCTCCAAGTCGGCGGCAGCGACCAATGGGGCAACATTACGGCGGGTCTGGATCTGATCGGGAAAATGGGCAGCAGCGGCGCTTTCGGACTGACGATGCCGCTCGTAACGAAGAGCGACGGGAAGAAGTTCGGTAAATCCGAGACGGGCGCCATCTGGTTGGATCGGAACAAAACGTCGGTGTACCACTTCTACCAGTTCTGGATGAATACGGACGATAGCGACGTCATCAAGTTTTTGAAATATTTCACGTTCCTGACCCGGCCGGAAATCGAAGCGCTCGAGGAAGAGCTGAAGCAGCAGCCGGAGAAACGCGCCGCGCAGCGCGAACTGGCTCGTCAAGTGACGAAGCTCGTACACGGTGAAGAAGCCGTCGAGAGCGCGGAGAAGATCACGCTGGCGTTGTTCTCCGGCGATATTACGAAGTTGACGGAAGCGGAGCTCGTGGAAGCCTTGCAAGGTTTGCCGACGACCGTTCTTGCCGCTCAAGAGGAGAAGCCGCTCATGGATCTGCTTATCGAAGCGGGCGTGGCTCCGTCTCGCCGTCAAGCTAGACAAGACATCGAAGGCAACGCGATCTCCGTGAACGGAGTCAAGCAAGCTGGCATGGAGACGGTCATTACCGCCGATCAGCGGCTTCACGGCAAATACATCGTGCTGCGCAAAGGGAAGAAGAATTATTTCCTCGTCCGATTCGAATAGTTCATTGGCGGAAGGCCGCCGCAACTTGCTTGCGGCGGCCTTCGCTGCGTCTGGAGGACTTTTCGTCGCCAATGCGTGATGAGGCGGACGGGCTGGCTCCGCTACCTCCGTTTGCGAAGAAGGAAGGGTACGTACATCAAGGAGAAGATGCCGACCGCTATGAACTCTTCCGTGATTAAATAGTACGGGTAAGACCCCAAGGCATCCAATAACGAAGCCGCTTCCGGCTTATGCTTGAGGAACATATAGTTGGCATCCAGCCAATAATCGACGCCGCCCACGAGAACGACGAGGATGTTCAGGAAGATCATCGTAATGCCGATGGATTTCCAGGTAGGACGATAGCGCTCGATCCATGTCATATAGAGCGGCGCTAGGATGATGGCCATATGCACGATGAAGAAGTGGAAGAATCGGAAATGGGGAAACGGATATACGAGATCGGGTGTAAGCATCGCTTGAATCGCGCCGCCAATGCCGGCGAACAACACGATCTGGTACAAAAGACGGCTGCGCGCGATCAGCATGACGATGGCAAGCATTTGCGAAATACTGCACAACTCAAGCGGCAGCGTATACCTCGCGTTCCATAAATCCTCCGTCGCGTACCACCAGAAGAGGAAGCACTCCGGTACGATCAAGCAGGCAAGAAGGCCGTAACGAATCGTCTGCTTCACGCTCGACCGTCTGCGAATTTCGTTTCGGAAGCGATACAGCATGCCGGCGAACGCGAGCAGGATCGCAAGTACGACAACATGCGAGGGAGAATAGGCAAGGAAGTGCTCCGAGATTCTCGGATTAATGAACGAGGCCATCATATCCCTCCCTTCAACGGCAGATCAGCTTGCCCGTTTTGAACATGCTGTATCCGGTTAATCATTCGGGCTTGCATTGGACAACGCCTTGCGGGCGGGATGGTGAAACAATCCTGTTGGCAGCGTCGTCCAACTTATCATAAAGGAGCGTGGATGAGATCATGAAGAAGATAGCATGCGCAACTGCTGCTGCTGCAAGTATGCTGGCTGTATCCGCCATAAGTTACGCCGCGGCCCCTTCCGGCATTGTTATTATGGGCAAGCCGATTCAGTCCGATGCTGCATGGATCGTTAAGAACGGGCGCGTATTGGTTCCGCTTCGTGCAGTTACGGAACCGCTGGGCATTACGGCAGCATGGAATGCGAAGTCGAAGACGGCGACCATCGGCAAATGGTCGGAAACGGTAAAGCTGACAGTCGGTCAATCGATCGCATCCTATGTAAAAGCCAATCAATATAACACGATGAAGCTCGATGCGTCCGTCACCCTCGTACACGATCGCGTATACGTTCCTTTACGTTTCTTGTCGCAGTTCTACGGATATCGCGTGGAAGCGCAAGCGGATACCGTGAACGTGACTTCGCCTTTTAGCCGGAACGAGCAGGATATCCTGCACCATGGAGATCTAGGCAAAGCAAGGCAGTTCGTCATGGCAAACGCTTGGAAGCATGCGCATTATGCCAAGCCGCCGATCGAGTACTTGAACGAAATCGAAGGTTTCGAAAGCACGTTTTTCTTCCCGCTCGGAGAAGCCAACCGTTTCTTCTTGATTTCAGATAGTATGGTCTCGTTCTATGAATTGCAGGGAGAGTTCTTCGTCATCACCTGGCAGGCGCAAATTCCCGTCGGGAAGAAGGACACGGACGAGCTGTTCATGGACAACCAGGTGACGAAGGCCACGGGTGCCAGACCCGTCATCGACGGGCCGATGTTCTTCTACCGAAAGAGCGGAATCGTGAACGTCACGAATACTACGGCAGGGACGATCGGCGCCGATGGCCGCAAGACGTTAATCGGAAGCAAAAGCGTCGTCGGCGACGAAGTGAAGGAACAATCGGGCTCATTGGCATTGACGCTGCCTGATGAAACCAGGGCTGAGCTTAATCCGTAATCCATAATCCTTAATCCTTAATCCATAATCCGTAATCCTTAATCCTTAATCCTTAATCCATAATCCGTAATCCTTAATTCTTAATCTCTAATCGTTTCGCCGAGAAGCCCGGCTAGAGCACGACGAAGATCGGAAGAGTCGGGAAACAGCTGCGCGGACAGCGTCAACAATCGCGCGCCTTCCGAGGCGTAACCGTTCTCCTTCAACATGGCGGCAATGAAGCCGTACTCGCCTTCCCATGAATAATAGCGTTCGTCATTCTTAATGCGTTCATGTTCTTGCATGGCGGAATCGATACCGTGGGAGGTCAAATGCTGCGCTAAATGATGCGCCATGGATTGTTTGAGCGTCGGAAAGTGTCCGGTTAACAGGAAATCGAGAATAGAAGAGCCGACGGTGAGCCAGCCATAATCTGCGTTTGCCATAACCGCGACTGCGATGCTTTTGTCGGGAAGCAGTACGAGGTGGCTCTGGAAGCCGGTATCCATGCCGGAATGCGATACCATCCGCTGGCCTTTGTACGTGCCGATGAACCAAGACAGCCCGATGTTTGCCGACTCCTCTCCATGGCCGGTCGCAGCATAAGAGGTCCATAATTCGTCGTAGCTTTCTTGCGTTAGAAGCGCTTGGCCATCAGCGGTAATGCCTTTATTCAAGTGGACGATTGCATAGCGGCACATATCCTCGACATGGGCGTACATCGTGGAGCTAGGCCCGTGGGCGCGATGATAAGGGAAAACGTCGCTTACTTTGCCTCCATAGCCATGCTGCAGACTAAGCACGTGAGGAGCCGCTAGGCGATCGTCCGCTTCCGATTTCAAATAAGTGCTTTCCCGCATCAAGGCGGGTTCGAATATCCGTTCTTTCATATACTGCTCAAAACTTGTCCCTGAGCGCTTCGCGATAATATCCCCCAGAATTTCATAGCCGATATTGCTGTATGCATAGTTCTCGCCAGGTTCGCTTAACAAGGAGCGTGGCCGAAGGCTCCTGACGTATCTCTCCAAGCTTTGATCATCGTATTGGGGGCGATCCCATTCGTAATCCTCTTCATCGGGCATGCCCGAAGTATGGTTCAATAATTGACGGACCGTGATTAGCCGGAATCTGTCGTCCGCCATGTGGAAATAAGGGAGATAGGCGACGATGCCGGCGTCCAGCTCGAGCCGTCCTTGTTCGGCCAGCTGCATGATGCCGGTTGCTACGGCCGTTTTGGATATCGATGCTTGATGGAATAACGTCCCGGTGCCGACAGGCTCGCCGGAGGCGGCGTTCGTCAAGCCGAAGCCTTTGGCATAGATGGTTCGGTTATTGAATACGACGCCTACGGCCAGTCCGGGCATCGGTGCATGCTGCATATACTCGTCCAATCGTGCGTCCAGTTGATCGATCATGTGATGGATAGCGTTCATAATGGCCTCCTTGGAGGTGGTAAGTAATCATACGAATAAATGCATTTCTACTTTCTATGTATTTGGAAAATCATGGTATGATAGTTCCTTGGGAGGTGTCATACTTGCTTTTACACAATGCCAGTCTAGAATCCTATCCAGTTCACTTTGCTGCAATGAATCCTCATGAAATTCAGGAACAACTAAACGGGAGGGACAAGGCATTTGATTGGACCATTTATTATAATTATCCTCAAGTTCTCGTGTTTAAGATGATGATTATAGGTAATGATGCAATACAAGGCGCCATTGCATTGGAAAATAAAGAAGATCATGTTTACGTGCATTTAATTGAGAGCGCTCCGCATAACCGTTCGGATAAGGTGTTTGAATTTATTGGTGAGCATTTGCTTGCCTATGCTTGTCAGCTCAGCATGCGATTTGGGCACGATGGATATGTAGTTCTACAATCAAAATCAGCCCCAAGACTTCTCCACTTTTACACGCAGGTTATTGGAGCCAAGCATGTGGGAGGACTTCGAATGATCCTTAATGAAACTGTTGCTCGTCGGTTAATCATGCTATACTTAGAGCAGAGGTAGGTGAGGTTCCATGGATAAAAAGAATACGCACAGTCTTGATGATGTTGCCCGCCATGCCGCCGATGGACATTACGTCGTACAATCCGTCCCCAGCGTCAATCCAGAGCGGGACAGAGAAATTAGCAGAGCCATTGCACGGATGAAAGCCCAATCCGATAATCACGTGAAGACCCACCAATAGGTGGGTCTTTTTGTGTCTGTCTCTCATTTCTGGAAATCCCATTCATCTGAATTATAAAAAACGAACGTTCCTATAACAACAGAAAATTACTAAAATATTCAAATAATCCTAATAAGACCGCCAGCCTCCTCGAGACGTTCGGCGGTCTTTCTCCAGGCGGAATATACACTGGCGCCGTCTACTGGCGCGGGGGACTCGAACGGAACTCACGCGGCGTATAACCGGTATGCTTGCGGAAGATGCGATTGAAGAAGCTGATGTCGCCGAAGCCGGTTTCGTGCGCGATGTCGAGCACTTTTTTGTCCGTCGTCCGCAGCAGTGTAGACGCCTGACGGATTTGCACGGTATGCTTATAATCAAGCAGGCTCATGCCGGCTGCTTCTTTGAATTTGGCCGTGAACGAAGAGACGCTCATGCCGCTTAACCGGCTCAGCTGCTGCAGCGTAAGCGGCTGATAGTAGTGCTGGTCGACGAAGTTGATAATGGAGTCCATCCAGGCGCGGTCGCCGACGCCAAGCCTTCGATCGGCTTCGCGATTCTCTTGGTGGAAGCGGCTCAGCCAGACGAGGCATTCGATCAGCCGCGTCTTGATGACGAGCTGGTAGCCGTCGCGCCGCTGTATGAACTCGTCGTAGATCGTCTGCAGATGCGCTTGAATGTGCACCTTTTGGCTGGGCTGCAGCGGATGGTAGGGCACGAAGGAATGGCTTTTGCGCAAGAAGGGAACGAGGTAGAAGAAGTCGACGAAAGACGGCATCCGCTGCAGCACTTCCATCTCCCGCTGCAGGAAGCCCGCGTCGAACAGCACGTTGTACACGACCGTATCTTTGTCCGGCTCGCACGCGTAGCTGTGATAGACGTTGGGCTCCACGACGAATACGTTGCCGGCGGCAAGCTGATACGTATGTCCGGACATTTCGTGCGTGGCGCTGCCTTCGACGACGAACACGAGCTCGATGAAGTCATGGGTATGCGGCGGGATATATTCATTCTTCTGAATGGTATAGCGGTCGATGTAGAAAGGGAAGTCATCCAGATTAAAGTACATATCGCCTTTGAAAATCGTCATGGACGGCATCCTTTCCCTTCGTTTCACCTTGGTTAGGATGATTATGTCATGGCCTGGAACCAATGTCTATAAGGGAGGCCGACTGTATGGAGAGGAGCGGGAAACGGAATGAAATCGGAAGAAAGCTTGAAGCCGGAAATCATGGCTTATTTGGAACGGATCGACTATAAGGGGCCGCTCGACGGAAGCGCCGAAATGCTGGCAGCGCTGCAGCAAGCGCATCTGCACGCGGTTCCTTACGAGAACTTGGATATTTTGAACGGGGTCCCGCTGTCGCTCGCTCCGGAAGCATTATGGGACAAAATCGTCCGCAGGCGCCGCGGCGGGTATTGCTTCGAGCTGAACGCGCTGTTCGGCTGGCTGCTCGGGGAGCTTGGTTATCGCGTCACGAATTACGTGGCGCGCTTCTGGCGGGACGAAACGGCGCTGCCCCCGAAGAGGCGGCATCATGTGCTGAGGGTGGAAGCGGAAGGCAGAGTTTATCTGTGCGATGTCGGCGTAGGCGGGAGTGTACCTCGCCGGCCGCTGCTGCTGGAGGATGGATTGGAGCAGCAGCAAGGCGAAGAATGCTACCGGCTCGACCGGGATGCGGCGTTCGGGTGGTTTCTGAGCGAGCGGAAGAAGGGGATATGGGGTCAAGTTTATTCCTTTACGGAAGAGCCGCAGTTCCCGGACGATTACGCGTTCGCCAGCTACTGGTGCCAACACGCGCCGGACTCCCCGTTTCGGGCGGAATTGAAGCTTGCGATCTGTACGCCGGAAGGCCGCAACACCGGCGCGGGCGGCGAAATCCGGCTGTTCCGGAACGGCGACGTAACGGTGCTTCAGCCGGCGACGAAAGCCGAACTGGACGAAGCGTTGGCTGAATATTTCGGCATCGTGATTTCGTAGCCGAAGAAACGGCTCGATCGCAGCTTGGTTCGGCGGGACGGACTTGCGGCTGTCGCCGGTAACCGGTTTAGGAAAGCGCGGGCAGAAGCCTTCAGTCGCAGCGCCGTTAAGCTTTCACCTTGCGGCCGTTCAGCATGACGCGGAAGATGAGCGCGACGAGCGCGAGCACGCAGGCGATGAACAGCAGCGTGCGGGCATTGTGATGGACATAGGTTTTGACCGTCTCCCATTCTTCCCCGAGCATGTAGCCGACATAGATGAAGAGCGTGCTCCATACGAGAGCGCCCGCGTAGGCGTACAGCAGAAAAGTCCGAAGCTTGAAACGCGACATGCCTGCCATATAAGCCGTCACGTGGCGAAGGCCCGGAATGAAGAATCCGGCGAACAGCAGCAATTTGCCGTAGCGGTTCATCCAGCCTTGGGCGCGTTCGATCTTGGCAGGCGAGAGACGGACGCGAGGACCGTATTTGAGCAGGAAAGGCAGTCCGAAACGGTTGCCGATCATGTAGCTGGCGGTGATGCCGATGGCTGCGCCGAGGAAAGCGCTGAGGACGACGAGCGGCGCAAGCAGCCTGCCGTCGCCGACGAGATAGCCCGAATACGTCAACAGCGCTTCGTCCGGGACGGGAACGCCGACGATGCCGAGCGACAAGGCAAGCGTCAATCCGAAATATCCGTAGCGCATAATGAGCAGCTCTAAGAGGTTTTCCAAGGCAGTGGCCTACTTTCTGCGATCGTGATCGATAGATACGACATGAATGTTATATGAAAGTGTAGTTGTTTTATATTTCTTCCCATATCGGAATGGACTATACTAGGAACGAATCCATTTTATCGAAAAAGGTGGCTATCAAATTGACTCGTAAATTGCGTTGGGGAGTCATCGGCTGCGCGGGCATCGCCGTTCATTCCGTTATCCCCGGCATCCAACAATCCTCGACAGGAGAAGTGACAGCGATTGCAAGCCGCGGAATCGCCAAGGCCGAGGAAACGGCAGCCAAGCTTGGTATTCCGAAAGCCTATGGAAGCTATGAAGAAATTTTGGCGGATCAAGAGATTGACGCCATTTATATCCCGCTGCCGAACCATCTGCACATGGAGTGGTCGATCCGCGCCATGGAAGCGGGCAAGCATGTGCTTTGCGAGAAGCCGATCGCGCTGAATGCCGAAGAGGCACAGCGGATGGCGGATGCGGCAGCCAAGAACGGCGTGCACCTGGCCGAAGCGTTCATGTACCGCAACCACCCGCGCTACGACGAGATCAAAGCGATCATCGACTCCGGCGAAATCGGGGAGCTGCGCGGCATTCACGGCGCGTTCACGTTCAACAACGCCGGCGATTCCGGCAACGTCCGCTACCGCAAAGAATGGGGCGGTGGCTCCCTCTACGACGTCGGCTGCTATCCGATCAGCGCGGCGAGACTGATTCTGGGCACGGAGCCAGAAGCGGCGACCGTGCATGCTCTGATCTCTCCGGAGCATGACAATGTCGATATGATGGCGTCCGGTATCCTGGAATTCCCGGGCAGCGTGGCGCTGACCTTCGATTGCGGCATGTGGGCGGACTTCCGCAACACGCTGGAAATTCTCGGAACGAGCGGACGGATCGAAATTCCGAACGCGTTCGTTAACGACCCTACCTTCTATGTTTACACGAAAGACGGCAAGCGCGAAGCGAAGCAGCCGGCGCTTAATCAATACTCGCTTCAAGCCGATACGTTCGCGCGCAATGTATGGGGCGAACAAGAAGTCAGATTCACGCCTGCCGATGCGGTAGCGAATATGAAAGTCATCGACGCCTGCCTGGAATCCGCGTATTCCCGCAAGCGCGTGACATTATAGAAGGGAGAAACATTCTAATGAAACATATCGAACTTCCCGGATTAAAGCAAGGCGTATCTCAATTGATTATGGGGTCTGATTATTTTTCGCCCGAGGTTTATGAATTGGTCAGCTCGAATTTGGACGCTTTCGTCGCTATTGGCGGCAACACGATCGACACCGCTTACATTTATTACGGCGGCAAGAGCGAGCAGGCAATCGGCATGTGGATGGAAGAGCGGAAGAACCGCGATTCGATCAATGTCTGGACGAAGGGCGGCCATCCGCACAACGGCGTGCCGCAAGTGAACAAGCAAGCCATCTATGACGAACTGATGATCAGCCTAGAACGTCTTCGCACGGACTACATCGACGTCTATGCACTGCATCGCGACGATGTGAACGTGCCTGTCGGCGAAATCGTGGAAATCTTGAATTCGCATATCGAAGCAGGACGCATTCGCACGTTCGGCGGTTCCAACTGGACGACCGCAAGATTGCAGGAAGCGAACGAATACGCGGCGGCGCACGGTTTGCGCGGCTTCGAATTCAGCAGTCCGAACCTCAGCCTCGCGAAAGCGCAGGAGCCTTATTGGGCAGACTGCATCAGCGTAGACGACAAGATTCTGGCATGGCATGAGAGCAACGGATTGCCAATCTTCTCCTGGTCGTCGCAGGCGCGCGGTTTCTTCACGGGCCGCTTCACGCAAGAAGACCGTTCGGACGCCGATCTCGTACGCGTCTTCTACAACGACGACAATTGGGAGCGTTACCGCCGCGCCGAGGAACTCGGCAAGCAAAAGGGCTTCTCGACGATTCAGATCGCGCTCGCTTACGTGCTGAATCAATCTTTCCCTTCGGCGGCCATCATCGGTGCCCGCAATGAAGCGGAGATGAAGTCTTGCCTGGAAGCAACAAGCATTTCATTATCGCCGGAGGAAATCAAATGGCTGGATCTGAGAACGCGTTAATCGAGCTTTGGCCGGAAGGCGCCCCTTATGCAGCGGGGACGACGGATGAAGACAGACCGGCGCTGACGACGTATCTGGTCGAAGGCAGCCAGGGCGCCGTCATCGTTTGCCCCGGCGGCGGCTACGGCATGCGGGCGGACCATGAAGGCCATCCGATCGCGCTATGGCTGAACAGCATCGGTATCTCGGCTTTCGTGCTGCGTTACCGCGTGGAGCCGTATTCGCATCCGAGCCCGCTGCTAGATGCGCAGCGAGCGATTCGTTACGTGCGTCTGCATGCGGCCGAATGGGGAATCGACGAGCAGAAAATCGGCATTCTCGGCTTCTCCGCTGGCGGCCACTTGGCTTCGACGGCAGGAACGCAGTACGATGCCGGAAATCCCGAGGCGGAGGATCCGGTCGAGCGGATGTCAAGCCGTCCGAATGCGCTTATGCTCTGTTATGCCGTCATTACGATGGGGTCCCCGTTCACGCACGAGGGCTCGCGCCAGAATCTGCTCGGCAAGAATCCGGAAGCGGCGATGATCGAACGCATGAGCAGCGAGCTGCAGGTCACTTCGGATACGCCGCCGACGTTCTTGTGGCATACCGCGGACGATGGAGCGGTTCCGGTGGAGAACGCCTTGCAGTTCGCAATGGCTTTGCGCCGCTCGGGCGTGCCGTTCGATCTGCATGTGTACGAGAAAGGGCGGCACGGTTTGGGACTCGCCGAGGAAGATCCGCATGTCGCGACATGGTCGACGGTGTGCGGGTTATGGTTGAAGCGCTACGCGTTCTAGCAGTCGCGTAAGCGTAAGCAGCAGTCAAGTTTAGTACGCGGAGAAGCGGACGACGGGCAAATATGCGCCAACGCCGTTCCGTTTGCCGCTTGCGGTTCGCAAGCGAGCGATAAGGATCCTTCCTGCCTGTGGCGGGAAGGATCTTTGCATGTCTGCCGCTATTGGCGTACGGCAGTGTCTTCCCGGCCACTATCGAAATACGGGCTGTTCCATACTCCGGGACAATAGTGGTATGATAGATTTGCTATCCCTATTATCGTTCAACCATAAAGGAGAGACGACATCCGCATGAGCAGCAAGCAAGCTTATCAAGATACGTATCAAGGCGAACCGGCGGTATGGCTGAAGTTCGGCCGTTATGAAGCCGTCCTGCTTCCCGAGGTCGGAGGCAATCTGATTGCTTTCCGCGATGTTGAGAGCGGTTACGCCTTCCTGCATGAACCGACGCAAGAAGAGATGGAATCATTCAAAGCAAGACCGTTCATTCACGGCATTCCCGTGCTGTTCCCGCCGAACCGTTTCGAAGACGGCAAGTTCCCGTGGAACGGCCGCACGCTGGAGTTCCCGGTCAACGAGCCGGCGACGGGCAACCATCTGCACGGTTTCGTTCACAGCGAGGCGTGGGCGGTAGAAGATTTCGGCACGACGGCAACCGAGAGCTATGTCGTCGCGGCACTGAAAGTAGACGAGCAGAGCGCGGCGTACAAGTACTTGCCGTTCCGTTTCACGCTGCGGCTTCGTTATGCGATCAGCGATCTAGGGCTGGAGCAGCAATTCATGGTCATCAACGAAGGCGATGAGACGCTGCCTTGCCTCTTCGCATTCCATACGTCGGTCAATGCGCCGTTCGTGCCCGGCAATTCCGCGCAGGACTACCGCCTGAAGCTGACGATCGGCGAGCGCTGGCATTTGAACGAGCGCATGCTGCCGACGGGCGAGTTCCAGCCGCTGACGGCAAACGAGGAATTGTTGAAAGGCGAAGGCGTGTACCCGTTCTTCGAATCGCTCGACAATCACTATACCGTGGAGCCGCAGAACGGCCGCAACCGGATGGAGCTGACGGATACGAAAGCCGGATTGACGCTCGTATACGACGCCGGTACGTCCTATAAGCAGTGGATGATCTGGAACAACGGCGCTACGGAAGGGTTCTTCTGTCCGGAGCCGCAAGTGAGCTTAGTCAACGCGCCGAATACGAGCCTGCCGGCAGACGAGATCGGCTTGTTCAGCCTCGCGCCCGGAGAAGTGTGGCAAGAGCGCGCACGAATCTACGTGAAGTAACAAGTAAAAAGTATAAGCCGATTATCAAGCGCATAAGCGATAAAGAACATATCGAATAGCCCGCAGCTTCGAAACAGGCCCTTGTTGCAAGGGATCTTTTCGAAGTCGCGGGCTATTGTCGTCCGGAAGAGATTTACGGAGCTTGTTCGGAGTCGGAGAACGCCAGCCATTTGGCGGCTTCTTCGAGAATAAGCTTGTCCCGCAGCAGCATGAACCCTGTCGAATAGTCCGTGCAGCTTGCAAGTCCGGTATTCATGACGTCCAGCGCCTGCTCGATGGTCATCCATTGCGCCGTCATGCCAAGCCGCTTCTCGTTCGCGGTCAGCTGCGTCTCGTACGCTTGGCTGGCGCGCGCGATGAAACAATAAGACAGCTGCAAGTAATGATTCCGCTTCTTGTGTTCCTCGATATACCCAAGCGGCTCCAAAATTTCGGCGTCATACCCTGTTTCTTCCCGGATTTCACGCAAGAACGCTACCTCCGGCGTCTCTTTGGCTTCCACGCCGCCGCCCGGAAGCTTGTAGAGCGACGATTTGGCCATGTACATCATGGCCACGTTGGCTTCCTCATCCAACAGGACCCCGCGGGAAGCGTAGCGGTTAACGGAAGGCAGCAGGTCCGGCTCCCCTCCCAGAATGTCCCGATCCGTAATTCTATTCAGCAGTTGCATGGGATCCCCCCTGAAAAGTAGACTTCTTGAGCTCAAGGAGTCTGTCCGATGATCGTAGTAGAAGGTATTAATATAGAGTTATTATACCGTGGCTTGGGACAAAAGTAACTCTTTCGTGCGGACGCTTAGCTCAGATTTCTTTCTTCCGGGAGAGGAGGAGCCGGCCCTTTGCGGATCGCCGAAGGCGCTTTGCTGCGAACTTTCTTGAACACGCGGCCGAAATACGTCATGTTGGAGAATCCGACAAGGCTCGCGATCTCGGTAACGGGATAATCGGTATCGAGCAGCAGGCGTTCCGCTTCCTGGACGCGCAGCATATGCATGTATTCGATCAACGTTTTTCCGGTGACGCTTTTGAAGATTTTGCAGAAATGGTTAGGGCTTAAGTTGACCATCCGGGCGGCTTCGCCGACGCTGATCGTCTCCTGGTACCGCTCGCGCAGCGTCTGAAGCAGGTTTGTGAAGTCGTACGGCTTCTGCACGCGGGTCGGCGACTGGGAAGTGCTCTGCTGCGCGTATCGGAAGTAGAGGCCGAAGATTCGCAGCAGCTCGGCCTTCACGAGCAGCTCGTAGCCGGACTGTTTGTTGGTGAATTCGATGAGCAGCCGCGAGAACGAGGCATTCATTTCTTCGATATACGGGGCATCCGTCCGCATCCAGCTCGGCCATTTCAGATGTTGGTTCAAGTAGGGGACGAAGTAGTGATGCTCGGTAATGTCGAGGCCGCTTCCGCGTACGAGCGCTTCGTTGAAGACGATGCAGACGAGCTCCGTGTCGGGCGTGAGCTGGACTGCGCTGTGCAGCTGCTTTGAATTGACGAAGGCGAGCTCGCCTTTGCCGAGCTGCTCGAAGGAGCCGTCCACCTGGATTCGCGCCTGCCCCTTGCGCACGTAAACCCATTCGATATGATCATGCCAGTGCGTGGAAATGCCTTTGACGATGAAGACGTTGATGGGAAAGGTGCGATCGGGAATGGGCGTGTTTTCTTTGAGCGGACTGACTGTCATCGGGCGTACCTCCTCGGCGCAAGCATACGATTTTACGATCAAGATCACGAGTAATAGCGTTGTTACCGTTTTAATTGAATGAAGAAACGTAAGATTGTACGAATATATCACAATTTCGATGCTAGTCTCAACGTGAATCTTTCAGTACGATTAATGCAGTTCCATATTGCGCTGAAAGGTGATGAATTTGCAATCATGAAAAACATTCGTATCGGTACGCTCGTTGGCGGCGGCACGGCAGATAAAGTCATTCCTCAACTCATTCCGCACGGCTTCGAGTCGTTCGCATTAACGTTCTGGCAGTCGACCGGGGGAGCGGACCTCTATGAGCTGGCCAAGCGGGTCAGGGATCAAATCGAGGGACACGACATCGCCATATCGGCGATCGGCGTATTCGGCAACCCGCTTACGGGGGCAGGCGATAATGCGGATACATTGGCGAGCTGGGAGCGTTTGATCGACGCGGCGGAAGCATTCGGCACGAATCTCGTCAACGGGTTCACGGGCCGCATGCCGGGAAGCATCGACGAGTCCATGACGCGTTATGCGGAAGTGTTCGGCGAGCTCGCCAAACGCGCGGAAGCGCGCGGCGTGCGCCTCGCGTTCGAGAACTGCGACATGGGCGGCACGTGGAAAGGCGGAGAGTGGAACATCGCGCATAATCCGACGGCGTGGGAAATGATGTTCAATGCGCTGCCTGCCGACAACATCGGACTGCAATGGGAGCCATGCCATCAGATGGTAAGCCTGATAGATCCGATCCCGCAGCTTCGCAAGTGGGCATCGACAGGGAAGATTTTCAACGTGCATGGCAAGGACGCCACGATTGCTTGGGATGTCGTGAAGGAATACGGCATTCATGGGCCGCGCGAATTCGTCTGGCACCGCACGCCTGGCTTCGGGGACACGAATTGGACGGACATCATCTCGATTCTTCGGCAAGCGGGCTATACGGGCAGCATCGATATCGAAGGCTGGCATGATCCGGTGTACAAGGACGAGTTGGAGATGACGGGGCAAGTGCATGGCCTGAATTATTTGAAACGCTGCCGCGGCGGCGATTTCGTGCCGAATCCGATTGTTTAATCGCTGCGATGCACCATCTATTATTGTCTTACGAAAAGGAGCTTGAATAAGCCATGACCCATAAAATCATCGTTGCCGGCTGCGGCGGCATGTCCAACACTTGGCTGGATTACGCGATCCAGCGGGAGAACGCCGAAATCGTCGGCTTGGTCGATATTTTCGAAGAAAGCGCGAAAGCGATGGCAGCGAAAAAAGGACTGAACGTTCCGACGTTCACGGACCTTGGCGCGGCTCTTGCGGCGACAGGCGCGAATCTCGTGTTCGACGTGACCATTCCGGCAAGCCACAAGACAATCGCCATCACGGCGATGCAGGCGGGCTGCAACGTATTCGGCGAGAAGCCGATGGCGGAGTCGTTCGCGGACGCGAAAGAGATCGTCGAAGTCAGCCAAGCGACGGGCAAACGGTACTCCGTCATGCAGAACCGCCGTTATAACAAGCAAATTCGTTCATACCGCGACATGGTCGGCTCCGGTTCCATCGGAACCATCGGTTCGATCCACGCGGACTTCTTCCTTGGCGCGCATTTCGGCGGCTTCCGCGATGCCATGGACAACCCGTTGATCATCGATATGGCCATTCATACGTTCGACCAGGCGCGTTTCATTACGGGCGCGGATCCCGTATCCGTGTACTGTCATGAATTCAACCCTCCGGGATCGTGGTATGCGGGCAACGCGTCGGCAATCTGCATTTACGAAATGAGCGACGGCTCCGTCTTCACCTACCGCGGATCGTGGTGCGCGGACGGCTTGAATACGTCGTGGGAATCGGACTGGCGCGTCACGGGCAGCAAAGGCGGCGCGCGCTGGGACGGCGCGACGATGCCGTACGGCGAAATCGTCAATCCGGAGAAGGCCGAGGGCTTCATCCGCGAGATGCTTCGCATCGAAGGCCAAGAGGTCTATGACGGCCAAGAAGGTCACTGGGGCTGTCTGGACGAAATGTTCGCGGCGCTCGAAGCGGGCCGGCCGGCCGAGACCGACTGCCTGGATAACATCAAGAGCGTAGCGATGGTGTTCGGCGCCGTCGAGAGCGCGCGCACCGGGCAGAAGGTTATGCTGTAGCCCGCTTGGCGCTGAGGCTGGGCGAGGTAAAGCGGTAAAGGAGAAGAGCTTGCCCCTTTGGGGGCAGGCTCTTCGTATTATTAGGCCAATCAGAATATACCGGCACGGGCTTTCGTTTTATGAAAACTCCGATTAAACCGTTTCGTGAGGATTTCTTTCAGTTCTTGCTTAACCAGCTCCGACGAAACGCTCCCTTTCGTTTCCGGAATGGAAACCCTCATTTTGATTTGTTTTAGGCCCAATTAGGCCTGTTCCGAGTATACTTCCACCGACCATGGTTATCGTTGCTCCTAAGCAGATAATGGAAGCATCCCCCTATAGAAGAAATAAGATGCAATCGAGGATTTTGCGTAAACGTTATCATAAACGAATGTGGCGGAGCCAACATTTAATCGATACAATGCAATGCATTCATCTAATAAACCGCAAATTAGTGTCATGTTAGTTGACACAAAAATAAAAAAACTCGATGGAAATAATAATAAATCATTAAAAACATAACACATTCATGTCATATATATAAAATGTAAGCGCTTTAATTACTATTTTCTTTTGATAGACTCTTGTAATATGGATTCGTGTGTAATAGAATGAACCTAGAAATTGCGTAAACGTTATTACAATATTTTTTAAGGATTGGAGGTTGCCATGACGAACAAGGAAATCACAATAAAAGATGTAGCAAAGCGGGCGAACGTGTCTGTAGCAACTGTTTCCCGAGTGATGAACGGACGGGATCGAGTGAGCGATGCGACTCGAAAGAAAATACTTAAGATTATCGATGAACTAAACTTCGTTCCCAATACAATGGCTGCATCCATGGTAAATAAAAAGACCAATATGTTGTCGGTCGTCGTCCCGGAAATTCAGAATCCTTTCTATACCGCGGTTATTGGCGGCATGGTAGAGATCGCCAAGCATGCAGGTTTCGTTACGCTTGTTGTATCCACGAATGACGACGAGGTGGAAGAGGCGGCATTTTTCGAAAGCTTCCTCGGAAAAAACGTAGACGGCATTGTCTTGGTCGGTACGCACAAAGATGCGGAGTTTTATCGGAATATTCGCAAGCCCACCATCCTAGTGGATCGTTATATTAATGATTGCGGTCATGACGGAGTGATAATTGATAACTTTCGCGGGGCATACGATGCGACCAAGCATTTCGTGGAATGCGGTCATGAACGAATCGCCATTATAGACGGAGCGCATGATTATAACGATGGTAAGGATCGATACTGGGGCTACCATCAGGCTATGCATGAGAGTAGACTGACACCTGATCCTAAGCTCCATAAGCAGGGGAAATGGCTTGAAGAGGACGGTTATCGGTTTACGGTTGAACTTATGCAGTCCGAGCAACCTCCTACCGCGATATTTGCGGCTAACAATGTCATTTGTACGGGGGCGATTAAAGCGATCCGGGATTTGAATCTTCATATCGGGGAAGATATTTCGTTGATCGGTTTCGATGAGAACGAGCTTGCTCAGTTTGTACGGCCAAGAGTAACGGTTGTTGGCAGGCCGACAAGGGAAATGGGGATTCAAGCGGCAGAGATGCTTATACAAAAAATCAAGGAACCGCCCAAGGGGCAGGCAAAGCTGAAGAAGATGATATTAGACGTTGAATTGATGAAGTTCGACTCGGTCAAAAAGCTGAATGAGTCTTAAAGGAGGAACACGATGGCGAATATCTTGGTAGTCGGCAGCATGAATATGGATATCGTCACGCAGGTTGATCGTCATCCTATTCCCGGTGAAACTATACAAGGCAACGCAACGAATTTTTACATTGGAGGCAAGGGGGCTAATCAGGCGGTTGCCGCCTCGCGCTCCGGGGCATTAGTAGCCATGGCGGGAGCCATTGGTTCGGATGCCTTCGGTTTGGATATTATCAATCGTTTGGCGGAGGATCGAATTGAACTTGATCGGGTCGTTAAGAAATCAGTAATGACTGGCGTCGCGTTGATCACGATTGATCAAGCTGGCGAGAATCACATTATTTTATCTGCAGGCGCCAATAACGCATATGGAGCAAATGATGTGGATCAACTAGATTTAGCTCGATACGACGTCATATTGCTGCAAAATGAGATTTCCGTGGCTGCGACCGCGCGAGTGCTGGACAGAGCAGTCGAGGCGAACATTCCTGTATTCATGAACCCGGCACCTATTGCCGGATTTGACGTTGCCCAGCTGAGGAAGGTCAGTTTCATGATTCTGAATGAGCTGGAAGCAGAAGAGATAAGCGGTATCGAAATCGGAGGTATCGACGAGGCGAAGCAAGCGGCGAAGCGAATGTTTGAATCAGGCCTATCTCGTATTATTATAACGTTGGGCAGCAAGGGATCCCTCTATATGGATCAGACCGGAATTTTTGTGGAAATGCCTGCGTTTTCAGTATCTGTCGTGGATACGACAGCGGCGGGAGACACCTTTATAGGAGCTTTCGCTGCAAAACACGCGGACGGAAGCACGATAAGGGAGTGTCTGCATTATGCGACTGCAGCTTCGGCGCTTGCCGTATCCGCTGCCGGTGCACAAAGCTCGATTCCGACTGAAGATGAGGTAATGGCTTTCCTGGCGACAATTAAACCTTAAGCCGAACAAGGGAATATTTACTGCAATATACAGAGATTCTTTCTCTTTAGGGAATCTCTATAGCCAAATGCTTTTATCCATTAACGCTGAGTCTTAATAAAGTCATCTCTTGTGGCTATAGCAAATCAAGATGAAGAGGAGGTCGCATGATGGGGCACCCGGTTTTGACAATGGAAGGAATCAGCAAGGAATTTCCAGGGGTTAAGGCTCTGTCCGATGTCGACTTTGAGCTGTATCCAGGTGAGGTTCATGCGCTCATGGGAGAGAATGGAGCGGGGAAATCCACGCTGATGAAGATTTTATCCGGCGTCTATTCAGCGTCGCGGGGGACGATCAGGCTCAAGGGCGAGGACGTGACATTCAACAATCCATTGGATGCTCAGCGGCAGGGCGTATCGATTATCCATCAGGAATTCAATTTATTTGCCAATTTGTCCGCGGCGGAAAATATTTTTATCGATCGGCCCGAGATGGTAGGAAAGGCCGGTCGGATCAAGTGGTCGAAGATGTTCGACGAGGCCCAGCGGCTCGTGGACTCCATCGGAGGAGGCGAAATCGATGTCCGACAGGAGGTGCGTCATCTCGGCGTTCATAGCCAGCAAGTCATCGAGATTGCCAAGGCGCTGTCCTTCCAAGCGGATGTATTGATTATGGATGAGCCGTCGGCCGCTTTGCCGGAAAACGAAGTGAAGAAAATGTTCGAGGTTGTGAACAGATTGCGGTCTCAAGGCGTAGCCATCGTGTATGTCTCCCACAGAATGAAGGAAATTTTCGAGATTGCGGATAAGGTTACGGTGCTGCGGGATGGATCGAGGATCGATACCCGACGCATTGATGAGGTTACCGAACAGAGCCTGATTCAAATGATGGTGGGCAAAGAGGTAAAGCAATTGTACCCGGTACGTGAGCAGAAGCATGGGGAAGAGGTTGTATTGCAGGTCAAGCATATGTCGCTTGATTCAACTCACCGCGTCTCCTTCGAATTGCGAAAAGGAGAAATACTCGGACTGTTCGGTATTCCGGGCTCCGGCACGCACACCGTTGCGGAGCGTTTATTCGGGTTAAAACGCGGATCAGGCGAAATCATCATCAACGGCACCGTGGCGCGAATCAATAGCCCCAGCGAAGCCAAAGCCAAGAAGATTGCTTATGTCCCGCCGGATCGACACCGTCAGGGCATTATTAAACCGATGAGCATCCGGCAAAATTTATCGCTTCCCACGCTGCCCCAACTTTCAAACGGGATCGTAATGGATCGTGCCCGTACCGAGCAGATGAGCGGCGAATATATGGAGAAGCTTCGGATTAAAGCGCCCAGCGATCAGCAAAGCGTGGACTTTCTGAGCGGAGGCAATCAGCAGAAGGTCGTCATCGGCAAATGGCTTGCCGCCAATCCGGAAATTCTCATTCTGGAGGAGCCGACGCGGGGCGTCGATGTGGGGGCTAAGGCGGAGATATACAATATTATCCATCAGCTGGCCGGTGAAGGGCTGAGTATCTTGCTCATCACGTCCGAATTGCCGGAAGTCATCGGTCTGAGCGATCGTATTTTGGTGTTACACAAGGGTGAGGTTGTGCATGAATTCCAGCATGGCGAGGCCGATCAAGAGCAATTGCTGCAACGGGCTTCGCATCCGCGCATAGAAGGAGGCGCGGTATGAAACGATTACTGAACGTGCATGAAGCGCCTATCATTGTTTTTACGATTCTTATCACACTGTTGTTTTCCATTACTTCTTCTGATTTTTTCCAATTCGATAACGTGAAGCTCATTCTGGATCAGAACATTTCTACGTTCATCGTAGCGATTGGCATGACGATGGTCATTCTCCTAGGGGGGATGGATTTATCCGTCGGGTCCGTCCTGGCAGTGACTGCGACCGCCGTAGGGCTTCTCCTCAGTCATGGTATCCATCCTTGGATTGCAGCGCTATTGGGGATAATCATCGGTGGGCTGTGCGGGATGGTCAATGGTTATTTTATAGCCGTAAGGAAGATCCCTGACATTATTGTTACGCTGGCCACCATGTATATTTTCAGAGGAATTGCGGTCGGTATCAGCGGAGGGACCTGGATGACCAACTTTCCGGAAGGTTTTCGCTTCTTCGGGCAAGGTAAGCTGTTCGGGATATCCTTTCCATTATTGATAGCCCTTGTTCTCATTGCTATCTTCGTCTATCTGCTTAAATTCACTCGGTCCGGTAGAAGAATATACGCGATCGGCGGAAACGGCTCCGCAGCTAAGCTCGCTGGAATCGACGTAGCGAAATCCAAGTTCAAGGTGTACGTGTTAACGGGATTGCTTGTCGGAGTGGCTTCCGTTATTTTTGCCTCCAAAGTAGGCAGCGTGCAAGCCTCCACGGCGGGAAATGCTTTGTCGTTTGAGGTGATGGCAGCTGTGCTGATCGGCGGCGGAAGCATATTCGGCGGCATAGGCACCGTAGCCGGAACGATGCTGGGCGTACTCTTTATGGGCATTATTAAAAACGGACTGATCATCTCTAAGGTGTCTCCGTTCTGGGTAGATGCTTCGACCGGTTTTCTGATTATTCTGGCAATAATCATAAATACATTGCAGCGCTTCCGACAAAACAAAGGCAAAGAGGGTGAATTGGTATGAGTGTTTGGACTGGTCGGTTCTCGCTCAAGTCGAGTTCATTAGTCGTTCAGTTGATTCTGCTACTCTTCATTCTCGTCCTGTTCAGTATATGGTCTCCTTACTTCCTGTCTGCCACCAACTTCATGAATGTGTTGAACCAGATGGTCGAAGTCGGCCTCATCGCGATTCCGATGACGCTGATTATTATTTCCGGAGCAATGGATCTCTCGGTAGGTTCGATTTTGGCTTTCTCCGCAGTTTGCATTGGAGTTGCGTTCGAGCGTGGTATCAATATTTGGGTTAGTGTGGGAATCGGCTTGCTGGCAGGTTTGTTATGCGGAGCAGTCAACGGTTATTTGATTGCTAGGCATCGCATGCAGGCGATTGTCGTCACCATCGGGATGCTGGTCATGTTGAGAGGGCTGGTTTACGTCGTGAACGAAGGCAGGCCGATCAGCGGATTCCCGGATTCCTTTTACTTTTTGGGGCAGCGGTTTATCGGAGGCGTACCTTTTAACGCCATTTTTCTTGTGGTGATTTTCCTGATAGCCAGCTTTGTCATGAAGAAAACAAGATTCAGCGCCTATGTGTACGGGATCGGGAATAACGAAGAAGTCGTTCGTTATTCGGGCATTTCGGTCGTGCGCATACGATTTATCCTCTTTATGCTTAGCGGTTTATTCTCTGCCTTGGCAGGCGTATTCCTGATGTCCCGTTTAGCAAGCGCGGAAGCGACATCGGGTACCAATATAGAGCTTGATGTTATCACGGCTACTTTAATAGGAGGTACGCATATTTTTGGGGGAAGGGGGAGTCTTGCAGGGACATTCGTGGGGCTGCTGATCATTGTTTTTTTGAGGAATGGCTTGAATTTGCTAGGTGTGTCAGTGCTTTACCAGGCGGTTATCTTAGGGGCGCTGCTTCTGCTCGCCGTAGGAAACAAAAAATTCAACGGAGCGTGAAACGTATGAAAAAACTAGCATTGGCGTTACTTACAGGCGTATTGGCTTTAAATTTGGCAGCTTGCGGGAAGACGGGCAACAATCAATCGAATTCCGAAGGCGCTACTAATGGGGGGGCTTCCTCGTCGGGCGAGAGAACTTACTTTATGAATCCAAAGTCTATTGGACCAGCCTACTGGGCAGCTGCCGAGAAAGGGGCCGAAAAGGCGGAAAAGGATTTGAACGTAAAGGTTGTTTTCAACGCTCCGACGGAGGCGGATTCTGCGAAACAAATTAATATGATTCAAGACATGCTGACGCGCAAGGTGAGCGGAATCGGCGTATCGCCTAACGATGCAAAAGCCGTAGGGCCTGTGTTTAAGAAGGCGGCCGGCCAGGATGTCAAGATCGTAACTTGGGACAGCGATGCTCCGGAGACGGATCGTCAATATTATGTAGCTCCCGGTACAGACCAAGAGGTAGGCGAGTTGCTAGCCAAAACCATTGGCGAGGAAGTCGGCGGTAAAGGACAGGTAGCGTTCATGGTAGCCGGCCTGGGCTCGCAAAACCAAATTGCCAAGGCTGATGCTGCGAAGGCTTATTTTAAGGCTAACTATCCTGACGTTGAGGTCGTTACGACAGTTGCCAGCGACGATGATCAACAGAAGGCGTTTGCCAATGCGCAAAACTTGATTAAGACGTACCCTGATTTGAAAGGAATTATCGGATTTGCAGGCGGTGAACCGTCGGCAGCGGCAGAGGTTGTGGAACAAGCTGTGAAGGCAGGCACCTTGGAGAAAAATCAGATTGCAATTACGGGCATCGCCGTACCAAGCGTAGTGAAAAATTACATTAAGAATGGCACCATCAAAACAGATATTATTTGGGATCCAGGCAAGCTGGCCTATGTAACGGTTTATATTTTGGATCAGCTGGCTCAGGGCAAAGAGATTACGGACGGCATGGAAATCCCATCCGCAGGGACGATCAAGGTCGATGGACAAAATGTATTTATCGGAACGCTGGAAGTAACTAACGACAATGTAGACAGCTTTGATTTCTGATTTTCCCATGCTAGGAGGCCATTGAATGGAACATAAGGTGTTTATCGAAGATTTGACGGAGAAAGCCTTCGCGCCCTATGGCAAAGTTATTGATTTACCGGCGATCGACCCTTCAAAAGTCGGAGAAGGGTGGGATTGTTGGAGCTATATTCAAATGATGGACGTAACGGAGCCGATAGGATTCGGCCTAGTCGTCACCAAGAAGCGCGAATTCGTCGTAACGGCAATGGAGAGGCATGTCAGTCGAGAAGAACTGCTGCTTACTTTCGACCGTGAGATTGTGCAGCCCGTAGCAAAATGTATCGACATTGAAGATCCGGACGAGCATCCTGATTCCTCAACCGTCAAGTGTTTCAGGATTAAGCCCGGACAAGCCGTCGTGATCAACCGGGGGGTCTGGCATAGTCCGGCCTACCCGGCATCCGACGATGCCCGATATCTGTTCGGGATTGAGAAGAAGAAGGATAAGTTCGGCGATGAAATGATTAACCCGTGGGTCGATTTTGCCGGCGGACGTACCGTTCGATTCGAATAAGAGAGCAGGCAATACTTCTGCCGAGAGGGAGCATGAGCTATGAACCAAGAACAGCAAGTGATGAAGTGGATTGAAAGCCATCAAGATGAAATTATTCAATTTTTGCAGCAGCTCATTCAAATTCCAAGCGTGAATCCCTGGTTCTTCAACGAGCCAGCACCTTCCAAAGAGAAGGAGCTCCAAGAATTTCTTGCTCGCAAGCTGGAGGGCCTTGGCGCAGATATCGAAATGTGGGAACCGGTTGCCGATGAATTGAAGCAATACGAAGGCATGGCAGGCTATTATCCAGGGAGAGATTTTACAGGACGGCCGAATCTGGCGGCTACTTTTGGCAAAGGAGCCGAAGGCAAGTCTCTGCTCTTGTTCGGTCACATTGATGTCGTCATGGCAGGCACGAAATGGACGGTCGATCCGTTCGAGGGCAAGATCGTCGATGGGAAAATGTACGGCCGGGGTACTGTCGATATGAAGGGCGGCGTCGCGGCGATGATTATGGCTGTCGAGGCTGTGCTGCGCAGCGGCTTTAAGTTGAAAGGGCCGGTCGTCGTCGGAACTGTAGTAGATGAAGAAGCCGGGGGCATGGGGGCGCTTGATTTCATCCATCATGGCTACCGGGCGGATGCATGCATACTGACCGAGCCGACTTCGCTGACAATTGCCCCTCTGTGCAGAGGGATTTTATGGGGGAAAATCAAGATCCAAGGCCGCAGCGGTCATATTGAAATGCCGCAAGCGGACTACAAAGATGGCGGTGCCGTAGACGCCGTTAAAAAAGCGAGATACATTCTTGATCATCTGGACCGGTTAAATGAAGAGTGGGCTGTAAGCAAGACACATCCTTATTTGTCTATTCCTTGTCAGGTTCACGTAGCGCAATTGAACGCCGGCGAGTATCCAACCTCCTTCGCGAATGAAGCGGAGATCGTATTCAATGCCCAATACTTGCCGTCCGAACGCGATGAGAAGCTGGTGGGAGGCAATGTGAAGAAAGAATTGACCGCCTTTCTGCAACAGGTGGCCCAATCGGATCCGTGGCTAAGCGAGCATAAGCCGGAAATCGTCTGGATGGTAGACGCGGACTGTGCAGAGACCGAAGTATCCCATCCTTTTGTTCAGACATGCGTGCAATCCTTGAAGGGCATTGGAGAGGAAGGGAAAATTGAGGGACTCGGCTTCCATACAGATATGGGCTGGCCGGTGAACGTAGGCATTCCGACAATCAACTTCGGTCCGGGCGATCCTAGCCTTGCCCATCACAGTGATGAGTTTATACCGATTGATGAATTGATTCAGGCCGTCAAGATGATTGCCAAAACGATTATCGACTGGTGTGAAATCGAAGAAGCTTAGGACTGAACGCAATGGCCGAAAGCGGCCTGGATATATAAAAAACGGAGGTGCTTGACCAATGAAGATCTTATTTGTAGGAGAATCATGGATTGTGCATATGATTCATACGAAAGGTTATGACAGCTTTACCTCGACCAAGTACGAGGAGGGAGCCACGTATCTGCTTGCCTGTCTGCGCGAGCAGGACATCGACGTCACTTACATGCCGGCGCATGAGGTACAGGTGCGCTTTCCTCAAACGTTGGAGGAGCTCCAGGCATATGATGCGATCGTGCTTAGCGACGTAGGAGCGAATACGTTCCTGCTTCAGAATCCAACCTTCTACCAATTTCAAATGCTTCCGAACGCGCTTGAACTTGTGAAGCAATATGTCTCCGAAGGCGGAGGCCTTCTGATGGTCGGGGGCTACCTGACGTTCATGGGGATCGAAGGCAAAGCAAATTATAAAAACACATGCTTGTCGGAAGTGCTGCCGGTTACGATGATGGATAACGATGATCGTGTAGAAATGCCGAGCGGCTTCTCGCCCGTCGTATCCCGGACGCATCCATTGGTTGAGAATTTAGGAGAATGGCCAAGACTTCTGGGCTATAACAAGCTGACCGCCAAATCCGAAGCAGAGGAATTGCTAAGCCACGGAGGCGATGCCATTCTGACGGTTGGGAAGTATGGAAAAGGTAACACTGCAGCTTTTGCAAGCGACTGCTCTCCGCATTGGGGATCTCCGGAGTTTATGAATTGGAAGCACTATTCGGATTTTTGGTCGAATCTCATTAAGTATTTAAAATACGCGGCGTAACGGATTATTCTGAACTCGCGTGGAGCGGAGCCTGCTAGCCTCGAGCTAGCGGGCTCTATGTTATTTATTGCCGGGTTGAAGCGACGCGCAACGAAGTTTAAGAGCAAGCCTGCATGCATGACTATCATTCGTTGAGTATGAGATTGATTTTGCTCTGAACGAGCTTCGCGACGGATTCGGCCGATTTCTGGCCGCTGAAGTAGGCTTTGGATTCATTCCTGATCGTTTCTTCTATTTCGGAAGGTGTCCGCACCCAGTGAACGGCTTCCGTAATCGAACCTTTTAATCGATCCAGTTTCTCGGTGTCAACGGCGATCTCGGGATGTACGTCCGATTGAATCGTACCCGCTTCTTTCAATTTCTCGACTTGCAAATCGTATGCGTTCTTGTTTATCGGAAAGCCGTGACTTGATATAGAAGCATCGGTAATCGTCTTCGCTTCGTCATCCATGAGAAATTCGAGGAATTTCCACGCCTCCTGCTTATGGGGAGAGTTCGCGTTGATACCTACCATGCCGAACGTGGAGAAATAACCGCCGGCGCCGTAACTGTGTGGATGCGGCATCGTATATAGCTTCGTTTGTTCGGCAAAACCGTTCAATAAATAACTTTCGAACGAGTCGATCGGCCATGCGTTGAAGTATGCCTTCGTTTGTAGGGTGGTCGCGCTTCCTCTTCCGCCGCCGTCCTTGACCATGTCGAACAGCAAGCCGTCATCGATCATTGACTTTACTTGATGAATAAGATCGATGAACGAATCGGAATCAAACTTGCGCTCGCCGTTCTTCTCTTTTACGAGCTGAGTGAAATTATCGACGGTCAACTCGCTCAGCAGGACGGAGGGCTCGCTGATTAGCGCGGTTTTGTACTCGCCTTTTTGCTGCAATTGCTTGGCCGCATCCATAAAATCGTTCCACGTCCAGTCGCTGTCGTTAATCGGTACGCCGGTCTTGTCGATTGCCGCAGTATCGCCAAGCAATCCGTCAAGGTAGAAGTATAAAGGTATTCCGTACAGACCATCGTTCAGTCTTGCATTGTCCAGGATGTTGGTGAAGTAATCTTGCGAGTGAAACGATGCATCGCCTGACATTATGTCTTGCAAATTAACGAGCAGATGACGATCCGCATAAGCCTCTATGGGCAAGATGTCCATCTCCACTAGATCGGGACCTTTGCCCGCCAAAATGGCCGCATTCGTGCTGGTCAGGAACGTTTCCCTGTAAGCCGCCGCTTCGTCCAAATCCTTTCCGTAAGACGGCGTAGCTTGAAGCTGTATGGTTACGTTGGGATGCATGGATTCATATTTCGTTACGGCCGTCTTCATCTGATCGCTCAGGAAATAGGTGGAAAACGTTAGCGTGACAGGTTCGGACGCTGTCTCGTTTTCGATGGGGGCTTTCGCTGGCGAAGAGGCGCCGGCTGTCCCATTGGAGTTGCCGTTGCTGCAGGCGGCGAGCAAGCATATCAGGCTTGTCAGGGTCCATGCGATTTTCTTCATGTTATTTCCCTCTTTTCGGAATGTAGTTGTCCGAAGATAAAGATAAGGGAAAAATATCGCCAAAGTGTGACACGGATGTAACCGAATTGTTGCCATGTAATTCTGGCGGCGCCTTCTGCTTTTGATGTGATGCTGGCCTATCCACGTCTCCATCATTCGGCGGGAAGCTGAATCCTGCTCCCTTAGAATCCAATATCCGTTTTGAAGCATCCCCGGTTCGATTGCTTCGGCGTCGGCAAGAGCATGGCCGGGATAAACGACCAGACCAAGCTCGTCCTCAATCAAGGGGACGCATTCGAGTTTCGGATCATCGACTTTGTATTCCGCGACCAGACCGAAATCAATCTCGAACTTTCTCACCATCTCCACGATCTGCGGCGAGTTTTTCACTTGCAGGGCGATGTGAACGTCCGGATAAAGCTCGCGCATCCTGCCAAGCAGCTTCGGAAGGAAGTGAGTCGCCGGGGTATTGCTCGATCCGATAACGATTTTGCCGATTTTAAATTGCGCATAGTCGGTCAGTACTTGGCGTGCTTCGTCGGCCCACGAAATTATGCGGGTAGCATAATGAAGGAGCGCCTTCCCTTCCTCCGTTAACAGCACCATTTTATGTTTATAGATAAAAATCTGCACATTCGCTTCTCGTTCCAGGCCATTTAATGCGAAAAAAGGGCCCCTCATACGAGGAGCCCGGCCAGCATTACTTAATACACATTCGGCACTTCAACCGCCGGATCGACGTCGGCTTCGTAATCCACGCCGTCCGTCTCGAAGCCGAACAGCTGGAAGAACTCTTTGCGGTAGCCGGCAAGGTCGGTCAACTGCTCGATATTGTCGGACGTAACGGCTTCCCAGAGCTTCGCGACTTCGCTCTGCACGTCTTCGCGCAGCTCCCAGTCGTCGATGCGGATGCGGCCTTCGTTATCGACAGGTACTTCGCCGCCGGCATACAGACGTTCCGAGAACAAACGGTACGTTTGCTCGATGCAGCCCTCGTGAATGCCTTTTTCCTTCATGACTTTATAGAGCGCGGAGATATACAGCGGCACGACGGGAATCGCCGAGCTCGACTGCGTCACGAGCGCTTTGCTGACCGTGACGAATGCGCGTCCGCCGGTAGCGCCAAGCTGTTCGGACAACCGCTTGGCGGTCGCTTCCAGGTGGTCTTTGGCTTGACCGATCGTGCCATCGCGGTAAATCGGCGTCGTAATCTTGGAGCCGATGTACGAGTACGAGATCGTCGTCGCGCCCTCTGCCAGCACGCCGCCTTCACGGAGCGCGTCAATCCACAGCTGCCAGTCGTCGCCGCCCATGACGGCTACCGTTTCCTTCGTTTCCTGCTCGTTCGCCGGATCGATGGAAATCATGCTCACTTCGCCGGAATGGAAGTTGACCGTCTTGTTCGTATAGGTGCCGCCAAGCGGCTTAAGGACGGAATTGAACGTTTCGCCCGTAACGGGATCCGTTCTGCGCGCCGAAGCGACGCTGTAGACGACAAGGTCGACTTGACCGAGCTCTCTGCGGATCGTCTCGACGGCTTTGGCCTTCGTCTCGGACGTGAACGCATCGCCGGTGACGCTGAACGATTTCAGGCCTGCCGCTTGGGCGGCTTTCTCGAAGGCTGCGGAATTATACCAGCCTGCGGAGGCCGTACGTCCGGGCTTGCCTTCGCTGGCGCGGTAGATACCGATCGTATTGGCGCCGGCGCCGAATGCCGACACGATGCGGGCCGCGAGCCCGTAGCCTGCGGACGCGCCGATAACGAGCACGTTGCTCGGGCCTTGAATGGCGGGGCGATCTTTCACGTAATCCACTTGTTCCTGCACTTGCAGGGCGCAGCCAATCGGATGCGAGGTCGTGCAAATAAATCCGCGTGTTCTTGGTTTAATGATCATAGCCGTGTATTCAGTTCCTCTCATTTGCGAAGATCAGGCAGCTTGCCTATGTACTCAATGTTACGATAGTACCCTGAATGGGGCGAAACCGCAACCTGAACGAGCAAAAGTCCGCGTTTCCGCGGACTTCGACAGCCAGTATGAAGTATTCATTCCCTATTCCAAATCGGTCTCCATCATGGCCGCTCCAGATCGAACGTCTCGCCAAGCAAGGCGTACGTGGAGCCGGCTAACCGGCTGACCGGCCGCAGCGCCGATGCGTCGACATGGCCATGTTCGTCGTAAACGGCTTCGTCTGCATGGAACCGGACGATTCGTCCGATAAGCAGATCGCAAGCCGGCGCATCGTCAGTGCCCCCGAGAGACAGAATACGTTCGACCTTGCATTCCATCCGGATGGCTGCCTCGGCAATGCCGGGAACGCGCACGACTTCGCTCGGCACGGTCGTTAGCCCCGCTGCCTCGGCTTCGCTTTCCTCGGGTCCGAGGTTGGCGGCGGTCTGATTCATCTGCGCGACATGGCGTTCATCGGCGATATGGACGACGAATTCGCCAAGTTCCCCGGCATTTCGGGCGGTATCCTTCATCACGCCGTTCTTGCGCTGCACCGACACGGATATCATCGGCGGCTTGGACGTTACGATGTTGAAATAACTGAACGGCGCCGCGTTGACGGTTCCTGAAGGCGTCATCGTCGTTACCCATGCGATGGGACGCGGAATGATGCTGCCGATCATGAATTTGTAATTATCTCGCTCGCTCTGGCTTGCCGGATCGATGGATATCAAGCGCTCGTCCTCCCGCTGCTCAAGATGGAAACGCGGCGCGGAACCAATCCGCCGCCTGATAAACTTCGGATGCCGACAAACGGTGACCGTTATTCTCCCAATGCACCGTCACGGAAGCACCGGCGCCTTGAAGCAGGGATGTCAGCTCCTCGGATTCGGCGGCCGAGCAGATCGGGTCATTCGTGCCCGCTGCGATGAAGACCGGAACGTTCGTCAGATCCGGAAGGGCAAGACCGCGAAGCGGGACCATAGGATGGTGAAGGACGGCGCCGCGGAGCGCATCGGCATAGTGGAATAACAAGCTGCCCGCGATATTAGCCCCGTTGGAATAGCCTGCCGCAACGACATTGTCGCGATTGAAGCCGTACGTTTCGGAAGCTTCGGCAATGAAGTCGTACAATTCCTTCGTTCTGAATGTCAGATCCTCTTCATCGAAGATCCCTTCGGCAAGCCGGCGGAAGAAACGGGGCATCCCGTTCTCCAGCACGTTGCCTCTAACGCTCAAGACGGAAGAAGAGGGAGAGAGCAGCTGCGCCAGCGACAACAGATCATGCTCATTGCCGCCTGTGCCGTGCAGAAGCAGCAGCACTGGCGCGTTGGGATCGGAACCGTTTTGGAAGATGTGTTTCATTATTCGTCGCCCTCCAATACCCGAACCTCGATCGGGAACAGGTTTTGTTCGATGACGTCGCGCTGCGGTTCGTACCACGAAGGGAGCATCAGTTTGCCGCCGAGCGAATCGAACTCTTCGTCGCGTTGGAAGCCGGGCGCATCGGTAGCGATTTCGAACAGAATGCCGCCGGCTTCGCGGAAATAGATGGCGTTGAAATATTGACGGTCGATGATGTCGGTCGCATGGAAGCCTTTGTCGATGACGTGGTCGCGCCATTTGACGTGATCCTCGTAGCTGGCTGCGCGCCAAGCGATATGATGCACCGTTCCTGCGCCGCCGGCTCCCCAAGGCATAGGTTCGGCATTGATATCGATCACGTTGCCGAGGTCGCCTGCTGCACGGTAACGGACGAGGCCGTTTTCTTCGCCGACTTTCTCGAGTCCCATGACGTTAACGAGCGTATCTTGCGTTTGAGCGGGTTTGGTGCTGTACAGGATTGCGCCGCCGAAGCCTTTGATCGCTTTCTCCGTCGGAACGCCGCCGAATGACCATTGGCTGAGAACGCCGTCTTCGCGCTCGACAATCTCAAGCTGAAGCCCGTCGCGGTCTTTGAATTGGAGATACGTTTCACCGAAACGCGCCGTCCGATCGAATGCGACGCCGAATTTCGTCAACCGCTGTTCCCAGAACGAAAGTGCGCCTGTTGGTACGGCGAATGTCGTATAGCCGACTTGGCCGCCGCCTACTTTGCCAACGCGGGCTCCCTCGGAAGGGAAGAAGGTCATGACGGTACCGGGTCCGCCGATTTCATTGCCGAAGTAGAGATGATACACGTCAGGAGCGTCGAAATTGATCGTTTTTTTCACTAAACGCAAGCCAAGGATGCCTGCGTAGAAATCGACGTTGTCCTGCGGGTGGCGAACGAAAGAAGTAACATGGTGAATACCGGCTGTATGATGAGTCATTTGAATTCCTCCTAGTTTGAGTATGGCCAAGTCAGGCCGCTGTTATTGAGATGAGTGGCATATAGTTCGATTACGACTCAGAGTAGTTCGATTGCGACGGGACGATTCCTGTTTCGGACACAATACCTTAACGAATCAGCGCGTAATCTCCGGCGCCGGTTAGGGCAACGCCGATCACGACAACCAGGATAATCAGCGGCAATTCGATACCGCCGGCTGTCGACCACAGTCCGTTCTTGGCATGGACTTTCATCGCGCCGAGCATGGTGAGGGCGATCAACACGGCGCCGACAACGGTGAGAAGCCCGGCTCCGAACAGGAGGCCGCCGATCAATTCCATCAGTCCGGACAGGACGGCCATCGCAACGCCGGGTTTAATGCCGACGGACTCCATCCAGCCGCCGGTGCCTTTCGGACCGTAGCCGCCGAACCAGCCAAACAACTTCTGTGCACCGTGTCCGATAAACAGCAGCCCAATTACTACGCGAATCAAAAGCAATCCCAAATCCATCATTTCCATCATCCTCCAAGTTTAGTTTGAATTTAATAATCTTTAATTTAAGATATATGAGTAAAAAAACGCGTACCGCTAAACCAATCATTCAATTATCCTGCATACATTCATACGATATGGCCACGATCGGGCCTGCGATTACCTGCGACAGTTTCTGCATAGCAGCGGGCAGATTCTACATGCCACCGCACCTCCGTTTTATGTTTGCCAAGCAACATCTCGAAATTAATTATCTTAACCTTGAGATAATAGTACCCTGAGGCTTTTCGTTTGTCAACACCTTTTGTTGTTTTTCATTTTGAACTGTAATGCCGAGGACCTTGGCACCGGTTTGTTACGTTTGCGCGGAACGATAGCAAAATGTGAACAGGCTGCCGGTTAAACGGCAACCTGTCAGTTAACGCATGTTTAGCAATGCATTCTGATTGTGATAAGCTCGTTAAACTACGACATCAAAAGTTTGCATACTGCTTACTTAAAGGTATCATCAAACGCCTTTTCCATTCGGTCGGCATCTGACGAAACCGCGAAAAGAATAAACGGGCCTTTTGATTTCAAGACATGCTTCTCGATCAAGTAATTCTCTTGGGGGCGATAATCTTTAAACTTAATCGTTTGTTCCTCGACTCTTTGGCGAATATGATTCATGACGCTATCCATTTCGGCTGAATCCTTGAGTTTAATGACGGCGAGCTCGTCCGCTTTGACGTTGGATGCAGCCGTGTACAGAACAAAGTCCGCCACTTCGCCCGTATCGATGTGATATAGCTTCAACAGTTTCTCCGTATCCCCTTGCTTCAATTTGCTGAAATCTGCCGACTGTTGAATGCGTGTACCGATATCGGCGGCCGTTAACGACGCGTAATTCCCAGGGCGATCCGAACAGCCGCTCAAAAACCCGATTATGGTCACGAGCAAGAACGCGCGAAACAACGCGAGCGATAAGCCTCTTCGCAGTATCATTGGATTCCCTCCGTTATGTTCAAGATAGATGCATCTTCGAAGAAGGTTTTGATATTGTACAGAACAAGCATGTCGTTGATCTGACGTTCTTGGATGAGCTTCGATAGCGAATCCTCGTAATACCGCAGGTCTACGACGTCGATTTCGCCAAAGTGATTCACCAAGAAAGGAATCAGGCTGTTGGCGTACGAATCCTTGACCACGAGCAGCTTCTTGTTCGCCGGACCGTCCGTTACGATTCGAATCAAGGCATGGTTGCCGTTCAGGAAGACGGAGTACTTGTCTTTCTTGACGAGATTATCCATGTCATACAGGGAGTCTGACGTATCCCCTTCGTCTACATATTCGACTTTGATTTTGTTTGCGCGTTTCGGTAAGAAAAGGTGGATCGCATCCGGCTTTAGATGGCGAAACCCGCTTTTGGAATACAGCGACCCATAGAATTCATCCGTTACCTCTCTTATAGCGAACGATGATTGATCTTGAGGGGTGATTCCCATCGATTTGCATAGCTCCAGATAGGCATAGTAAGCGCCGAATGTCGTCCAATGATGATCAGTTTTATAGAATATCGATTGCTCCTGCTCGGCACTCAGCGCGGAATAGACATCTACAAAGCGAACATTGCGCGGCAGCAGCTGGCGAACCCGGTTCAGATCAGCCAGCTCGTCACCAACGGGAGCATAGGCAGGCAGCTCGCTTGAGAGCAGAGAGGCGGCAGTCGGTACCAACATCACGTATTTGCGAAGATTCGGCAAAGCTTGGTCAAACGTCTGAATCGCCTTGATACGATCTTCCATGTCCGCCTCCGGCGGCGATGTAAACTGTTCGATGAGGCGGCCATCTTTACCTAAGAACACGCCGTTGTTATCCTTCTTGCCTAGGGCACGGTCCGCATCGGTCTTCGCGCCAGCCCAAGTGTCCCGGAAGGCAAATTGATCCGAAACATAGCTCTCGTAGCTGGACGTGAATTTGCCCGATTCGAGAGAGTGAAGGGAGAAGGCAGGAGCCTCGTCCAAAACCCGATTTTCAGATTCCGAGAATGGCTTATCGGGCGTAAACACGTTTATCGTTGCCATTGTTAGCACATAGAGCAGAAGCAGCAGGCCAACAAGGGACCTGCGTTGTTGAGCAGAGTCGTTCAGAGCATAACCCTCCCTTCAGTCAGAAGCGGAAATAGAGAAACGGATTGTACGATTCGTTGACCAGGTAAGCCGTCGACAGGGCTAATGCCACAAAGTAAAGCGCCGGTATCAATACCGATCCTGCCAGCCGCCAGCCGTCCTCAATCCTAGCTATCCATTTACTTGGAAGCGGAGTCGCGCATATCGCACCTAACAGAAGCAGATAGCCATTCGTCGACAAATCGTACAGTGCTTGGCGATCCGCCCAAGTGTGCCCAGAGAAGCTGAACATCGTCCCGATAAACGCCCAAGCGGCATCCAAATGATCGAATTCGAACCAAACCCAGCCGATGACGACGGCTAATAAGGTGTAGCAGTGGCTTGCCAGCCGAGGCAAGCGCTGCAGCCATTTCAGGAGAAACAGCTTCTCGACTGTCACAAGTACGCCGAAATATAACCCCCAAATGATAAAGTTCCAGCTGGCTCCATGCCAAAATCCGGTAAGGAACCAAACGATGAACAGGTTCCGAAGCTGCTTGCCGATCCCCATCCGGTTGCCGCCGAGCGGAATATAAACATATTCCCGGAACCAGGAGCCAAGCGAAATATGCCATCGCCGCCAAAATTCCGTCACGCTCCGGGAGACATACGGGTAATGAAAGTTTGCCGGAAATTCGAATCCCAACATTCGGGCGAGCCCTCGCGCCATGTCCGAATACCCGCTGAAATCAAAATAAATTTGCAAGGTGAACGCCGCGATGCCGAGCCAGCCCGATAGGACGGACAAGTCTTCCGCCGGTACCTCTTTGACAGATGTCCACAGCATTCCGATATTGTTGGCGAGCAGCACCTTCTTGGCCAAACCGCGGATAAACAGTTCAGCCCCAGAGCCGAACCGCTCAAGCGTCATTTTGCGAGATAGCAGCTGCTTCGCGATGTCGGCGTACTTGACGATCGGACCGGCAACGAGCTGCGGAAACATCGCCACAAAGGTGCCGAACGTGATCAAGTTTCGCTGTGCTTGTGCTTTGCCTCGATAAACATCTATAACGTAAGACATCGTTTGGAACGTGTAGAAGGAGATGCCAAGCGGCAGCGGAAGATCTGCAGCTTGCAGATGAAGATGAAACAGGCGGTTCACATTATCAATGACAAAACCTGCATATTTAAAGAAGCCGAGAATCGCCAAATTGCCGAAGAGGGAGCCGACGAGGACAGTCCTGGCAATGACCTTGCGGGATCTGTATTTCTCAATCAGAAGTCCGTTGGCATAATCGAAGACAGTGGCGAACATCATCAGGAGAATATACAGCGGCTCTCCCCAAGCATAAAAGATCAGGCTAGTTATAAGCAGCACGACGTTACGCAGCCTGCCGGGCGACAAGTAATAAACGAGCAGGGCGGCGGGCAGAAACTGAAACAGAAAGATCAGGCTGCTGAATACCAAATTTGTTTACCTCCTGTACGGATGAGGATGCGCATGAGCAGAGCAATCCTAACGATCCTTCAAGTAGTCGAGGAGAATGGGATAGAACGCCGCTTGAAAATGTATGCCGTCCGTATCGTATAAATCGGAATGCCCGTTGACGAGCGAGGTCAGATCAACGTATTCGACATGTTCCTGGGAGGCCAGCTCTTTAAGGCCTTCATTGTACTTTCCGATGTTTTGGTAGCGAGGTTCCGCTTTCTTCGCTTCGGCTGTGACGGGAGTTACGGACAACAACGTGATTCTCGCCTTTGGCAGCTCGGATTGGATCGCGTGAATTAATTGCGCGTAATGGGTTAGCGAGTATTGCTGCGGATTGTCCGCCGGCCACAGAATATCGTCAGAACCTAACTGAATGTATACATGCTCGGGTTGTCTTCCGACTAAATCGCCGACGTCTTTCTGCGCGAATTCGGCTGTTTTCCCAGCACCTGCCAGCACGTTTCCTTCTCTGAGCACATCGTGATAGGATAAACCTTCCGTAATCGAATCCCCGAGGAAGACGCTTGTCCGATACTGCTTTTCATATGCAGACTGTGCTTTCGAATCTGCGCTCGCCGCTGTATTCGATGTCCTGTTTGCCGCCGATTCCTCCCCCGGTGTCTGACCATTATTGCCTGAACTACTGCACGCCGTAATCGAAATCGTCAACGCCAAAACGCCTAATGCCAGCAAACTAGACTTCTTTGTTTTCATTTTTCATTTCCCCTTTCGGTTGTTAAGAGGAACTTTAAATGATGGAGTTCAAGATCATATGCAGGTGAAATGCAGATCATAAAAAAAACGCAGAACCGAAGTTCTACGTTTTCCCCGATTTATTCAGTTCCATATAGAACAAGACGCCGTCTACCGTATTGGCAGCTCCGTATGCTGCGCCGTGAAGGTCCAGAATCTGCTTGGAAATGGCAAGACCCAGTCCGGTACCGCCGGTTGAACGTTGACGGGAACCCTCGACACGGTAGAAGCGGTCCCAAATTTTCTCCAGCTGATCTTCCGGAATGCGGGTCCCTTTATTTTCAATACAGACCTTGATCGTCTCCTCGTTCTCGTTCGTAGAGACCATTATGTTCTCGCCTTCCGGCGTGTAGCGAATCGCGTTCGTCATGAAGTTCACGATAACCTGTTCAATACGAAGCGGATTGGCCACAACTTCCGAAGGGGTGAATCTGGTATGCAGCTGAAGCCGCCTGTCTGCTAGGTCCGGAGCCAGCTTCTCGCATACGTTCGCTATTACAACGTCGATTCGGAAAGGGGAGAGCTCCATGCGGTACGTGCCGGATTCATACTTGGCGAGCTCCAGCATGTCGGCGATGAGCAGAGCCATCTTCTTCACTTCATCTTCCATGGCAGTGAAATAATAACCTCGTTTCGGGCTGTCCGGTTTGTCTCTTAATACATAAAGGCAGCTCTCGATAACGCTGAGCGGGGTTTTCAGTTCATGGGATACGCCGGCGATAAACTCTTTTCGCGTTTGCTCCAGCCGTTTTTCTTGCGCGATATCCTGCTCCAGCCGAACGATATGGACATGCAGCATGCGGGAAAGCGTATTGATGCTGCGGGACAAACTGCCGATTTCATCGTCGGAGTTTACCGGGATACTGGAGGTGAAATCGAGCTTGGCGATCTTTTGCGTCACGTTGTTCATCTGCAGCAACGGACGTGCAACACGGCGGGCGTAGTAGAAGGAGATGAGCAGGACGAGCAGCAATGCCGCTGCTGCTATATAACCGTAATAGCGGCGCATTATGTTCGCAGCTTCGTTAACAGGCTGGAGCGATGTCATCGCAATGAGAAACCCGTCACTTCCGGTCTGATTCGTCAAACGTTTCAAGACAATTTTATAGGGAATATTGTTCTCCTCGAAGTCCATGACGGTATCCGACGTATCATTGAAATCGCCGTACAGCAGGTCAGCTTGAAAAGCTTTGATTCGTTCGAGGAACAGATGGTTCTCGTAGCGAGATTCATTCGACCCGTTCGGCACCCGGACCTGCGTAACCGTGCCGTGTACGAGCACGCTGGGATAACGTTCATGATATTCAGTCGGACTACTGAATCTAGGAACCACTTCATATTCTTTGCGAACAAGCGGTTCGTTCTCCAGCCGATTCTCTGCCCGCAGATTAGAGGCGCTCCTGCCGATTCGCTGGGGGAACAGCTGGTTGTCGATCAGAATGCCTTCAATTGCGATGCGTGCTCCCGATTTGATGAAAAAATCAGGCCGAAGCGGATTAGCGTCACTTAAAGCCTCCACATCCATCACCGCATACAAAGGAATGCCGATGGATTTGCCGGAGAGGGACGGTGCATCCGAATCGTTCTCCAATCGAACTTCGATTTCGAAATCGTCGGTGTACTTCAAGTTACCGAGCGGGTCCAGCCGAGCGGTCCAGGCGTTATAGGTTTGATAAAATTGCTGTTCGATTCTGAATGCGGACCGGGCATCCTTAACATTCCCATCTTCCCGGGAAGCGGCGGTTAGCGCCTTCTGGACGCTGCCTACCTTCTGTTGTACATAGAATTGTTTGAAAAACACGGATTGTACAATGAAGAGACCTGCAATTACGACTGTGCATAGACTTGCTGTCAGCAGAAACAGCTTCATGACGATGCTCTTCCTCATGGCAAGTCCTCGAATTTATAGCCCGAGCGAATGACGGTGACGATGTGTGCCGCATGCTCGTCCAGTTTGGATCGCAGATTTCGAATATGACTGCTGAGCGTGCGATCGTCCCCGTCAAAATCGAAGCCCCAGATTTTCGTAATAAGCTGTTCTCTTGTCAGTATGATTCCTTTGTTCCTTAGCAGACATGCCAAAATTTCAAACTCCGTATGCGTCAAGCTGCAAGGCTTGCCGTCCAGCGTGACGGTTCTGGAAGGAAGATGCAGCGTAATGCGTCCTCCGGAGAGCGTGTCTGCTGAATCAAGGATTTGTCTATTACCAAGCAGCCGTCTGGTCCTTGCGAGCAGAATAGGAGGGCTGCACGGTTTGATCACATAATCGTCCGCGCCCAGTTCAAACCCGAGCAGCGTATCGTCTTCGTCGGAGCGCGATGTCAGCATCAGGATCGGAACGTTTGAATGCTTGCGAATACGCCGGCAGACCGACCATCCGTCCAATTCAGGCAGCATAATATCCAGAATAATCAGATCCACCTCATGCTCCTGAAATAATTCCAAAGCCCGGCTTCCATCGCCCGCCTCCAGAACCTGATATCCATCATCGATCAAATACTCCTTCATAATTTCCCGAAGTACTTGTTGATCCTCCACAACCAGGATCGTTTTCGGCATGTCAACATCCCCCGATAGTCTTTGCTAAGCACGATGTTAACATGTTTAAGAAGGTGCCTCAACTTTAAGAAGCATTCTATTCCTTAAACGGCCCGGCTTGGCAAATCTTATATTTTAGGGGTTATGTTCTATTCTGGAACGGGTTTTGCGGCAAGCGGGGAATCAGGATAATGAAAATATAAAAAAGACCATGGCGACTTCCGAGCTGCCTGAACTGAATCGCCTAGTGGAAGAGCTGCGCATTGCGCATCGCCAGTTATGGATGACTACCTATAAGGCTGTTGGCTGGGAAGTGCTCGATATCCGCTATGGCGGCGTTCTGGCGCGGATTCGATCTGCCGAGGCGCGCTTGATCGATTTTGCGGAAGGCAGGGGTGTCGAAGCTGGAGGAATTGGAGGCGGAGCGGCTGGCTTATACGATGTACGGTATTCCTCATTCGCCGCTTGACGTGAACGGGCAATATCACAATATCGCATCGGCGGCAGCGTTTATATAAGGACAGCTGTAACTGCGAACGAGCGTGAAACGCGGTTGAACGAACGGAGAACTATATTCAATAAATAAAGCGGCAGCGATCCGAGGATCGCTGCCGCTTTATTGCGAGTTATTTCTTCTGAACGACCGGCATCATCATGCCGTTGTCCATGCCCATCATGCTGACGCTGCCGTCCGTCTCCGCGCCTTCGTACAAATACACTTCCGTGCCGAACTCCGGCTCCGCATAAGGCATATGCGTGCGGCCGCGGGCCAGAATTTGGCGGTAGTTGCCGGAATCGCCTTCGTAGCCGTCATGGTCCCACGGCACCAGGGAACGGGCATTGCAGTAATGGCAAACGTACGAACGGCGGAAACGGTCGTCGGTTTTGTTCGGGAACGAGCGATGGAACAGGTGCGAATGGAAGAACAGCACGTCGCCCGGCTGGAGCGGCACCGAAATCGGCGCAGGATATTTGGCCACGACGCGCGATAACGTGTTCACTTCGTCGTCCAGATGGCTGACGTTCTGCACGCCGTCCAGGTTGGAGAAGGCGTCGAGCGCGTGCACGTTGCCGCCGCCGATTTCTTTGGGCGGATAGACCGGCTCGTGGTTGGAGCCCGGCACGACCCAGAGGCAGCCGTTTTCTTCATCGGCCTGCTCCAGCGCGATCCATGCGCCGACTAACGTATCCGGATGCGTCTTGATATAACAGGAATCCTGATGCCAGCCTTGGCCCCCGCGGCCCGGCGGATTGAGGAACAGCATCGACTGCAAGGCGTAAACGTCCGGACCGATGAGCGCTTCCGTCACGTCGAGGATGCGCGGGTGGAGCATGCCGCGTTCCGCTGCCGCATTGACCCGGGAAAGCATATGAATGCGCGTTGCCGCTTTGAATTCTTCCTTTAACGGATCTTTACTGTCATTGTCATGCTCGTGGGAAAGATCGGGCTTCTCGGCTTTCAGCCGCGACTCTTCCGCCAGCTCGTAGAGCTCGGCGATGTCTTCTTTTGACAGCAAGCCTTTGACAATCAAGAATCCGTTGCGCTGGTAGTGCACGTAATCTTCGACGCTGACCAAATAGCGGTCATCCCTTACTCTAGACTTAGGCGTATAGTGGGTAGCCATCGTATTCAAGCCTCCAAATGAAGTCGTTATATCTTCATTTTGCCTCAGGAAAGGCAGCGGTTTCAATGGATGGAAAACGATAAACGATGTCTTTATTTGATTTCGGCGTTAACGAGAATATGCCGGTTCACGAAGGTCCGTCCCGGATCGACGTCAATGGCGGCGTGGCGGAAAATCGCTTCTTTGCACCGTTCCATATATTCGGTGGCCGTGATGCCGCGAATGCGTTTGTATATTTTTGAGAAATGATGCTCGTCGCCGAAACCGCATTGGTACGCAACCTGCTTCACCGACCGGCTTCCTTCCAGCATGAGCTCCTCCGCCAGGCGAAGTCTGCGCTCGAGCAGCAGCCGTTTGGGGGTAATGCCGACGGCGGCAACGAAGACCCGGGTGAAATGCTCATGCGACCAGCCGGAATGCCGGGCAACTTCCTCGATCGTGATCGGTTCCGTCAAATGTTCTTCTATATAAGCGATGCCGCGCGAGACTTGAACGGGATAGCTCTCGGAAGCGAATTCGGGCGTATTGTCGGCAAAAGCGGCCAATTCCTCCACGGCGGCGGCGACGAGCGCGGACAGCCTTCGTTTCCAATGCTGGGACTGATAGCCCGCGACGACGATGATTTGCTGCATGATGCCTGCGACTAAACTGCTGTGCAGCGCCGGAACGACGTGAAAGCTCGCCTGCAGCAGGGAGGCAAATCGCTCGTCACGCCTTCGCAGCGGCTCGTAGTCGAAGTGGACGAACAGATGGCGGGTGTTCCGCTCCCGATCGAACACATACCGGTGGTTTTCCCGCGGTCGCGTGAAAACGAAGCAAGGCGAGTCCAGCCGATGCGGCACGCCGCCCGATTCGTAAATCGTCCCCGTTCCTTCGGGAAAATAGACGAGCTCATAGTCGTCGATCGAGCGGCTGCCAAGCGTAGATCCTTTGCTAACGATAATGTCGCCGACGTAATGGACGTAGGGCCAATTGTCCGATTCCTGCTCCAAAACAACGCACCTCCTTCTCGGGCAAGCATCGGCCGGCTGGCTGGTCTTTCGGTTCCGTTCCGACAACCGACCTTTGCGTCTATTATTGCGTAATGATGCCAAGGGCGCAAGAAGCAGGCCGCGTCAGCGCCGCAACCAAAAAGGCTGCAATGTGCGTCTTCAATATTGACACTCATGTGAAACAGCATCTACATAAGAATTACAAGGAAGCAGAAGCATGAAAGTTACTAGCTATGCACAATGGAAGGGAAGGGATTATTCATGAGGACAAGCAAGCGGAGGCGGTTACGCAGTACAGCTGCGCTTCTTATCACCTGTTGCCTGCTGGTAACGATGATTTTCAGTCCTGAAAAACATGTTTTCGCAGCTACGGCTCCAGTTGCGGCTTCGGTTGAAATCGGCAAAACGATGGCGATTTCAATTAACGGATTTTACGTGCTGTTCCCGGGAGAGCAGACGCCTTATCTGAAATCCGGCAGGCTGATGGTGCCGCTTCGCGCGTTCGCAAACGCGATCGGAGCAGGCGTCCTGTATGATCAGAAGAGCAGATCGGCCACAATCAGCGCGCTTGGAGAACCTGTTAAAGGCATTCGGGCAGGCATCGGGTTGGCGGTCTACGATTGGGATCTGCCCTTGCTTCTAAAGCCGGCGCCGGAGATCCGCAACGGGATCATGTTCGTGCCGGCGACGACAATCTTACAGGGACTTCAAACCTACGGCTGGGAGGCGATGTCGGGTCTATCGGGTACGAAAACGCTGGTCATTAAAGATCTCCTTGCAGCCTCGGCTTTCCGTATGGTCGCGGCGTTATCCGACGCCGAGCAAGCGCCTTTCCCGGTAGAATCGACGACGCATCCGTATCCTTATTTCCCGATCGGTTCAACGATTTCGGAAATCAAAGACTTAACGGGCAAGACGGCGTATGAGCTGACGTTGAAGTTGCAGAACTCGGCCGGTATGCCGGTTCCGGGAAATGGCTCCGAATTGGAAATTCATGCCGTAGACGCGGCAAACAAAGAAATAAGCGCGATGACGTTGAAAGGACCGCAACAGGAAACAGGCAAAGCGCAGCTGATTTCCTTCCATACGACGGTACCGATGGAAACGCAGTTCATCGTATTCCGTTCCAGGATCTTGAAATGATTCTAAAATCATCAGGCAATGGCCAATTATGCAACTGCACGAGCAGCAAGCGATTTCCTGACCGGGAGATCGCTTTATTTTTAGATTGAAATTACCGCGTCTGCAAGCTATAGTAATAGCTAGAAGGTTTACTATACAGAAGTTGGTTTTTTATATAAAACCAACGTAATGGGGCGATGGAGTGTCAGAGCAACGAAAGTACTGGGTTCCGGCGCTGGAGAAAGCCGACAACGTGCTGGCCGTCCTTGCCGCCGAACCGGCTCGGCACAAGCTGATCGACTTGTCCAGACGGCTGGACATCAACAAGAGCTCGATGTTCTCGCTGCTGAATACGATGGAAACGCTGCAGTGGGTGAAACGCGGGGAAGGCGACACGTATTCGCTCGGTCATGCGTTCGCCGCTTACGGGTCGTCGTACATGAAGAGCTACGATCTCGGCCGAATGTTCCAAGCGGAAGCGTCGGCAGCGCGGGATCGGCTGCAGGAAACGATTCAACTGGCGAAGCTGGAAGGCAATCAGGTGTTCTATCTAGGCAAAGTGGAAGCGCTGTCGCCGGTCCGATTGCAATCCGAGCCCGGCATGCTTCTGCCGGCGCATGCGACTGCTCTCGGCAAAGCGATGCTCGCGGAGCTGGGCGACGACGAGCTCAAGCGGCTGTATCCGGCATCCGAGCTGCCGCCGCTTACGCCGCATTCGATTCCGACGCGCGAAGCGCTGTTCCGGCAGCTGCAGGAAATCCGGGAGCAGGGGTTTGCCAGGGACGACCAGGAATCGGTCATGGGCTTCCGCTGCGTCGCCGCCGTTATTCGAGGCGGGGAAGGCCGGACATTGGCGGCCGTCAGCTGCTCCATGCTGCTGCATCAATGGGACGCGAAAGGCGAAGAAGCAAGAACGGAGATGCTGGCGCTCGCCCGCAGATTGTCCGTTCAACGTTCATAATGAAGAGGAGATGAAGACATGCGGTTGAAAGACAAAGTCATTCTTATTACGGGTTCGGGTTCCGGCATCGGCAAGGCGACTGCGCTGCTGTTCGCAAGCGAAGGCGCGAAGCTGATCATCAACGATCTGTCCGAGCAGCACGGCACCGACACGGTGAAGGAAATCGAGGCGGCTGGCGGCGAAGCGATTTTCATTCGCGCCGACGTTACGAATCCCGCAGATGTATCGGCCATGGTCGATCAGATCATCGCGAAATACGGCGTCATCGACGTATTGTTCAACAATGCCGGCATCAGCGGCGTCGGCTTGCTGCACGAGATCGAGCCGGAAGCCTGGGACCGCGTTATGAACGTGAACATTCGCGGCGTATTCCTGCCGAGCAAATACGTTATCCCTCACATGATCGAGGCTCGCAAAGGCTCCATCATTAATATGTCTTCCTGCGTCGCGGAAATCGGACTTGCCCGCCGCGCATCCTACGCCGCAACGAAAGGCGCCGTTCTGGCGCTGACGAAATCGATGCAAGTCGATTACGCGCAATACCATATTCGCGTCAATGCGCTGCTTCCGGGCACGATCATGACGCCGTTCGTCGAGAACTACTTGAAGACGTCGTACAGCAACAAAGAAGAAGCCATTGCCGGCCTGCAGAAGCGCCAGCTCAGCGAAGAGCTTGGATTGCCGGAGGATGTTGCGAAGGCCGCGTTGTTCCTGGCTTCCGACGAATCGAGCTTCGTTATGGGCGCTCCGCTCTACGTGGACGGCGGCGTCGTCTTCGGGAAGAATGCCTAAGCGCTGACCGCAATCGTATCGTATTCTTGTATAAACGTTAACTTGAGCCGACATGGCTGCCATAGGGATGAATTATTATTAGGAGGGAATACCAGAATGAAATTGATCAGCATATCGAAACAAGGCCGCAACGCATTGGGCGTCGTAACGGAGAACGGGGTAATCGACGTGGAGCTTGCTCTGACGGCGGAAGCGTCCCGGGCAAACACAGAGGTGCCGGCGGATGTGATGGCGGTCATCGAGGGCGGAGAAAAGGCACTGGAAGCGCTGAGCGGATTCATCGCATCGTTACCTTCGACTGGCAACGAATCTTACGTCCGCAGCGAGGAAGAGATCGAGTGGGGACCATGCGTGACGGCGCCGAACAAAATCATCTGCGTCGGCCTTAACTACCGGAAGCATGCGGAAGAAACGAACGCGCCGATTCCGCAATTCCCGATTCTTTTCAATAAGTTCAACAACACGCTGACGGGCCACTTGAAAGATATCGTCGTTCCGAAAGTGACGGAGAAGCTGGATTACGAAGCAGAGCTGGTCATCGTGATCGGCAAGCAGGTGAAATACGTGGCCAAAGAAGACGCGCTGAGCCATGTATTCGGCTATTGCGCGGTCAACGACTTGTCCGCGCGCGATCTGCAAATGCGGACGCAGCAATGGCTGCTGGGCAAAACCTGCGACGATTTCAGCCCGCTGGGACCTTACCTCGTGACAGCTGACGAAGTCGGCAATCCGAATGATTTGACGATCAAAGCGATCGTTAACGGCGAGGTTCGTCAGAACTCCAACACGTCTGATATGATTTTCCACTGCGACGAAATCGTAAGTTATATTTCGCAGCATATGACGCTCGTACCGGGTGACGTCATTCTGACGGGCACGCCGGAAGGCGTCGTGCTGGGACTGCCGGAAGCGCAGCAAGTCTACTTGAAGCCGGGCGACGAAGTCACGATCGAAATCGAGAAGCTGGGCAAGCTGACGAACCGTTTCGTCGCGGATTTGGCATGAGCCGAACGATCGATTCGCATCAGCATTATTGGAAGCTCGACCGCGGCGATTACGGCTGGCTGACGCCGGAAGCGGGGCCGATTCTGTATCGGGATTACGCGCCGGGGGATCTGGAGCCTGAACTGGAACGCGCAGGCTTTCAACGGACGATCGTCGTCCAGGCGGCCCAAACGCATGCGGAAACCGACTACATGCTGGAGCTGGCGGATCATTCGGAATCCATCGCAGGCGTCGTCGGATGGCTTGATTTCCAAGCTCCCGACTGGCGATCCGCGCTGGAGCGGTTCCATGCGAATCCCAAGTTCGTCGGTATCCGCGTCATGATCCAGGAAATGGAAGACGCATCCGAAGTGCTGCAACCATATAGTGTAGAGGCACTGCAGGTTCTGGCCGATATTGGGCTTCCTGTCGATCTGGTCATGCGGGCGCATCAACTGCCGGAAACGATCGAGCTGCTGAAGCGAGTGCCGGGACTGCGCGCGGTCATCGATCATATCGGTAAGCCGCAGATCGCTCAAGGTATCTTCGAGCCGTGGGCGAGCCAGATTAAGGAGCTTGCCGACAGCAATCCCGGACTCTACTGCAAGCTGTCCGGCCTGTTGACGGAAGCGGATCACCAATCGTGGCAGCCGGAGCAGTTTACGGCTTATGTCCGGCATGTCGTAGAATGCTTCGGCATCGAGCGCGTCATGTTCGGCAGCGACTGGCCGGTATGCTTGCTCGCGGGCAGCTACGAGGATGTCCGCAGCGTATTGCGCGCGGCGCTTCCGGAAGCATTGACCGAGCAGCAGCTTGCGGCCGTCTATGGAGACAATGCGGCGGCCTTCTACAAGCTGCCGGCTGAATAAATAAGCAAGGAAGCAGCTCCCGTCGACAACGACGGGAGCTTTTTTGTTCTCGTGCAGGCAGCAGGCATCCTCAATACATCCTATGCAGTCGTGCTTTTCGGCTAAATAAATGCACGGTGAAATACGAATACTTTTGCTGACGATTACGTCCCGAGACCGTTGACAGACAACATTCGATCTCGTATAGTCGAAATGGACTATATGATGTCACTATCGTTTCGAAGGAGAGAAGAGCGATGGCCACACGCAAAGTATCCAATATGCTGGCACTCGCGGTCTTATCGCTGCTCAATGAGAAACCGATGCATCCGTACGAGATGTCTGCCACGATGAAGCAGCGCGGCATTCCCGACGTCATCAAGCTGAACAACGGTTCGCTGTACTCCGTCGTGGAGGCGCTGCTGAGGCAGGGGTGGATCATTCCGCTGGAAACGCAGCGGGAGGGGAGGCATCCGGAACGGACGATCTATGCGCCGACGGAAGCGGGCAGGCTGGGATTTCACGACTGGATCCGGGAATTGATTTACGAGCCGGTCAAGGAATATCCGCATTTTCCGGCTGCCATGTCCTTCATCGGACATATTCCTCCGCTGGAAACGGTCGAGCTGATCGAACGCCGCATCGGGTTCATCAGGAAGTCGGTCGCCGAACGGCGGGCGGGCATCGAATTTTCCAGGACGCACGGGCTTTCGCGGATCTTCCTTATGGAGGCAGAGTTTATCGTCCACCAAATGGAAGCCGAGCTGAGCTGGCTGCTGGCATTCAGGGAAGACATCAAGAACGGCAGTCTTACGGAGCAATCGGACGGGGACATGATTTGGCATATGACCGTGCCTTCCGACGAGGAACTGCAACTGCAATCGAAAAAGAATCTGGAGGGAACTACGAACCATGAGCGCACAACGTAATAATGTCGGCATTGTTGTCGCCGGTCTGCTGCTTGGCATTCTGATGGCATCCATGGATAACACGATCGTGGCGACCGCGATGGGCACCATCGTCGGCGAGCTCGGCGGGTTGGACAAATTCGTATGGGTCACGTCGGCCTATATGGTCGCCGAAATGGCGGGAATGCCGATTTTCGGCAAGCTGTCCGATATGTACGGACGCAAGAAATTTTTTATCTTCGGTATCTTGATGTTCATGCTGGGTTCCATTCTGTGCGGGACGGCAACGTCCATCGTGCAATTGAGCATTTACCGTGCCGTTCAAGGCATCGGGGGCGGCGCGCTAGTACCGATCGCCTTCACGATCATGTTCGACGCCGTTCCTGCGGAAAGCCGCGGCAAGCTTGGCGGATTGTTCGGCGCCGTATTCGGCTTGTCGAGTATTTTCGGGCCGCTGCTTGGCGCGTACATTACCGAATACATTCATTGGGAATGGATTTTCTACATCAACCTGCCGCTCGGCCTGATCGCATTCGTCATGATTGCTTTCTTCTATAAAGAATCGGTGCAGCACAGCAAGCAGAAGATCGACTGGGGCGGCGCGGTCGCGCTTGTCGGCGCAGTCGTCTGCCTCATGTTCGCGCTTGAGCTTGGCGGCAAGAACTACGCTTGGGATTCCGGCGTTATTCTGAGCTTGTTCGGCGGATTCGCGGTACTGGTCATCGCATTCATCTTGATCGAACGCGTCGTCAATGAACCGATTATCAAGTTCAGCATGTTCAAGGACCGGCTGTATTGGTCGAGCAACGCGATCGCGATGTTCAGCGGCGCGGCATTCGTAACGGCTTCGGTCTATATCCCGATTTACATTCAAGGCGTGTTCGGCGGCAAATCGACGGACTCCGGCCTCGTGCTGCTGCCGATGATGGTCGGTTCAGTAGTGACGGCAACCATGGGCGGCGCGCTCATGATGAAGACGACGTTCCGCTCGCTGATGATCCCGACGCTGGCCTTGCTGACGGTCGGCAACATTTTGCTTACGACGCTCGGCGTGGAGTCGCACCGCTATACGGTCGTCATCTTCATGATCCTGGTCGGACTCGGCATCGGGGCTTCGTTCTCCGTGCTCAGCAATGCCGCGATCTTCTCGTTCCCCCCGAATGAGCGGGGCACGGCAAGCGCAACGCTGAACTTCCTTCGTTCGCTCGGCATGACGATCGGCATTACGGTCTTCGGCATCATTCAAAGCCACACGATGATGAACCAGTTCGCCTCGTTGTTCAGCGCGGACGAGAAGAGCCAACTGCCGAAGGAAGTCAATTTGAGCGATCCGCGCGCGATTCTGGCGCCTGAATTGCGGAAGCATATTCCGCAGGAAATTCTCGATAAGATTACGTCGGGCCTCTCGTACTCCATCACCCATACCTTTGCCTGGGCGATCATTCCTTCCGCGCTGGCGCTGTTCTTCGCCTTCTTCATGGGCCGCCGAAAACTGAGTGAAATGGAGCATGCCGACTACACGCCTTCTTCACATTAAGGCGACGAGTTAACATTTTAATAAAGAGATTAAAAAACCATTTAAAAAAAACCATTTTTAATAAACATTTTAATAAGTCCGGTGACTTGAGACTTTTGTGCTCGGTAACCCGGGCTTTTTTTTGTGCTTGCAGCAGGCGGGTTAACCCAATTTCAACCTACTTTCAACCCACTTTCAAAAGCGTTTCACAACCCCCTAAATCCCCCTTGCCTAAGGGGGACCCCAAGGACTCCGTCCCTGGACCCGGATTTTGCGTGCCTGCAACTGGGCCGTCTTCGAAGCTGCTTTGGTGGAGGGCTCGTTTTCGTCCGCTGGCGCGGATACACTTTCAGGTGGCGTTCTTTCGTTACTTGTTGCCTGAAGTTAGTTCTTCAACCCAATATCAAAGGCGTTCATAACCTCTAAACCCACCTTCTAAAACGTTTCACAACCCTCTGAACCCACTTTCATAGGCGTTTCACAACCCTCTGAACCTACTTTCAAAGGCATTCACAACCTCAAAACCCACGTTCAAAAGCGTTTCACAACTCCCTAAATCCCCCTTCTCTCAAGGGGGCCCCCAAGGACTCCGTCCCTGGACCCGGATTTTGCATGCCTGCTACTGGGCCGTCTTCGAAGCTGCTTTGGTGGAGGGCTCGTTTTCGTCCGCTGGCGCGGACACACTTTCAGGTGGCGTCCTTTCGTTACTTGTTGCCTGAAGTTAGTTTTTACAAATCTTCTTTCGAAAGAGTTTTACAATCTTTCTTCAACCTACTTTCAAAGGCGTTCACAACCTCAAAACCCACGTTCAAAAGCGTTTCACAACTCCCTAAATCCCCCTTCTCTCAAGGGGGACCCCAAGGACTCCGTCCCTGGACCCGGAATTTTGCATGCCTGCAACTGGGCCGTCTTCGAAGCTGCTTTGGTGGAGGATTCGTTTTCGTCCGTTGTCACGGACACACTTTCAGGTGGCGTTCTAGACTACGTCCTGCCTGATAGGGGCTGGGGCTACGTCTCTGAGGTGAGCTAACGAATCGAGGAAGCCTTATATAGCCGTATCAGAGGCAAAAAGTATCGTAACGAATCTCAGCATCCTTATTCTGCCGATTTACCTCGGGAATGAGTCGTTTTCTTCAAAATAAGGCGTATAGGATTCCTTAGCCTGTGTAAGATGTGCATTTTAACTGTTTAAGGTTTGTACGATTCGTTGGCCCCCTCCTCGGCCCCCGCCTCGGCCCCGGCCACCGGCCCCGGCCCCGGCCGCCGCCCCCAGCCTCGGCCACCGGCCCCAGCCCCAGCCCCGGCCCCAGCCCCGGCCCCAGCCTCGGCCCCCGCCTCGGCCCCAGCCCCGGCCCCGGCCCCAGCCCCGGCCCCCGGCCCCGCCCCGGCCCGGCGGCCCCGCCCCGGCCCGGCGGCCCCGCCGCAGCCACGGACCCCCGGGACTCTGTCCCGGTATAAGGCGCATCATATGCGTCAATTCGACTAGATTCATAGTTCTCTCAACAATTCTCGCTATAGTTCTAGATGCTGGATCTGCTACTGCGTCTATTGCAGAATTCACAGTGCCGGCAAGGGTTTGCCGGACGTTGCACTAATTCTTCCATGGAGAATATTAACAATTTCTCCACAATAGATTAACGGCCACTTAACAATACCCCGGGTAGGATTAACGACCCCTTAACAATATATGCCTATAATCGGTCTTGTACATAACGACGAAGGAAACCAAACCATTTCAGAAGGGTGATCACAGTCAAATGTCCATGAAAAAAACGCTTATGATTTCCGCATTGGCAGTCGCGCTTAGCACGTCTGCAATTGGTGTTGCTTCTGCTGCAACCCAACAGCAAACATCCGCTTCGGTTCCGTTTAACGTAATGGTGAACGATTCGAACATCCAGGTTCGTTCGGTCCAAGCAAATGGCACGACTCTGTTGTCGCTTCGCGATCTCGGATCCGCAACTGGCGCTCTGTTCGTTGTCAACGTGAAATCCGGCGTAACGGCTTACATTCAAGGTCATTCCATCGAATTGCATGCTGGTTCGACGGCTGCGCTGGTAGACGGCGAGCAAGTCGATCTGCAGCAAGCGGTCGAGAGTGTGAACGGCTCTTACTATATCGCGATCGACGATTTCCTGAACGCGTTCGGTCTTGATGGCGCTGTTGACGATGCAGGCCAAGTATGGATCGACGCGATCGAGAAAATCCACGCCGACAACATCAGCTGGATCAATTCTAGCCAATTGCTTGCTTCCTCGCTGACCGGCGAAGGCCGCACGGATTACATCGTAGACGCAGCATCCGGCAAATTCACGAAAGTACTGAGCTCCGACTCCGCGTCCGAACTGACGGTTTCGCCAGACGGCAAGAAAGCCGCTTACACGGATGAAGACGGCGTGGTTTACGTCATCGACCTGACGAGCAAAAACTTCAGCAGCCAAACGGTTTCCACGGACATTTCCATCAAGCCTGAGCTTGTATGGTCGGCCGACAGCAGCGCGATTTACTTCCTGCAAACCGACAAAGGCACGGTTATCCAGAAGCTGACGATCGCTGACGGCAAACTGACGCAAGTCATGAACGATAAAGTCGACTACAAATCCAGCCTGAACGTTTCCGCAGACGGCACGAAATTCTTCTATGTCGTTTCGAAACCGGGCACGGTAACGGCAGATGCCAACAAGCCGGTTGACGTGGACGACGTGGCAATCGACAACACGGGTACGGAACCGCAAGTATACCTGTTCGACTCGTCCGTGAAAGATGCGGCTGCAGGAACGAAATTGACGTCGACGACGGACGACAAAGTATTCGTAGGCGCATTGGCAGACGGCAGCAAAGCTTACTACGTCAGCGTAGTAGACGGCCAGCCTTCGTCCCTTGTTGCAGTAGCGGCAGACAAAACCGTTACAAAGCTGATCGGAGACAAAGACGTCCTGCAAGCAACGCTTGCCGGCAACAAAATCTACGCCCTGACCGATGCAGGCGAGCAAACGGCACTGTACGAAGTGGATACGGTTTCCGGCGCTGTGAAGCTGATCGGGAATCTTGCCGGCAACGTCAGCGAAGTGGTAGCCGCTCCTGGCACGCCAGCGGCAGTCGTTATCGACGATGCGACATTCGTTATCCAAGGCAGCACGCTTGTAAAAGTAACGAACTAATTCATACCGTCCACATGATCAAGCGTTTCCGAAAATCATACGTTTCGACAAACCGAGAGGAGATCAACAATCAATGAAAAGCAAATGGGTTAGAAATGTAGGTCTTGCAGTAATGGCGATTTCCCTGTCGTTCGGCAGCGTATCCGCTGTCAGCGCATCCAGCAAACTTAGCGGCCGCATCGTGGTCAACGGCTCTTCGGCACTGCTTCCGCTGACGCTGCAAGCTGCCAATGAATTCAAGAAGCTGAACCCGAAAGTTAAAATTTCCGCATCCGCCGCAGGTTCCGTAACAGGTCCTCAAGCCGTTCGCAAAGGCATTGCCGACATCGGCGCTTGCGACTGGGATGCTTCCACGGCAGTACCGGGCTTCAGCGCTTTCACGGGCCAAGTGGCCAACAAAGTGGCAGTTGAGCCTTTCGCGGCCGTTGCAAACAGCAGCTCCGGCGTAAGCGACCTGTCGACGAGCCAGCTGCAAGGCATTTTCTCCGGTAAAATCACGAACTGGAAAGACGTTGGCGGTAAAGACCAAGACATCGTCGTCGTAAACCGCGCATTCGGTTCCGGCACGCGCGTTAACTTCCAATTGAAGGCGCTTATGGGTACGGACTTCATGACGAAAGGCTCCAACTACAAAGAAGTAAAATCGAGCGGCGACATGAAAACGGCGATCGAAACTACGCCGGGCGCGATCGGTTATATCGACCTTGTCTACGTATCGGGCAGCAAAATGCAAGCCGTTAAAATCAACCATATCGCTCCAACGGCAGCAAACGTCATCAACGGTTCGTACAAAGTATGGTCGTACGGCTACTACATGACAAAAGGCAAACCGACGGGCGCCGTTAAAGCATTCATCGACTACATCCAAAGCACGAAGTTCCAAGAAGGTTCCCTGAAAAAGCTTAAATTCATCCCGCTGTCCGCGATGAAATAATAAGGCTGCAAGACCCCGTCCTTTACATGTAAGTAATAAAGGAACAAGTGGAGCCAGCTTCTGCATCTAAAGCGAGAAGCTGGCTTCGCTGTATGATACGAGAGGAGAAGAGATGGTTATGAGTATGATGGAAGTGCCGTCTTCCGGCACCGTTTACTCAGGCGAAGAGCTTGGTCGGAGCCTGGAAGGATCGTCCGGCAAGGTATTCAGCCGCAAGGCGCGGCTCTCGTTCTACAACCGCACGTTCAAGATCGTATGTATCGCAAGCGCGGTGTTCGTTTGTTTGATTCTCTTTTCGATTTTGTTCATGATGGGCCGGACCGGCATATTGACGTTTGAAACCGTATCTTTCAAGACCTTTTTCTTCTCGACGGATTGGGTACCCGAGAACGATCAGTTTGGCGCGTTTATCTTTATTTTCGGCACGCTGGCTTTGACGCTGCTGACCATGATTATCTCCGTTCCATTATCTGTGATCATTGCAATATTCCTATCGGAAATGACGCCCTCTTGGCTGAAAAACGCGCTGCGTCCCATTCTTGATCTGCTCGTCGGCATTCCTTCGGTTGTTTACGGTTTCCTGGGAATGACGGTGCTGATTCCGATGCTGCGGTCAGTTACGGGAACCAACATGGGCGATGGCATATTAGCTGCTGCAATCGTGCTGACGATCATGGTGCTGCCGACGATCAGCCGGATTACGGACGATTCGATCGTCGCCGTACCGAAGAAATTCCGCGATGCTTCCTACGCGCTCGGATCTACCCGGTTCCAAACGATTGTCCGCGTCGTCATTCCTGCGGCGAAGAGCGGTATCATGTACGCCGTTATTCTGGGCATGGCCCGCGCGATCGGCGAAACGATGGCGGTAGTCATGGTCATCGGGAACACGCCGCAGCTCGCGAACGCGCTGTTCAAACCGACGTCGGTACTGACAAGTAACATCGTCATGCAAATCTCGAATGTCGAATTCGATTCCACTTGGAACTATGCGCTGTATATGATGGGCTTCCTTCTGCTTATCATCTCGCTCATTATGATCGTTGCTGTTCGGTTGATTCAAGGCAGAGGAGTGAAACAATGAGCGAAGTCAAAACTTCGGCAAGCAATCATCCTTTTGCCGCACGCAAAAGCATCAATCAGTTCAATAATAAAATGTTTACGGGCGTCGTATGGCTCGTCGGCATTTGCACCATTATTTTCATCATCTCGCTGCTGTTTCTCATTCTTCAGAAGGGAATGCCGGAATTAAGCTGGAGCTTCCTCTACGGCGAACCTAGCGAGATCGAAGAAGGCGGAGGAATCGGCCCGCTGCTGTTCAACTCGTTCTACGTACTCATCATGTCGCTTATCATTTCCATCCCGCTTGGCATGGCGGCAGGGATTTACTTGGCCGAGTTCGCGCCTGCGAATAAATTCATCGCGTTCATTCGGATTTGCGTCGAAGGATTGGCTTCCGTACCCTCCATTATTTTCGGCTTATTCGGGATCGTCCTATTCGTGCAATCGCTCGACTTGGGGCTGACGATTCTGGGAGCGGCGGTAAGCTTGGCATTCCTGAATCTCCCCGTGCTCACCCGCGTGACCGAGGAAGCGATGCGCGCCGTTCCGCAGGAAATGAAACATGCTTCCTTCGCGCTCGGAAGCACGCATCTTCAAACCATCCGACGGGTGCTCGTCCCGGTCGCCCTGAACGGGATCGTAACCGGCATCTGCTTGGTCGCAGGCCGCGCTTTCGGCGAGAGTGCCGTCATTATCCTGACTGGCGGGGTTACGTCATCCGGCGTGATGTGGGACTTCAATCCGCTCTCCCCGGGCGCTACGCTTGCCGTGCATCTCTGGTACGTACAGTCCGAAGCGATTGTGCCTGATGCGAAGTTAATCGCGGAGAAGTCCGCAGCCGTACTCGTCTTCATCGTCTTGGCCATCAATATCGTCTTCCGCGTGCCGCTTTGGATCAATGCTCGCAAAATGCGCTAACTTCGATCCATTCGATAGAATAAACGAGTCGGAATCCGACTAAATACCCGAATTTTTAACACTCTCCTAACATTTTGCGACATGATTGATAATGCTCAAGTCCTATAGTGGAGCTATATAGCTTGTAAAGGAGTGCAGGGCATGAGCGCAGCTGTGGTGGAATGGAAAGAAGTCGGTGCTGTTTCCGGTGAGGCGGCGAATCCGGTCAATCAGGCAAGTTCAGTCAATCAGGCAGGCATTGCACGCGGTTTGGACGACCAAGACTTGATAGCGGCATTCATACGCGAAGCGCCGAGCGTCGCGGCAGCGAGAACTTGTTCGGAAGTGATTGCGCAGTTCGCGGCATCGCCGGATCATGAATGCGTAGTCGTATGCGACGCGGACGACAAACCGCTGGGGCTCGTCATGAAGATTCGGCTCACGATCATCCAAACGCACCGGTTCGGGAGAGAGATCTATTACAGACGTTCCATAACGAAATTAATGGACGCGCACCCGCTGACCGTCGATCGCGGCGTGTCTCCGCAGGAGCTGCTCGATCGCGCACTTGGCCGCGAGGATCGCACGCTCTACGACTGCGTCATCGTAACGATGGATGAGCGTCTCATCGGCATTCTGACGATGTCGGATCTGCTTAAGATGTCCCGTCTGCTGCAGCAGCAAACGGTTCAGTCGCAAGTAACGATGATCCAAGGCGCGCAGGCGATGATTTCGGATATCGACCGTTCCGTTCACCAAACGTACGAGGCGTCGGTCAAAGGCGAGGTCATGTCCGCAACGATGCTGGATCTGACGTTGAAGGGCAAGAACGAGCTGGATAAAGTGTCCGCCGCCATCCAAAGCGTATCGCAGCGTACGAACCTCCAGGAGCAGCAAATCGGCCAGCTCCATGAACGGGCAGGCTCGATCGGGGCGGTGTCGAAGCTGATCCGCGAGCTTGCGGATCAATGCAATCTGCTCGCGGTGAACGCGACCATCGAAGCGGCGCGCGCGGGCGAACATGGCAGAGGCTTTGCCGTCGTTGCCAATGAAGTCAGACAGCTGGCTACGCAGACGAAGTCGTCGGCGGACGATATCAACCGGCTGATCGGCTCCATTCTTGACGCGGTCAAGGAAACGGTCCATTTGGTCGGGCTCGGCCGTTCCGAAGCCGATGCAAGCCAGGCTTACGTCTCCGTGGCGGCCGACGTGTTTCAACAACTCTTCCACGCCGCTGCCGACAACAGCAGCAGCGCATCCAATATCGGAAAGCTTTCGCAGCAGGCGTACGAACAAGCGCAGCAAGTAACGCAGAGCATCCAGACGCTTGTGAACGATATGCAGGCCAAAAGCTAATTTTAATATTCCGTTTACAAAACAAACATATTCGACTGACAATTCAAAGCTACTATAACCTTTGTAGGTCATAGAAACGGCTGCAGCCGTCATAGAACGGCACGGCGAGATGGACGTTCGTCCACTGATATGGAGGAGAACAGTATGCAATCGATTGCTTCCCGGACTTTAATCGATATTCAACAATTGAACTTATATTATGGATCCTTTCACGCCTTGAAGAACGTTAAGATGGATATTCCGGAGAAAGCGATCACGGCTTTCATCGGTCCTTCCGGCTGCGGGAAGTCTACGCTGCTTCGGACCCTGAACCGCATGAACGACATGATTCCGAACACCCGGATCGAAGGCAAGATCCTGATCGGCGGCGCGGACATCTATTCCAAGGAAGTCGACGTGGAAACATTGCGGAAGAAGGTCGGCATGGTGTTCCAACAGCCGAACCCGTTCCCGAAATCCATCTATGACAACGTCGCTTACGGACCGCGCCTGCACGGCATACGCAGCAAACAGAAGCTCGATGAAATCGTCGAGACCAGTCTTCGCTCAGCCGTATTGTGGGACGAAGTGAAGGATTACTTGAAACGTTCCGCGCTCAGCCTCTCGGGCGGACAACAGCAGCGCCTGTGCATTGCGCGCGCGATTGCGGTCAATCCCGACGTGCTGCTGATGGACGAAGCAACATCCGCGCTGGATCCGATTTCGACGCTTAAGATCGAAGAGCTCGCGCAAGAATTGAAGGATAAATATACGATCGTCATGGTTACGCATAACATGCACCAAGCAGCGCGCGTATCCAACCAAACCGTCTTCTTCCTGAACGGGGAAGTCGTCGAATTCTCCGATACCGAGAAGCTATTCTCCAACCCGCGCGATCAGCGGACGGAAGATTATATTAGCGGACGTTTCGGCTAACATTGAACATAACTAGGGAGGAAGAACCGGTCAGATGATGACGAAACGGAAAGAATTCGATCACGGCTTGGAAGAATTGAACGGACTGATCGTGGAGATGGGGCGCCATGTCGAGACGGCGATCGCCCAGGCGATGACAGCGCTCGAAACCATCGATGCGGACGAGGCAAGACGCATCGTCAAGGAAGATAAAGAGCTGAACAAGATCGAGGAGAAGATCTCGGAGCTCGGGGCGACGCTAATTGCGACGCAGCAGCCGGTGGCCAAGGATTTGCGCCGCATTCTTGTCGCGTTCAAGATCGCGAGCGATCTGGAGCGGATGGGCGATCTAGCGGTCGACGTTGCTAAAGTCGTTATCCGCCTGGAAGGCCAAACGCTGATCAAGCCGCTCATTGATCTGCCTCGCATGTCGCAAATCGTACAGATGATGACGTACGAATCCATCCAATCGTTCGTGCAGGAGAACGTCAATATGGCCTATAAAATGGCGAAGGACGACGATCTTGTCGACGCGCTGTATGCTCAGATCACGCGCGAGCTGTTCTCGATCATGATGGAGAACCCGAAGACGATTTCTCAAGCGAACCTGCTCAGCTTCGTCGGCCGCTATATCGAACGTTTCGCCGATCATGCCACCAATATTGGGGAATCCGTCGTTTATCTCGTGACGGGCGTCAGACCGGATTTAAACTCGTAACGCTTTCCTGCCAACGATACCCAAAGAGCCGTTTATCGAAGCCAGAACATCGCTTCCATAAACGGCTCTTTCTTATTCCTTCGAACCCGCGTCATTCCTGGTCAAGAGGGAAACGATACGCTGCATGAAGGCGGGGTTCCAGTAGTCGTTACGCCAAGCGGCCCCGAGTGTCAGCGATACCGCTTGTCCCGGCAATGGGATTAGAGTCAGCTGATCGTTCGCGCGCGCGGCGGCGGATGCGGGAAGAACGGCAAGCATGCCGCCATCCGCTGCGGCCGAGATCGCCAGGTCGACGCGGTCGGCGGACCATTCGCAGGGGAGCGTTACCTTCTCGTGAAGCTCCCAGCCTTGCAGCGCTTCCTGTACCGCAGCGTCCGCAAGCTCAACGAATGGAAAGCGCGCAAGCTTATAAGGAGGCGGAGGTGCTTGACCCGCAAGCGGATGATTCTTGTTCATGAAGAGGAGAAGCCGCTCCTCGGACAAGGCCGCATATTGCAGCTGCGGATGCGTTCCGCGAGAACTGAAGCTCCCGCTGACGAACAGATCGATCGCTCCGCTTTGAAGCTGCTCAAGAAGTTCATCATGACGGCCGGTCAGCAATTGGATGCGAATCGGACTGGGCTCCTCTGCCTGCGCCCGCCAATCTAGGCCGAACAGCAAGGAAGAAGCGGCATCCGTGCAGCCGACGATGAATCCATGCTTGCCATGTTCGCGGTAGGCTTGGAATCTCGATTGCGCTTCTTTATAGAGACGGTCGATTTCGCCGGCATAGCGAAGCAGCATGCGTCCCTGATCCGTTAACAAGACTTTGCCCGTCTTGATTTCGAAGAGCGAACAGCCCCATTCTTCTTCGAGTTTCTTCATATGAAAGCTGACGGTCGGCTGTTTCACCCCGAGTTCATCGGCGACTGCAGTCACCTTCTTCAGTTCATCGATCAGCACTAAGATTTGCAATCTTAATATACTCATGATTTGTTACGCTCCTAAACAGCCGATTTATATAATTAATTTATAATAGATCAATAATTTATTCAAACTTTCTATACACTTTTAGCATTGCGTTAACACTTCGAAAATACCAAATTAATAACCGCCCCTTACAATAAGTCTTGTAAAACAAATAACCGCGAAGACAGCGGAAGGAGAAAAGAAATCAAATGAAAAAAGCATTATTCATTGTAGTAGCACTTATGTTGACGATCGGTCTCGCTGCGTGCGGCTCTAACAAAGAGAATAACGGCGGCAATGCAAATAGCGGTACGGCAAACACAGGCAATGCAAACGCAGGCGGCGAAGCATTGAGCGGATCCATCCTGGCAGCAGGCTCCACGGCGCTTCAACCGCTGGTCGACCAAGTATCGAAGAAATTCATGGAAGACTCCAAATATAGCGGCATTACGGTTCAAGTACAAGGCGGCGGCAGCGGTACTGGCCTGACGCAAGTACAAGCAGGCCAAGCGGGCATCGGCAACTCCGATATCTTCGCTGAAGAGAAATTCACGGACGCTGACGCTGACAAAGCGAAAGAACTGGTTGACCATCAAGTAGCAGTCGTGGCAATGGCTGCAGTCGTAAACAAAAGCGTAACCGTCGATAACCTGACGAAACAACAACTGGTTGATATCTTCACGGGTAAAGTAACGAACTGGAAAGAAGTTGGCGGTGAAGACGAGAAAATCACGCTGATCAACCGTCCAAGCAGCTCCGGTACGCGTAAAACGTTCGAGAAATTCGCGCTTGGCACGGCTTCCCAAGATATCGCGGGTTCGATCCAAGAAGATGCATCCGGCACAGTTAAGAAATACGTAACGGATACGCCTGGAGCAATTGGTTACCTGGCTCTGTCCTACCTCGACGATACGGTTAAAACAGTGAAATACGAAGGCGTTGAACCGAAAGAAGAAAACATCGTGTCCGGCGCGTATCCAGTATGGGCTTACGAGCACATGTACACGAAAGGCGAGCCTGACGCAGTAACGAAAGCATTCCTCGACTACATGCTGAGCGACGATGTACAAAACAGCGACGTAACGGAACTTGGTTACATCCCTGTAGGTAAAATGCAAGTAAAACGCGATGCAGCAGGCGCGATCACGAAATAAGTTTCATAACGAAGCAAGTAGGATTCAATAGCGATCCAGTCGACAGAGGTGGAGTATTCCGCCTCTTCTTGACTGTCGCCCGACCATGTTAGTACTGAAGGAGAGATGGAACAAATGGAGCAGCCCGCTGCGCATGATCAGTCCCGCATACAACCTAGAACAAATCATAAATTAGTTAAGCCGCATATTATGGAAGAATGGGTAGGGAAAGTGTTTACGACATTGTGCATTATCGTGCTTGTCGTCACAATCGCCGCCATTGTCTATTTTGTATCTTCCCACGGTTTGGCTACGTTTATTACGGACGGCGTTAGCCTCGGCGGGCTGCTCAGCGGACTCAAATGGGATCCGGAAGGCGAAATTCCGTTGTACGGCGCATTGCCTTTCATCTTCGGCTCTTTCAGTACGTCCTTGCTCGCGGCAATCATTGCTGCGCCGCTCGGCTGCTGCGCCGCGGTCTTCATGACGCAAATCATGCCGGGTCTCGGCAAGCGCGTGCTGCAGCCGGTAATCGAGCTGCTTGCAGGCATCCCGTCCGTCGTCTTCGGTTTTGTCGGCTTGAGCATCGTCGTGCCGTTCCTGCGCTCCGTCTTCCCTGGACAAGGGATCGGGATCGCGGCCGGAGCCATCGTGCTTTCGTTCATGATTTTGCCGACGATTACGACCATTGCGACCGATGCGCTGTCCAACTTGCAGCGCGGTTTGAAAGAAGGCTCGTTCGCGCTCGGCGCAACTCGCTGGCAGACGATTTACCGTCTCGTCATTCCGACTACGCTGCCTTCCTTGTTGACGGGCGTCGTGCTCGGCATGTCCCGCGCGTTCGGCGAAGCGCTCGCCGTGCAAATGGTTATCGGCAATGCGCCGCACATTCCGCATTCCTTGTTCGAATCCGCTTCGACTTTAACCAGCGTCATTACGCTGGACATGGGCAACACGGTCACGGGCTCCACGCATAATAACGCACTATGGTCGCTGGCGCTGATTCTGCTTGCGATGACATTCGTCTTCGTCTTTATCGTCAGATTTCTGGAAAGGAGGAATAACCGATGAGCGCCAAAACCGCAGATCGTATCGCAACAGCCGTCATAATAGCCGTATCCGCACTTATTGTACTTCTGCTGGCGGGCTTGCTCGGTTATATCCTCTTCCGCGGCTTGCCGCATATTAGTTTTCACTTCTTGACTTCCGGTCCGCAAACGATCAAAGCCGGAGGCGGCATTGGGCCGCAGCTGTTCAACTCCTTGTTCTTGCTGGTATTGACATTGATTATTACGATCCCGCTCGGCCTTGGCGCCGGCATCTACATGAGCGAATACGCGAAGCCGGGCAAGCTGACGGATTCCATTCGCCTTATTGTCGAAGTATTGTCTTCATTCCCATCCATCGTAGTCGGTTTGTTCGGTTTGCTCGTAATCGTCAATGTATTCGGCCTCGGCTTCTCGCTATTCTCCGGCGCCCTGGCGTTGACGGTATTCAATCTGCCCCTGATGGTGCGGATTACCGAGCAGGCGCTGAAAGGCGTTCCGCGCGAACAGAAGGAAGCAAGCCTTGCGCTTGGCCTCTCGCGCTGGAAAACGATCACTTCCGTCATGCTGCCGATCGCAATGCCGGCTATCGTGACGGGCACCATTCTCGCTTCCGGCCGCGTATTCGGCGAAGCGGCGGCGCTGCTGTTCACCGCGGGCATGAGCTCGCCAAGACTTGATTTTACGAACTGGAATCCGCTTAGTCCGTTCTCGCCATTGAATCCATTCCGTCCAGCCGAGACGCTGGCGGTTCATATTTGGAAGATCAACAGCGAAGGCTTGGCGCCTGACGCCTCGCAAATCGCAGCCGGCGCATCGGCCGTGCTCATTATTATGGTGCTGATCTTCAACTTCTCGGCAAGATGGTTCGGCAGATTTTTACACCGCAGATTTACGGCGACCAAATAGGGGAGAGTGAACAAGCATGCAAGCAACTGGACTATCAGCCCAAAACCTGAGTGTTTTCTATGGCGAAAAGGAAGCGATCAAGAGCGTGTCGCTTGAATTCGCGCCCCGTGAGGTGACCGCGTTAATCGGACCGTCCGGCTGCGGGAAATCGACTTTCCTGCGCAGTCTGAACCGGATGAACGATACGATCGGCGGCGTACGCACAAAAGGGGAAATATGGATCGACGGCGAAAACATTAATGACCCCAGCGTCGATGTCGTCCTGCTTCGGCAGAAGATCGGCATGGTGTGGCAGCGTCCGAATCCTTTCCATAAATCCATCTACGAGAATATTGCGTTCGGTCCGCGCTACCACGGCATTCGCAAGAAGAAGCAGCTGGATGAAATCGTTGAAGAATGCCTGCGGAAGTCCGCGTTGTGGGAAGAGACGAAAGACCGTCTGCACTCCTCGGCGCTGGCGCTCTCCGGCGGTCAGCAGCAGCGGCTTTGCATCGCGCGTTCCATCGCGGTTAAACCGAAAGTCATTCTCATGGATGAACCGGCCTCGGCGCTCGATCCCGTCTCGACGGCTAAAGTCGAAGAGCTGGTTGCGGAACTCAAGAAGGACTTCAGCATCATCATCGTTACGCATAACATGCATCAGGCGGCACGCGTATCGGACAAAACGGCTTTCTTCTACATGGGCAAAGTCGTGGAATACGATCAGACCGACAAAATCTTTACCAATCCTTCCGAGAAAGCGACGGACGACTACATTTCCGGCCGATTCGGATAACCTGACAGGAGGCGCCGCGAATGATCAGAAGGAAAGAGCTCGACGACGGCTTGGATCAATTGAAAGAGAAGCTGGTCGAGATGGGTACGCGCGTGGAGAAAGTATTGGGCGATGCCATGCGCGCTTTGGAACAACTGGACACGATCTCGGCAAGACGGATCATCGCGGACGATTTCAGGTTGAATCAAATCGAGGAAAGCATCGATTTCATCGGAGCCCGGATCATCGCGACGCAGCAGCCGGTAGCGAAGGATCTTCGGCGCATTCTCGTAGCGTTCAAGATGGCCAACGATCTGGAGCGGATGGGCGATCTGGCGGTTGATATCGCCAAGGTCGTCGTGCGCCTGGATGGCCAAACGCTCGTGAAGCCATTGGTCGATCTGCCGCAGATGGCAGAGATTTCGCAGCAAATGATTCGCGAGTCCATCCAGTCTTACGTGCAGGAGAACGTGCAATTGGCGTACAAGATGGCGCAGGACGACGATCAAGTCGACGCGCTGTTCGGACAAGTCATCCGCGACCTGTACGGCGTCATGATGGAGAATCCGCGGACAATCACGCAGGCAGGTCTGATCACTTTCGTCGGCCGGTACATCGAACGGATCGCCGACCACGCAACGAACATCGGAGAGAGCGTCGTCTATCTCGTGACGGGCAAGCGTCCGGACTTGAATGCATAACGTTAGGAGAGAGCCGGGTGCCCAATAGCGCTTGGTTTTTTTTTGCGAAGGGGATGCAATTTTTTACATCATTTTAACAAGAGTACAATGTTCTCTTCACAATCGCCCCCTACAATAGCCCTATACGCTAGTCAAAACGACTTAAGCCTAAGAGGGATTCCTGTGGACGAAATTGGTTATGGACTATTGGACCGTACAATGATAAATCGATTGACAGAGCAATGGCATTATGGCGGCATCGGCGTCATTATCGTGCATGTGCAAGGTCATCCTTCGGCTTCCGTGCACGAGGTCATGCTGGATTGGATGAAGGATCAGCGGCGGGTCGCATGGCGGTACAGGATGGAGAACGATTTCTATTATTTCCTGCAGCGGGGCAAGTCGGAGGAGCAGCTGGAGAAGCTGACTAAACGCGCGGTAGAAGGATTACGTGAACGGCTGAGGCGCGTGTACGTGAAGGAGGAAGCGGTCAAGCAGCGGAGCGAGCGGCGAGCCGTCACTGAATTTGCGATCGGATTTGCGCTTGCTTTTCCGTCCGGCATCGGTCGTTCGGCCGAAGCAACCGTCTATAATGCCATCAAAGAAGCATTGTCGGCCGTGATGCGGTATCGGTTTCGACAAGAGCATGCATTCGCGGCGCACGAACAAACGGCTGCGACGGATGAGGGCCTGTTAGGCGGACCGCCGCTCCATGAGATGCAGAACCCGGGTTCGGATGCCTTGAGCGATCATCGATTGCCCCCGCAAGCGGATCGGATCCAGCATGGCAGGCAGTCGCCTTTTCCGATCGGGGCGTTGGCGAAGTCGATTCCGACCTTCTATCCGGACGCGATCGTATCCGACCTCGCGCGGATGTTCGAGTCGAATCAGCATGTGCAAGGGGCGGTCATCGCAAGCGAGGGGCGGCCGCTCGGACTGGTCATGAAGGAAAACATGAATCAGCTGCTTGCCGGGCAATTCGGACTCCCGCTCTATTGGAACCGCCCCATCGCCAAAATCATGGACGAAGAGGCGCTGGTGGTCGATGCGAGCTGGCCGGTGGAGCAGGTCGCCCAGATGGCGATGGCGCGGGATATTTCCCGGCTGTACCATGTCGTTATCATTACGCGCGACGAGAAGCTGATCGGGGCGGCTTCCATACGCTCGATTCTGGAATGCCTCACCCAGCTGCGGACGGAAGAAGCGCGGACGGCTAACCCGCTCACCGGCCTGCCCGGCAATGCGGTCATACAGCGAGAGCTGCAGCGGCGTATCGACGCCGGGCGGCCGTTCGCGATCGTGTATGCCGATCTGGATTATTTTAAATGGTTCAACGATTGTTTCGGGTTCAGTCAAGGGGATGAGTTAATCCGTTATCTGGCCGCGGTTCTGCAGCATGCGCAGGGACTCGCGGGCAGCAAGGACGATTTTGTCGGCCATATCGGCGGCGACGATTTCATCCTTCTATCGGATGTTGAGGATGCAGCGAAGCTTTGCCGGCTAATGATTGCCCGCTTTGATGGCGGCGTTCAAGCCTACTACGGCGGCGCCGAGCTGCCCGTCGTCACGGACCGGAGCGGCAACCCGGCGGTACAGGAAGGCGTGACCTTATCGTTGTCATTGCTGTTGTGGGATGGCTTGGAGCCGATAACGACCGCGAAGATTTCTCAGGCGGCGGCACGATTGAAGAAGCAGGCCAAATCGATCAGCGGGAGCACCTATGTGTCAGGCAATGTATACGAGAAGCATCTGGGAGAGGGAAAAACGTGAACGTTAGCAGAAACAGCGACAGCATGGGCATCATCTACTTCGCCTGGCATGGCAAAGCACAGGAGAAGGCCGAAATTAAAGGCAGGCTGCGGGCGGATTGGCGGCGATTTGCCGAGAAGGTGCTTGACGAGGACAACGTGAGCGGATTGAACGGGGTATCCCGGCTGTGGATGCGGGACGATCTGTTCGTTTGTTTCGCGCTGCCGCAGGAGCGTCTGGACAGGCAGGAAGAGCGGCTGCTCGAGATCGGGAACGACCTGCAATTGGATTGGGAGCCTCGGTTCATGAATGCCGCTTTCGGCGGACATGTGCCCGAGCTGCGCCTGCATGCCGGCGTTTCTTTTCTTGACGGCGGCATTGCCTCCGAAGAAGAGCGGCTCTATGACGGTATCAAACGCGCCATCGTGCATGGCCAATCCACCGACGCGGCGGAACGGAGCCTGAAGCGGCGGGCACTCGACCATATCTTGGAAGAACGCCTCATTCAACCTGTCTACCAGCCGATTATGGCGATACAGCCCGATATGGAAGCGCTTTTCGGGTATGAGGCCTTGTCCCGGCTGCCCGGCAGCCGCTGGTTCGACGGTCCGCTCGGCCTTTTCAATTTCGCCAACGAAGAAGGGCTGACATACGCGCTCGACCGGCTTGCCCGCGAGAAGGCGATCGAGGGCTGCGCGGGACTTGCGAACGGACGCAAGCTGTTCATCAACATTACGGCCAAAATCATGAACGATCCGACGTTCTCGCCCGGTCAAACGCTTCTCCTGCTGCAAAAGTACGGCCTGTCGCCGCATCATGTCGTGTTCGAAATCACGGAGCGGACCTCCATTGAGGATTTCGATGCGGCGAAGCGGATTCTTCAGCATTATCGCAATCAAGGCTATCAGATCGCTATCGATGACGCTGGCGCGGGCTATTCGTCGCTGCAGTCGATCGTCGAGCTGCAGCCGGACTTTATCAAGATCGACCGCTCCTTGATACGCGGCATTCATCTCGACCGGATGAAGGGACATCTCGTGCAGACGTTCGCGGATCTGGCGGCGAAGATGGACATTAAGCTGATCGCCGAAGGTATAGAGGAAGTGGAGGAACTGAAGTATATACGGGCGCTTGGCGTCCAATATGCGCAAGGCTTCCTGCTCGGCAGGCCCGCGCCGTACATCGTCTAACCGCTTCAAGACATTATGCCATGCTGCGTCCTCCTGAACTGTGCAAGCTTTTCCGATCATTCCGCTTGGCGGCATACGCCGCTTAGGCGGGATTCATTGGGAAAGCTTGTTCGCTTTGTGGTATTATAGGCACTAGGAAACTAAAGGTGAGGTGTGCCTTTTCGATGGATAAATGGGTGTTGATTGATGGAAACAGTATCATCTATAGGGCGTTCTTCGCCATGCCTCCGCTGACGAACTCGGCAGGGCTGCATACGAATGCCGTCTACGGCTTCACGACGATGCTGCTGAAGCTGCTGGAAGAGGAGAAACCGACGCATATGCTCGTCGCGTTCGACGCCGGCAAAGTGACGTTCCGTCACGAAGGTTATGAAGCGTACAAGGGCGGACGGGAGAAGACGCCGTCCGAGCTGTCGGAGCAGTTCCCCGTGCTGAAGGAACTCTTGCAGGCGTTCGGCATTGCGCAGTATGAGCTGTCCGGCTACGAAGCCGACGATATTATCGGCACGCTTAGCCGCCTCGCGGACGAGCAGGGCGTGGAGACGGTCGTCGTTTCCGGCGACAAGGACATGCTCCAGCTGGCATCCGATCACGTCACGATCGCGCTGACGCGTAAAGGCGTGAGCGAGGTCGAACGGTACGATCCGGCTGAGATCAAGGAGAAATACGGCCTGACGCCGCTGCAGATCATCGATCTCAAAGGACTGATGGGCGACACGTCCGATAATATTCCGGGCATTCCGGGCGTCGGCGAGAAGACCGCGCTCAAGCTGCTCCATGAGTACGACTCCGTTGAAGGCGTGCTTGCGAATACGGCCGACCTGAAAGGCAAGATGAAAGAGAAGGTCGAGACGCATCAGGACAGCGCGGTCATGAGCAAGCGGCTTGCAACGATCTTCCGTGAAGTGCCGCTCGAGAAGAGTACCGATGAGCTGGCTTACGGCGGTTATGATGCGCAAACGCTGGCCGATATGTTCCGCAAACTGGAGTTCAAGTCGCTGATCGAACGAATGGCGCTTCCGGAAGCGGGCGGCGGCGCGGATGCAGGCGTCCCGGCTGAAGCTCCGACGTACGAAGTGGTATCCGCCGCTTCGCTCGGCAAGGCGGAGCTGGCGTCGCTGCTGGCTTCGTCAGAGAGCGTCTACATTGAAACGATCGGGGATAATCCTCATCAAGCGAGATTGATCGGGCTCGCGATCGCGAACGGCGAACGGATCGCCGTGCTGACGTACGACGATTTGATGGATCCCGCGCTGTCGGCGCCGGTCCGCAGCTGGCTGGAAGACGAGAAAGCGCCGAAACGCGGCTACGATTTGCACAAAGCGGAGCTTGCGCTGGGCTGGATCGGCATCTCGCTGCGCGGCATCGCGTTCGATGCGCTGCTCGCCGCTTACTTGCTGGATCCAACGGAGTCCAGCCAGACGCTGGCGGCGCTCATTCAGCGCCATCGCCTGTCCGCCATTCAGACGGACGAAGCCGTCTACGGCAAGGGAGCGCGCCTCCAAGTACCCGAAGGCGAAGCGCTGGCCAATCATTTGGCAGCCAAGGCCGATGCGGTGCGCAGGCTGGTGCCGCTGCTGTCGGAGGAGCTGGAGAAAGGCAACATGACGAAGCTGAACGACGAGCTGGAGCAGCCGCTTGCCGTCGTGCTCGCGGGCATGGAGAAGCAGGGCATCCAAGTGAATCCCGCCGTGCTGGAAGACCTCGGCGCCGAGCTGGAGAAGGGCATCACCCGGTACATGAGCGATATCTATACGCATGCGGGGATGGAATTCAACATCGGTTCGCCGAAGCAGCTGGGCGAGGTACTGTTTGAGAAGCTCGGCCTGCCGGTGATCAAGAAGACGAAGACCGGATACTCCACGGACGCCGAGGTGCTGGAGAAGCTGGAGCCTTACTCCGAGATCGTCAAGATGATTCTCCACTACCGGCAGCTGACGAAGCTCCAGTCCACTTACGTGGAAGGGCTGCTCAAGGAGATCCGCCGCGATACGGGCAAGGTTCACACGTACTACAGGCAGACGATCGCGGCTACGGGACGGCTGTCGAGCCAATACCCGAACCTGCAGAACATTCCGATCCGGCTGGAGGAAGGCCGCCGCATCCGTAAGGCGTTCGTGCCGTCGGAGCCGGGCTGGAAGATCCTTGCCGCGGACTATTCGCAGATCGAGCTTCGCGTGCTCGCGCATATTTCCGGCGACGAGAAGATGAAGCAAGCGTTTATCGAAGACGCGGATATTCATACGAAGACCGCCATGGACGTCTTCGGCGTTACGGCCGAGAACGTGGACGCGAACATGCGCCGTCAGGCGAAGGCCGTCAATTTCGGCATCGTGTACGGCATCAGCGACTTCGGGCTGTCGAACAACCTCGGCATTACGCGCAAGGATGCGGCGAAGTTCATCGAGCAGTATTTTGCCGTATTCGAAGGGGTACGGACGTACATGGACACCATCGTGGCGCAGGCTCGGCAGGACGGGTACGTGACGACCTTGCTGGAGCGCCGCCGTTACTTGCCGGAGATCAAGGCATCGAATTTCAATCTTCGCTCGTTCGCGGAACGGACGGCGATGAACACGCCGATCCAAGGCACGGCCGCGGATATCATCAAGCTCGCCATGGTGAAGATGGACGCCGAGCTTCGCGAACGCGGACTGCGCAGCCGCATGCTGCTGCAGGTACACGATGAGCTCGTCTTCGAAGTGCCGGCCGATGAGCTGGAGCTGATGAAGACGCTCGTGCCCGAAGTCATGGAGAGCGCGATCGCGCTCGACGTGCCGCTCCGGGCGGATGTAAGTTACGGCGACAATTGGTACGAAGCGAAATAAGACTTTCCGGCGCTCATGTCGTATAATGGTGGTTGAATCATTGGCATGGGAGGGGAACTATTCGGATGCCGGAATTACCTGAGGTTGAAACGGTTCGGCGTACGCTGAACGAATTAGTTGGAGGAAAACGGATCGAGCGGGTCACCGTCTCGCTGCCGAGAATCATACAGCGTCCCGCGGAGCCCGAGGCTTTCGCGGCAGCGCTTGCCGGGCATACGATTCAATCCGTGGAGAGAAGGGGTAAGTTCCTTCGAATCCTGCTTGACGGCCTCGTGCTCGTCTCGCATTTGCGGATGGAAGGGCGGTACGGCGTTTTTGGGGAGGACGAGCCTGTGGAATTGCACACGCACGTCAGGTTTCACTTCGATGACGGCACGGAGCTGCGCTACAAAGACGTCCGTCAATTCGGCACGATGCATTTGTTCGCGCCAGGCGAGGATTTGGCGCAAGCCCCGCTCAATAAGCTGGGCATCGAGCCGCTGGACGAAGCGTTCACGCTGCAAGCATTCAAGCAAGAAGTCGCGCATCGCTCGACGAAGATCAAGCCGCTGCTGCTGAATCAGGCGTATATCGTCGGCCTCGGCAATATCTACGTAGACGAAGCGTTGTTCACGGCGGGCATCCATCCCGAGCGCGAGGCGTCGACGCTCAAGGCACCCGAGTGGGCGCGGCTGTACGAAGCGATTCGGGCAACGCTCGGAAGGGCGGTCGAAGCCGGCGGCTCGTCCGTGAAGTCATACGTCAACGGCCAAGGCGAGATGGGGATGTTCCAGCATCAGCTGCTCGTATACGGGCGGAGCGACGAGCCATGCACGCGCTGCGGCGAAATGATCGTCAAGACGGTCGTCGGCGGACGGGGCACGCATACTTGCCCCGCTTGCCAGCCGTTTGCGGGGAAGCCCGGCAGAACCAAGGCTGGCAAAGGCAAAGCCAAGCTCCGCGTCAAATAAAGCACGAGACGCGATGAACCGCATATGATGTACCATTCATGTTTTCTAGGCGAATGCACAGAACTTGCATTATCGTCTTCATGGGAGGGACATCAACGTGCTCATTCATGCGTTTTCCTTGCTGCTGCTTGCTTTTGCCGTGAGCTTGGATGGATTCGGAGTCGGCGTTACCTACGGACTAAGGCGTATCCGCATTCCTGTATTGTCGATCGGCATCATCGCTTTCTGCTCGGGGCTCGTCGTTTGGCTGGCGATGCAGATCGGCTCGTTATTGTCGGGCTATATGTCGCCGATGACGGCCAAATGGATCGGTGCAGTCTTGCTGATGATGATCGGCACGTACGCGATCTACCAATGGTGGCAGCGTCGGCGCGCGAACGCCGATTCGCCGGAGGAAGAGCAGCAGCCCGAACCGGCTGCGGCGATCACGGAGCCGGCTGACGACGAACTGCGAGCGACGGCTTCTACGATCATCAACCTGGAGCTGAAACGGCTTGGCATCGTCATCCAAATCCTGCGGAAGCCGCAAATCGCGGACGTGGACCGGTCGGGCGTGATCTCGTCCTCGGAAGCGATACTATTGGGCTTCGCGCTGTCCCTCGACAGCTTCGGCGCGGGGCTCGGTGCGGCGATGGTCGGCTTCAACCCGCTGCTGACGGCGTTAGTCATCAGTACGACGAGCGGATTGTTCCTGCTGGCGGGCATGCGGCTCGGTTTCCGGTTCGCGGCGTGGCAAGGCATGCGCGCGATGGCTGTGCTGCCAGGCATCATGCTGATCGTCATGGGCCTGATACGGCTCATGTAACGTTACGGTTGGTCGGAACGCCGGAATTCTTCACCTATATAATCAAAGACATGGATAAGTAATAACACAGGTTAGACATCCTTGCTTGCGAATTGCGATGCTTACGAGGTGAATGCTTTGAAACTTGGATTAACCGGCGGGATCGCCTGCGGTAAAAGCACGGTATCCGCGATGCTGGTCGCCCGCGGCGCCAAGCTTGTCGATGCCGACCAGGCCGCCCGGGAAGTAGTGCTTCCCGGCGAGCCCGCGTTGGCGGCGATCGTCTCCGCGTTCGGACAAGCCGTCTTGAATGAAGACGGCACGATGAACCGGGCGGAAGTCGGCAAGCTTGTGTTCGATAACCGCGAGCGTTTGACGGTATTGGAATCGATTCTGCATCCCGCCATTCGCAGCCGAATGTGGGCGCAGATTCACGCATACGAAGCGGAAGATCCGAAGCAGTTGATCATAGCGGATATACCGCTGCTGTACGAAACAGGACAAGCCGAGCTGTACGACGCGGTGATGGTCGTCTATGTGCCGAGAAACATTCAGGCGCAGCGCCTGATGGCACGAAACGCACTCGCGCTCGAACAAGCAGAACAGCGAATCGCCTTGCAAATGGACATCGAAGAGAAGCGCAGCCTGGCGGATTTCGTCATCGACAACAGCGGAACGTTGGAAGATACGAAGCAGCAGGTCGACCGGTTCTGGGAAGAGCAGGGTCTGCCATGAGAAGAAACCGGGCGCGCAGGCGAATATTACTCATCTTGGTTATGGCGATGCTTGCGCTGCTGTTTGTCCGCTCGGAATGGATGAGCCGCTGGCTCTACCCCGTGCATTACCGCGAAGCGATTGCCGCAAGCGCGGACAACTACGAGCTGGACGCTCATCTGGTCGCAGCCATCATACGCGTAGAATCGAATTTTAAACCCGAGGCGGTATCGAGCGTCGGCGCGGTCGGCATTATGCAGCTGATGCCGGATACTGCAAGCTGGGCAATCAAGAAGGGCGGATTCAAGGACGTGACGGTAGAGTCGGTTTCGAAGCAGCCTGAAGCCGGAATCGAGGTCGGGGCCTGGTATCTGAACGAATTGAACGAACAGTTCGAGGGGAATATGTATAAAGTGATCGCGGCCTATAACGCCGGTCCGAGAAGGGTAAACGAATGGCTTTCCGACGGAACGTGGGACGGCCAGCTTGAATCGGTTGATCAGGTTCCTTTCGGGGAAACAAGACACTATATACAGCGGGTTATTTATTATTATAATAAGTACATGAAGCTCTACCCCGACATTCGCAAATCGTAAGGAAACGTAAAAGCTTTGACCGGCTGCCGTTATAGGCAACCAGCCAAAGCTTGCGTTTAAACCCTTCGATTAACGACCTGCAAGAGATTGCTCTGCGATTTGTACCAATTTGCGAGTGATGCTGCCCCCGATGGAACCGGCATCTTTGGTTGTGATATTGCCGTAGTATCCATCTTGTGGAAGAGAGATACCAAGCTCTTGGGCAACCTCATATTTCATTTGGTCCAATGCAGCGCTAGCTTGTGGAACAACGAGTTGATTGCTGCTTCCGCTGTTGTTAGCCATTCGTTCGTTCACCTCCTTGCGGTTGGTAACTGTATTATGTGCGTTATTGCCGTTTTCATTACAGGTAACGATTGGGAATTTGCAAAAAATAAAAAAGATTGAATTCGCATCGCGATTAGACGGAGGAGTTAGACGATGAAATGCCCGTATTGCGACTATGCTGGGACGAAAGTGCTCGATTCCAGACCCGCTAACGAAAATAAATCGATACGCCGCCGCCGTGAATGCGAGAAATGCACGCGGCGGTTCACCACGTTCGAGATGGTCGAGGAAACTCCGCTGATCGTCATCAAGAAAGACGGAAGCCGGGAAGAATTCAGCCGCGACAAGATCTTGCGCGGATTGATCCGTGCTTGCGAGAAGCGGCCGGTATCGGTCGATCAGCTCGAGATTATCGTGTCCGAAGCGGAGAAAGAATTGCGGACGACCGCTCAAGCGGAAGTGGAGAGCCGCGAAATCGGCGAGCTCGTCATGTCCCAGCTGTATCCCGTAGACGAAGTGGCCTACGTCCGATTCGCATCGGTATATCGTCAATTCAAGGACATCGACATGTTCATGAAAGAACTGAACAGCTTGCTGTCGAAGGATACGTTGTCTTGATTTCAATCCCCCATGACCTGTTTCGCTGCATGCATTCATGCGGCGGGCAGGTTTTTTTGCATGGGCTGACAGCGGGGGTGGTTGCGGTGTCTTCAATAGTTGTCATGAATACAGCGATTTGCGCACGACTCTTTAAACCTTCGCCGATAGCGATTACAATAGGTACGTTCTGTTCATTCTTGTCGAATCAACCATTTCATCTAGGGAAAGGCTGGCCGTATTCATGAAAATTACCCGTTGCGAATCAAATCCGATCGTCACGCCGGGCTTGTACGATTGGCGCAAAGCGACCGTGTTCAATCCCGCCGTCATTATCGAGAACGATAAATTCTATATGATCGAGCGTACCGCAGGCAGTTTGGATCCGTTCCAGTGCTTCTTCGGCCTGCTGGAGAGCGAGGACGGCGTTAACTTTCGTCACGTGCTGGACAAGCCGGTTATCCATCCCGAGCAGTTTGGATTCCCGTACGGCAGCATCCAGGACCCGCGCGTCGTGAAGATCGACGATACGTTCTATATGAATTATGCGCTGCGTCCTTGCTCCATGAGCTATTATCCGACAGGGGTCGGCATTCCGAACAATGCCAAGCCGGAGTACCCGAACGGCTGGGGCAAGCCGGAAGACTGGCTCACGCGCTCGTCCATCGCAACATCCAAAGATCTCATCAACTGGGAGTTCCTCTGCGACACGACGCCTCTTGAGATTAACGACCGCGACAACATTCTGTTCCCGGAGAAAATCGGCGGCAGATATGCGCTGCTCCGCCGTCCGGAAGAATACATCGGCGAAGCATACGGCACCGAGAAGCCGGCCATGTGGATTTCGTATTCGGACAACCTGATCGATTGGGACGCTCCGATCCTGCTCGCCGTGCCTGAGGCGGATTGGGAATACAAGAAGATCGGAGGCTCGACGCCGCCGATCAAGACGGATAAAGGCTGGCTGACGCTGTATCACGGCGTGGGCGAGGATCATGTCTACCGCGTCGGGGCCATGCTGCTGGATCTGGAGCATCCCGAGAAGATCGTCGCGCGTGCGCCGGGATTCATCATGGAGCCGGAAACGTACTACGAGAAATTCGGCCTGTTCATTCCCAATGTCGTCTTCCCGACGGCCAACGTGGTGAAAGACGGCTTGCTGTACATCTACTATGGCTGCACCGATACGGCGATCTGTCTCGCGACGGTTCCGCTGGACGAGCTGGTGGACTACATTATTGCGGAAAGCGAAGGCAAGTAATTCGATTGAATACGTGATGGTCCTATTAGCGTAAAGTGGAGGGCTGACGTATGGAATTCCATACGAATTTCGTACGGCAGTCCCTCTGAATATTTTTTTAAAATTTTGTGGGAAAGGCTTGTGCAAGTTAGCGTTAGCATGATATACTCTTTCTTGTCGTCACCTTTCAAAAACGTGACTCATGAAGAATTAAATACCAGTATCTTGCACGGGGAATTAGCTCAGCTGGGAGAGCGCGTCGCTGGCAGCGACGAGGTCAGGGGTTCGAGCCCCCTATTCTCCACCATACCTTACACATGAACGGCAGAGATGCCGTTTTTTTATTTTTTTATATGAGCGTTCATACATCGCGAAAGGCTGCCATTACTAGAGAAACAAGACTTCGGAGGGTTATGCATTGAAGATTAAGAAGAAGTACGAATACATTACGTTTACCTTGTTGATGGCGCTTGGGATGTCTTGCATTATTTCGTTTTTTACGAGCCTGTTTCATATTGGATTCGATGTCTCTTTCACTGGTAAGTGGCTTGCCGCGTGGCGGAATTCGTTTCTGATTGCGTTTCCCGCGGCTTATTTCTTGCCGAAAGGGATAAGGAAATTGTTGTTGAAGGTGAAGTTTGTTTGAGTACTTCCCCTAGGTTCCATAGGAAACAAACGTAACGTCACCCTATTGAATGGTGACGTTTTTTGGTATGGACTCTCCAGAACGGGTCAACGAGTTCGAGCGAGCTGAATCCTTCAGGATCAGAATACTAAAGGACATCACCATCGATTTGGCCGATTGACACGTTCTTGCTACTTGGATAATAATTAGTGAATTGAATGGACATAAGATGGTGATAAAGCGATGAAGAAACTGAGTATTTCTTCGAAAAAGCAAGTCGTATTGATCATGATGATCTTTGTCGTACCTCTCGTGCTGCTGTTAACCGTTTATAATTTGTACGTCGTCAACGTCTTGAATAACAAGATCGAACAAACGAATCGTAATGCAATCATGTTGTATCAAAACGCGTTCGAAAAAAATTTAAGAAATGCCGACTTGTATATGTCGAACTTAGTGTCGAACGATTACAGCTTCATGAAATTGATGTTTAAACAGGATCCGATCGATTTGCAATTCTATGCGCAAGACATGATGAATAAATACAATGGCTATTTTCAAACGAACGAAATCGTCGGGGGCATGTTCGTTTATTCGAAAACGAACAACCTCTTCTATAAAACGTATAGCCAGAACTATAGCCATGACATCCGCCAAGGTGCCGAAAGCTATTTGAAATCGGTTTTTCAAACGAAAGAAAACTATCGGTCGAAAGGCTGGTTCCCTCATGAAATCGACGGGAAATTTTATTTGTTTCGCATCTTGGAAGCGAAAGAGACGTATTCGATTTGCATGATCGATTTTGAAAACGTAATCGTGCCTCAAAGCTTCAGCCAAAACAAAGACAATGGTTTTTTCGTATTCGCTAATCAAGAGGGGGTTCCGCTCACTTCCGTCGACGAGATCAAGGACAAGGGAATTGCAATTCGGAAGCATGACGAGTCTCATTACATTTCCGGCAATGCCCAACGTTACTTCGTCGTTCAGAACTATTCGGCTTCCGTCCAGCTGAACTATATCTATATCATGCCGTATCGAGGGTTTCTGTTTTACTTGGACACGATTCAAATTGTTTTCTTGATCGGTTCCGTGTTTATCGTATTGCTGATGTTTATCTCGTTCCTGTTGTTGGAGCGTTCTTATTTCATACCGTTAAAGCGAATGATGGTCACGATGAAGCAAATCAAAAACGGCCATTTGGACGCAACGATGAAGACGGGCTCAAGGGTGAAAGAATTTAGGCAAATGAGCCATACGTTTAATGAAATGATGACGGAAATCAAAGATTTGAAGATCGAAAGCTACGAGAAAGAGATGCAGAAGCAGCAGGCTGAGCTTCAGTTTTTGCAGATCCAAATCAAACCTCATTTTTACTTGAACGTGCTTAAGAATCTGTTCGGAATCGCGGAGCAGAAGAAATACGATCAAATTCAGGAGATGATTCTCCTGTTGTCGCGGCATCTAAGATACATGTTTCAAGAGAATGATTCCTTGGTTTCGCTTGAGAATGAAATATCGAACGTTCAGAACTATATGGCATTGCAACAAATGAGCGCTTCTCATGAGTTGATTTGCAAAGTGAACATGGACGAGCGTTTAAACGATTTCCCGATTTTGCCGATTTCGATCTTAACGTTCGTCGAGAATTCCATTAAACATGCCGTCTCGATCCATAAACAACTGATCGTTTCGATCAAAGCCAGCCTGCTTGAAAACGAAGACGATCAATGGGTGAATATTACGATCATGGATAACGGAGCCGGATTCTCGGACGACATGCTGGCGTTGCTGAATGCTTCGAATCCGAACGCCTTGAAAGACCATGTCGGCATTCTGAACGTAATCAGGAGATGCAATGTGGTTTATCAAAATAAATGCACCTTTTTATTTAGTACGTCGGGCGGTGCGTGCATCGATATTTTTATTCCGTATCGTTCAGATGACGAGAAAGGGAGAGCTAATACGTGAACGTACTCATCGTAGACGATCAAACGCAAGTAGTGAACGGATTGTTCTTCGGCATTGATTGGGCGAAAATCGGCGTGAAGGATGTGCTGAAAGCTTATAATGCTTTCGAAGCGAGAGAAATGCTTAGAAGTCGCCCTATCGACATCATGCTCTGCGATATCGAGATGCCAGCCGAAACCGGCTTAGATCTATACCAGTGGTCGCGCGATCAGGAAATCGATATCGAATGTATTTTTTTAACGGCACATGCCGATTTTGCGTATGCGAAAACAGCGATGCAGCTTGGAGGCTTCGATTATATACTCCAGCCCGCGAGATACGAAACGATCGAACATACGATCCAGAACGCGATTCGCAAAATCAAGCAGAAAAACGAAACGAAGAAATTTTATGCGTACGGAAAAATGTTTCATCAGAGCAAAGAAATCCTGCTCGATAATATTGTGAAAGATTGGATATTCCGAAGAAACAAAGATTCGGCGCGCTTCGTCAATGATCTAAACCAAATTCAAATTTCGCTGAGTAAGAACGACCAAATGTATCTCGTCACGCTCGATGTCTTTCATTTGAAAGCATCGATGCATTCCTGGCGGGGCGGCATGCTGAAATTTTCAATCGGGAATATCGTGACGGAGCTGTTCGCTCGGTACGGCCAGCGCGTGCTGGTCGCCCAAATCGACGACGAACGATTTTTGTTCTTCGTGTATGCGTCCGGCGGGCAGATTATCGATCAAGAAGGCGTTCTGCGGCAGTTGAATAAATTGATCGAAGTGTATCACGCCTATTACGGCTGCGACATTGCTTGCTATACCGGTGATGCGATTACCGTCATGGAAACGCAAGGCCGAGCGGCGCTGCTGCTTGACATGATGCAAAACAATGTTTCGTTCGCGAGCAAAGTGTTTCATTTGAAGGATCGAACCGAAGATCAAGCCGTTTCTTATCCGATTCCAAACATGAGAATGTGGAGCAAGCTGCTCGAGCAAGGCGATACGGAAGTCGTTCGCGATCAAGCCTGCGATGTATTGGATCATCTGGCAATGGACGGGAAGATCGACGCGGGATTTCTAAAGCGGTTCTATCAGCAGTTTATGCAGATCCTGTATACGACCGCGGAAACGATGGACATTTCGCTTGAACGGATTTTTCGAGACGAGCACAGTCTCGAGAAAGGGTTAAGCTCGTATGCCAACGTGGACGATATGAAAGAATTGATTGCGTATACGACCGAGTTTTTCAAGCGGTTTCCAGGCTCCAAAGAAGAAATGAGAAATCAAATCGACGTCATTATCCAGTACATTCGCGATCATATCGACCAAGATATAAGGCGCACGGATATCGCCAAGGAAGTTTATTTGAATCCGAACTATCTGTCTCGATTGTTCAAATCCGAAACGGGAATGCCGCTTAAAGAATTTATCGTGATGGAGAAGATGAAGCTGGCGCAAGCGATGTTGAAATCGACCAAGCTGCCGATCAGCATCATCGCGATGAAGGTCGGATACGCGAACTTCTCTCACTTCTCCCAGGTGTACAAGAAGACATGGAACGTCACGCCTGCCGAAGATCGCGGATAAGGGGAAACGTTAACGAATACCCTCCTGCATGCTCGCGAGCATGCAGGAGGGTATTCGCTTTGAATGGAACAAGTTACAAATCGAACATTGTCAGGATACATTTCTGACAATGGGTCCGGAGGCCTGCCAAGGACAGGATTAAAAGTGATAATAACCGTAACAAGTTCGGTAGAGGGTTAACCCTGCTTACGGCTAAGATGAAGAAGGCCTAATAACTCTAACCAGTTTCGAAGGGAGTCTACACAGAAATGAAACAGACAAAGAAGTTGGCTTTACTCTCGGTATTAACGTTGGCATCGGCATTGTTTACCGCTTGCGGGAATAACAACAATCAGCCAAGCGAAGGCGCCGAGTCGGGCAAAGGCAACCAGCCGTCCCAAAGCGCGGCCGCGGAGAAGCCGTATACGGTCGATCTCATGATGGTCGGCGATGGCAAAGAAGAAGATATCAAAGCCGTCGAAGAGGCAATCGACAAAATCGCTGAACCTCTGATCAACGTGGACGTCAACATTACGAGAGTCGGCTTCGGTTCTTTCCAGCAGCAGGCCAACCTGGCCATGCAGTCCGGCGAGAAGATGGATCTGTTCGTCACGTTCGCCCTGGATATCAATACGCTCGCGAACAGCGGACAAATTTTACCGATGACGAAATTGCTGGAAGATCACGGAAAAGATATTTTGAGCAAGCTCAGCGAAGGGGATAAGCGCGCCGTATCGATCAATAACGAGATTTACGCCATCCCGACCGCCAAGGAAAAAGCGACGAATTACGGCTTTATCATGCGGAAAGACATTGCGGACGAAATCGGTCTGAAGCCCGAGGAAGTGAAAACGTACGATCAGCTGGAAGCAGTCATGACCGAAGCGAAAAAACGGCATCCGGACATGTATCCCATCGGGCTTGATTTCACGAACGTGTATCGTCCGAACACGGAAGACAACTTGGGAACTGGCCCAGGGGTAATCGACGCTATGGGAGAAAGCACGAAAGTCGTCAACATGATCGATACGGACAGTTACAAAGACTTCGTGAACCATATGTACAAGTGGTCTAAGAGCGGCCTGGTCATGCCGGACGCGGCCAATAATTCCGAAAGCAGGGTCAGCTTGCTGAAAGCCAATAAAGTGATGGGCGGATTTAGCGGACTGAACCCGGGCAACGTCGACGATATCGCCAAACAAGTCGGCCAACCGTTCACGGTCATCGAACTGACGAAACCGTTCTCGATTACGGGCCACGTTGCCGGAATGGGCTGGTCGCTCGCGAGCGGCAGCGAAAATCCGGAGAAAGCGGTCGAGTTCTTGAACCTCGCGCATACGAATGCCGATATTTCGAACTTGCTCGTGTATGGCGTGAAAGATCGGAACTACGTGATGGTGGACGAAGCGAAAGGTATCATCGATTATCCGCAAGGCGTAGATTCGGGAACTACGGGCTGGATGTCTCTGCCTTGGGCAACGCCGAACGCCGCGATCTCCTATCTCTGGAAAGGCGATCCCGAAGACAAATGGGCCTATTTGGAGCAGTATAACAGTTCCGCGCATCAATCGCCGGCGAAAGGTTTCCGTTTCAATGCCGAAACCGTGGCGAATGAAATTACAATGGTAAGCAACGTTGACGCGAAATACGCTCTGGCTTTGGAAACAGGCACATTGGATCCTGCAAAGACGCTGCCTAAGTATTCGCAAGAGTTGAAGGCTGCCGGCGTCGACAAGATTATCGCAGAAAAACAAAAGCAGCTCGATGAATGGCTGGCTGCCAATAAATAAAATCTGATTGTATATCGGATGAAGATATGCGGAGGTTGCCTTGATATGCTAAAAAAAAAAGGCTAGTTAGAATCAAAAGGTTTATTCCGCTCTATTTGATGCTCATTCCGGGATGTATCTATATCTTGATCAATAATTACATCCCGATGAGCGGTTTAACGATCGCTTTCAAAAAGATTAACTATCGGATAGGGATTTGGGACAGTCCATGGGTCGGGTTCAAAAATTTCGAGTTTCTGTTCAAAACGAGAGAGGCATGGACGATAACCCGAAATACGATTTTGTACAACGTGACTTTTATCGTCATAGGAACCTTTATCGCGGTCGGCGTTGCCATGTTACTCAACACCGTTCGCCAAAACGCGGCGAGAAAGACGTATCAGACGCTCATTCTGCTGCCCCATCTCATTTCGATCGTCGTCGTGAGCTATCTGGTTTACGGATTTCTGAGCTCGGAATCGGGATTCGTTAACAACAGCATATTGGAGAAGCTCGGGCTCCATCCGATTTCCTGGTATTCGACGTCGAAATATTGGCCTTATATCATCGTGATCGTTAGCATTTGGAAGTCCTTCGGTTACAGCTGCATCATTTATTACGCGACGCTGGTCGGCATCGATAAGTCCTACTATGAAGCTGCGGTCATCGACGGGGCGAACAAATGGAAGCAGATGAAGCATATTACGCTTCCTGGACTCAAGTCCATCATCATTATTCTAACGCTGATGAGCATCAGCAAAATCTTCTATTCGGATTTCGGTTTATTCTACCAGGTTCCGATGAACAGCGGGGCTTTGATAGACGCTACGAACACCATCGATACCTACGTGTATCGGGGACTAACGAAATTGAACAACGTGGGAATGGCATCTGCAGCCGGATTCTATCAATCCATCGTCGGATTCGTTCTTGTTATCGCAGCGAATTATATGGTCAAAAAAATAGATAAAGATAGCGCCTTGTTTTAGCGGAATGGAGTGAATCGGATTTGGTCGACAACAATAAAGGTTTTCAGTTATTCGCGCATTTCATGATGATTCTGCTGGCGCTGTTTTGCATGATTCCTTTCGCGCTTCTCATTGTCTCGTCCATTACGGACGAAAAGACGCTCATCCATAACGGCTATTCGTTTATCCCTTCGGCGCTTGATTTTACGGCGTATAAGTTTCTGTTAAGCGATTCGAATTCGATCGTAAAAGCCTACGGGATCACCTTGCTCGTGACGGCAATCGGTACGGCAGCGAATATCGTGCTAACGACCTTGATGGCCTATCCGCTATCGAGAAAAGATCTGCCCGGAAGAAACGTTTTCTCGTTCTTTATTTTCTTTACGATGTTATTCAGCGGAGGCCTGGTGCCGTCGTATATCATGTGGACGCAATATTTCGACATTAAGAATACGATATGGGCATTGATCGTTCCGGGAATGCTGCTTACGGCATTCAACATCATTATGATGCGTACCTATTTCACGACCAACATTCCCGAAGCCGTCGTAGAAGCCGCCAAGATTGACGGGGCAAGCGAGTCGGGAACGCTAATGAAGGTCATCCTTCCCATGTCCATGCCGATCATGGCGACCTTGGGCTTGCTCGTGGGATTATCCTATTGGAACGATTGGCTGAACGGACTCTATTATATTACGGATGCCGATTTGTTCAGCATTCAGGTGCTCTTGAATAAAATGCTGCTGGACGTTCAATTCCTCATGAGCAGCGCCTCCTCCGGCATGGGCAGCGGCTTGTCCGCGACGCTTCCTTCCACGGCGATCAAAATGGCCGTTGCCGTATTGGGCTGCTTGCCGGTTATGGTCATTTATCCTTTCTTTCAGAGGTTCTTTGTCAAAGGGATTACCGTGGGGGCGGTTAAAGGATAAGGATGTAATCAAGTGAATACCTTAAAAAAGAACGGCAGAGATGCCGTTCTTTTTTTATGGGCATTTTCTCCCGTTTCCTCCCGCGGATTGCTGTCTCCTGCGACCATAGACCCTATTTGCGCTCAGCAATATGCAACCTCGGACTTAAGGCCTTTACTTTAAATTCATACAATACTTGCACGAAATTTACACGATCAAGAGCCTGCTCTAACAATACAACGATATGATACAAGCTGTGATGTTTAGAAAGGGAGTATGGTGTTGAAAACGGTCGATTTTGACCGGCGATTTTGTGGATGAGAAAGGATGGACTGATTTGAATAAACGACTGAGCATAACACTATTCGTCATTATATTCGCCGTGGCGGCGATAATCACGGGTTTCATAGCTGGAAACAAGAAGAAAGACGCCGGAACGATCTTGTATCCTGTGCAAGTCGAAGGTAAATGGGGCTATGTGAATAATAAGGGGAAAATTGTAATAAAACCGACTTATGCCTGGGCCGATGACTTTCATGAAGGCGTCGCCGTCGTAGAGCTGGCGGGTCATTCAGATGGCAGAATAGAGGCAATGGGCGATGAAGACGTAAAATACGGTGCCATCGATACGACCGGGAAAATGGTAGTGAAGCCGGATTATTCATTCATAACCAAGTATAACGAAGGTGTAGCCGGTGCGATCATTGTCGATGAGGTAACGTATGATCTCCAATACTTCATTCTGGATAATAAGGGCAAGATTCTATACACGTTACCGTCCGACATGCAGATCGATTCGATGCTGTTCAACGGAACGGGGACGCCGACGCAAAGCGAAGGTCTGATTCTAGTCCAGGACGATAAAACCGAGAAGTACGGGTATATTGATCGTTATGGGAAATTCGTCCTCCCCTATCAATATTTCGAAGCGAATAGTTTTTCAGAAGGCTTAGCGCTAGTGAAGAACGATAAGAACCAGTACCAATATGTTGACAAAACAGGAAAAGTAATCATTGATGCTAGTAAATATAGTTCCGGCAAAAACTTCTCGGAAGGTTTGGCAGCCGTAGCCGTGCAGGATAAGGAAACGTCCACCGTTAAATTCGGCTATATCGATAAACAAGGCCATATGAAGATAAAGCCTCAATTTGCAAAGGCGTATGCTTTTTCAGAAGGACTTGCAAAGGTTTGCGCAGGCGACAGCATCAACGATTATTCAATCGGATACATAGATGAATCCGGTGCATATAAAGTTGCTCCCAGTTTAAAGGATCACTATGATGAGACCTTGTTTTCAGAAGGCTTGGCTCCCATTGCCGACGGGGCTGGCGGGTATGTGAATAAGAACGGGCAACTCATCATTCATCCGGTTATTCCGAAAGATGATGACAATTATATTAAGCACAGCATGGCCGGAGAATTTAGAAACGGCATTGCGAAGGTAACCCTATCCGATGGCAGGATCGGTTATATCGATACAACCGGAACATATATCTGGGACCCTAGGAATTAATAGCGGTTGAAGTTAGATGCGACCTGGAGAGAAACCAGTATAGCAGCATAGAAGCACGTAGCTGCGCTACTTCATGTTTGTAAGAATAGGAGCACGAATGAAATCATCGGGGAGGCAGTGAGATAAAGTGGAGGTGATCTCGCCCATCTAGCTGGCTCTTTAGATCCTTTCATTTCATGCGAATATTTTGCAATAAATAATTTGTACAAGGAGCGAGGTCATGAAAGTATTCAAAAAAGCGTTGTGGACGATAGGCCTGTCAGGTTTATTGTTAGTGAACAGCATCGTCCCGACGTTTACGGCAACGACGGCATTCGCTGCAACGGCGGTCAACGACACTATCAATCCGCCGCAGGCCATTGCAGGTAAAGCTGACATCACGAGCTGGAATTTAGGCGCTTTGCCGTCAACTGCGAATACTACCGGGGATATGAGCGCCACAAGCGGTTATTACAATGATGCTTCGACGTTGTTGCAGTTGTACCAAGGCGCTTCGCCATTGAAAGTAACAGCAGGCTATTCTTATTCTACCAGCTCGTTAAAAAACACAGGTTTTAGTAATCCGAGTTATTGGATGGTTAAAACATCGACAAAAGGATTTACCGGCCTCGTACTTAATTTTATGATGTATTCCGCAGCAACCGGTCCGAGAGATTTTAATACGGAGTGGAGTACGGATGGCAGCGCATGGAATAGCTTCGGGAATTTGAATACGACGGGTTATTCAGTGAAAAATCAAAATGCGACACCGGTAAATTACGGAATGGCGTTACCGGCATCCGCCGAAAATCAAGACTCGCTCTACATCAGATTCGTTAAAAGCTCCGAGTACCAAACCAGTGGAACAAATGGCGGTGTTGTCGGTAATAATATCAACAATATTCAGCTTTACGGTACAAAGGATGCGGCATCTACAACGCCAACGGTTACCGCAACGCCTGACGCAGCGAACGGCATTTTAGACGTTACGCCTATTACGTTAACTAATTCGGATCCAAACGCGCAAATTTATTACACGACTGACGGTACGGCGCCTGCAACGACGGTGAGCGGCAGCACGAAGTTATATACTGCGCCGATCACGGCTCTTTCCGAAGGCGGATTTGCAGGAACAAGCCCGTTCGTCGTGAAGGCCGTAGCGAAATCGCCGACGCTTATTTCGTCCGACGTCGTTACCTTATCCTTCAATCAGCAGACGATCACATCGAATGCTGATGCGAAACAGCTTGCTGACAAAACTGATGTCTGGGTAAAAGGAATCGGTACGTACTTGAACGGAAATACGACCTTATACATCCAAGACGGCATGAAGGCCGGCAGCGGGATCACGATTTTTAAATCCGGCGCAGACTTCTCATCCTATGTGGGGCAAGAAATCTATGTCCACGGGAAAACGTCGCTGTATAACGGTTTGATGGAGATTGCTCCAGATGCTGTGGACGCGGCGCATATCGTTGTGCGCAACGCTGCTCCGACTCCCGTGACGCCGACCAAAATCATGTTCAGTCAGCTTGCTGACAGAACCTATGAGGGCATGCTGGTCGCTTTCGACACGGTAAAACTCGACGCGATCGCCGGTACGGGAACGAGCTATTATAATCACACCGTCAGCCAGGCAGGCGTAACGGCTACATTGCGTACCAAAGGTATCTCGCTTGCAGCCGATACTTACGTGGACATCACAAAATCCGTCCCGATTTATAACAACAGCGTACAGGTATTTTCCTCGAATACGGCTGATCTCGTTGTTGCTTCAGCACCGACGGTTGAGTTCGTAACCGCTAGCGAAGCTTCCGGAAAGGCAGTGCCGCTTCATTCCAAGGTGACGCTTGCCACTGCTACAGCAGGCGCGACAATCACGTATAGCTTAAATGGAGCTGCTTCTGTAACGAGTGCAGCAAATTCAGTTGATGTTACAGTGGATGCCTTCCAAAACGGAACGGCTACAATTGTAGTAACGGCTTCGGACGGTACCTATACAACTGCGACTCAAACCTTTGTATACACGCAAAGCAAGGTCGCGAACGTAGTCGTAAGTCCGGGAAGCTCTGCAATTACGGCCGCAACGCCGCTTACATTTACATCAACTACGGCAGGTGCTGCAATCACTTATTCGCTTTATAAAAATTCCTATTCTTCCACGGACGGTTCGCTGGTGGGTACGGCCGATCAATCCTATACGGGTCCGATCACATTGGATGCATCTTACTTCCCGGTAAGAATCGTTGCAAAAGCAACGCTTGCAAATAATGTGGATAGCGATCCTATAACCTACACCTATACGGCCAAGAAAGCTACCGGCGGGGAAAAGAACTATTACGGATCCCTTCACTCGCATACGGTTAACTCGGACGGTCTGGGAACGTTGGCGGAGGCGTACGCTTATGCCAGAGATCAGGGCAAATTCGATTTCTTCATCGTAACCGACCACTCGAACTCTTTTGATACATCAACTTACGACGTCACCAAGGATCAAAACATCAATGATTACAACAAAACCAACGCCAAATGGCTGGACGGCAAAAAGGCGGCGGCGGACGCAGCCACTCCGAATTTCGTGACCGATTACGGTTATGAGATGACATGGTCCGGCGGACCCGGACACATGAATACGTTTAACACAACCGGTTTCGTCAGCCGCAACAATGCAACGTTAAACAACAAAACCAATGATGGCGGCCTTCAAACCTATTATCAAATGCTTGAGGGCACGCCGGGCTCCATTTCGCAGTTGAATCATCCCGGAGCGACATTCGGCAACTTTGCGGATTTTGGTTATCACGAGAACGCGATCGACGACAAAGTTACGCTAGTTGAAGCCGGCAACGGCGAAGGCGCCATCGGCTCCGGCGGATACTTCCGTTCTGTCGACCAATTTATTCTGGCCTTGGATAAAGGCTGGCACGTGGCCCCGACCAATAACGGCGATAATCACAAAAAAGGCTGGGGAACGTCGAATACCGCCGCGACGGTCGTTTACACGAACGATTTTACATTGAGCGGCATCTATACGGCGCTGCACGAACGTTCGGTATGGTCGACGGAGAACAGGGACTTGGATGTCACCTACCACCTGTCCGACGGCACGGATACCTACAGCATGGGCGCTATCTTGGATACTCCTCCCGCGACCGCGAACATCACGGTAACGGCGGCCAATAAGAACCCTGGCGTAGAAACGAGCAACATCGCATCCGTCAAGCTGATCAGCTACGGAGGCAAGATCGTAGATCAGAAGTCCTACCCTGTCGGAACCAGTAACGTGAATTACACCTATTCGATGACGGCGCCTGCTGCCGGTTATTACTTCGCGATCATCACGGACAACCAGGGCTTCGTAGCCGTTACCGCGCCGATCTGGCTCGGTTCAGCGCCGAAGGTCGGCATTACCTCGGTAGTCAACAGCGCGGTTATGCCTGTGACGACGGAAGCATTGAATTTAACGACAAACTTCTTCAATAGCGAAAGCGCGCCTGTCACGCTTAAGTCGGTTTCTTATACGGTAGACGGAGATTCCGCGGCCGACAAAACGTATACGCTCGGTACTAGCATCGCGCCTTCCGGCGTCGCTGCGAATGTATTCAGCTATACGCCGTCGACTCCAGGAACCAAAACCGTCACGATCAATGCCGTGATTACGGTGAACGGCGTCGATAAGACGTATACGACGACCAGCACGATGAAGGTCGTAGATATTAACGCCGTCTCTTATGTCGGGCTTGATGCCTCGCACGGCAACGAGTACGTCAGCGGAGGAAGCTATCCGAATACGATGGCCAATATGATGACGCTCGCGGGGGCTAACAGCGTGAGAGTCGTACAATTGAACACGTCGGCGGAATTAATCGCCGCAACGAGCAATCCGAAATACAAAATGATCATCCTGAATGCGCCGTCAAGAAAAAGCGTTCCCGCATGGACGACTCCGGCGAATTACACGGCGGAAGAAACCGCGGCGTTGAAAGCATTCTCGGAAAACGGCAACACGCTAGTCTTCGGAAATATCGCGGACTATGCGGAATCTGCCAACGCGGATCCGGCTTCGCCGAAGAAACATATGTCCGAGCTGCAGAACGACGTCCTGGCAGCCATCGGCTCGACGCTGCGCGAAGGCGACGATGAGGTAATGGACGACGTTACGAACGGAGGCCAAGCCTACCGGTTGTATCCGACAGAGTTCAATATGGCGAATCCGTTGCTGCAGGGCGTCGTCGACGGACAAACCTACAGCCAATACTCAGGTTCTACCATCTATGCCGTAGACCCGGTGACCGGCGAGAGAACCTCCACGCTGCCGGCCACGGTCAGCCCGCTTGTGTTCGGTTTCCCGACCACGTATTCGGCTGAAACCGATAATGACAACTTTGGATATGGATCGACGAAGAGTACGTTCCCATACGTGCTCGCCGGAACGAATAATTCGGATAAGGGACTCAATAACGCACAAGGGCTTTATATTCCGAAATATGTGAATCCAAACAGCGAGGTTGCAACGAACCCAGAAGAAAAACTGCTGGCGGCATCCGAAACGGTCACGCATGCGAACGGCACGACTTCGCTTGTCGTCGTTGCCGGCGGATCCTTCATGAGTAACTTCGAAATTTCGATCACGCAAGAGAATACCGCGACATTGCCGTACGTCAATTACAATTTAATGGACAATCTTTATAAAACGGCTAATCCGCAGACGATCACAAGCATCGCCGATGCGAAGAATCTGCCGGATGGAACGGATGTTACCATTGAAGCAACGGCGACGAGCGAGGTAAATACGCAAAGCGCGAATCCGGATGCAAACAAAGGCTTCTTCGACTCCATCTATGCGCAGGACGCATCGGGCGGCATCAATCTGTTCCCGGTTGCCTCAGGCATTCAGGAAGGACAAAAAGCAAGATTCACCGGTAAGATTACGCATTATCAAGGCGAAGTCGAATTGACCGTCAGCAAAATCACGGTTTTGGATCCAAGCATCCATAAACTCGCGCCTACGACGCTCACGACATCGGCTTCCATGTCATCCGCTAATACGGGACTATTGGTGAAAACCGAAGGTGTCGTGTCCGATATTTACAAAGATACAGACGGAACAATCAATCAATTTACGATCGATGACGGCTCCGGACCTGCGATCGTATTCATTAACGGCTACATCACAAGCGGGACAACGCTTCCGTTCGTTACAGACGGGGCAACAGTTTCCGTAGCCGGCTTGGCATCGATCGGCGAGGTTGTCAGCGATTCGGACATGCATCCGAGAATCCGGGTCAGAGACCGATCCGAGATCGTGAATGGCACAGCAAGCAATACGCCGGATGTACTCGACTTGCAATTGGCCCAATTCTACGCAAGCACCGGCAATTGGTATAATGCGGTCTACTACTACGAGCTGGCCATCAGCGGCGGAGACACCGGTCTTGATTCCGAGATGGGCGCAGCAGCGCAGCAGCTTCAACTGCAAGCCAAGAACCATATGGGAGCAGGGGAGTTCTCGCAGGCGTATGCGGACTATCAGCTTTTGTCCGCGAGTTCGGCCGTTCCTTCAGCCGTTCAAACCGATGCGACGCAAAGTCTCAGCACCAGCCCGAATATGGGCGAGGCTTGGTTCTACTACAATCAGAATAATCTCTACAACGCCGTGTACTACTTGAACGAAGAAGCGGTTAGCGGGAACGCTAGTACTGGTTGCGTCGCCTTGCTGGAATTTGTCGCAACGAAACTGCAAGAGAAGGCGCAAAGCGAGACGAAGCTAGGCGACTTTAGCGGCGCCTATATGGATTATCAATTGCTCGCTGCCAGCGCCGGCATTCCGGCAAGCATCAAGCAAGATTCGGCAAACAGCGTGAGCACGAGCGAAAACCTTGGCCAAGCTTGGTACTATCTTGACCAAAGAAATTGGTATAATGCCGTGTATTATTTGGCGCTCGAGTTACAGGCGAACGCTAGCACAGGCGTATCCGCGATGATGGAATACGCAGCAACGCAGCTGCAACAGCAAGCACAAAGCGCAACGGCATCCCAAGGTTCGTTTACCGAGTCTTATGGCGCTTACGATCTGCTGGCAAATACGGCAAATGTTCCTGCAAGCATCAAACTAGATGCCGGCAAGAGTATCGACGTTAGCGACAGCGACTACGGAAACGCGCTTTGGTATTTGAATCAATCGGATTACGCCAATGCCAAGTACTATCTGCAGCAAGTTGCGGCAAAAGGTAATGACAGTACTGGTGTCAATGCACTGATCACGTACGTGGACGGCAAATAAGTTACGTTTACAACAGGTCTCTCCGGGCTGAGGGAAGGAGCCGCCATGTGCAGCGACTTTCCTCGGCCAAGAGAGAGCTTACTAGAAGGACTAAGGAAGGCTGGGAAATTGATGCATTCAGAAGAAATGACTGCCAGAAGAACACTCAAAACAGGCAAAGGCTTCTTAGCCGTGATGTCGATCGTATTGTCCATGTTTGTATTTGCTTTCTTCGGGTGGAATCAAACGGAAGTCGAAGCTAGCGGAACCGTGCAAACGACGAAAGATAACGTTATTGTTACGGGGAATGTCAAGAACAGTAAAGGCCAGCCGATCGCGAATGTACTCGTCAAAATCCTCGTGCAATCCTACGTCCTGGACAAAAAAACAAACAAGCACGTTTACGTATGGGTAACGGCAGGCAAGGCTTTAACGGACAGCAAAGGCCAGTACGGCGCCCATGTACAGAGACCGGCTACCGGTTTGATGAAGGCGGAATGGGTACGCAAGGGAACGACGAATCCCGTGCTCGTCAAAACATTCAACATTAAGAAGAGCAGCAGCAAATTCGCTTTCGATTTAAAAACGACCAACTCCTTCAATCCGCTTGCGACCATTGGATTTAGTTACTAACGAAAGGCGGAAGCACATTGTCTTTTAACGCGGATATTTTCTTTGTTTTCTTCGGCTTGCTGTCTTTGTACTATTTGATCATGTATTTACTATCGTTCAAAAAGTTCAACACGCCGGCATCCGATCATAACGAGCTTGGATTTGTATTATTCGTACCGGCTCTGAACGAGGCCAAAGTCATTGGCGATACATGCGCGCAGTTGAACACGCTTCATGCGCGTTTGCATGTCGTGGTAATAAACGACGGTTCCGACGATGGTACCGGCAATGTGGTGCGGGGCTACGAAGGGGATCGTATTCACCTGTTCGAACGCAAGGCGCCAGAAGCCCGGCAAGGGAAAGGCATGGCCCTTAATATGGCCTACGCATGGGCGCAAACGCAATTCAAAACGTGGTTCCCGGATTTGCGCGACGATCAGATTATCGTCGGCGTAACGGATGCGGATGTCTTCTTGCATCAGAACGTCATCACCGAGGTTGCTTCGACCTTTCAATCGGCGTCTGACGTTGGAGCCGTGCAAGTTCCGGTATCGATTAAAGGCGCGAACGAAAATCTGTGGCTGCTCATGCAAGATATCGAATTCCAGGCCTTCTTCCTCTTTATTCAAAAAGCGCGCAATTGGATTTCTTCGGTCGCAATGGGAGGTAATGGGCAGTTCACCCGCTATAGCGCGATGAAAACTTTAGGTAACCGGCCGTGGACGCGTGCCTTGACCGAGGATATCGACTTGGGCTTGGCATTGACGGGCCAAGGCCATCGCATCTGCTTTACGGGCAAGACGCCTGTGGTCCAACATGGCTTAACCAGCTTCTATCGCCTATTGAAGCAGCGTTCGCGTTGGGTCCAAGGCCACTATCAAGTATGGAAACGGCTAGGATCGTTGTGGCGCAGCGAAAGCCGATTGATTACCAAAGTGGATTCCACGCTTTACTTGATGATGATCGTCATTCCTTTGGTACTTGCCGCGAACTATGCATTAGGCATTGCTTCCATGTTCGGTTGGGTCCGCGTCGACAGCGACTTGATGTTCTGGCTTCATGGCTTCGGCAGTTGGGTTCCGTCAACCGTTCAGATGGTTCTGGGATTCTCGATTCAACTCATCTTCTTACCGTCCTATACCCGGGTCACCAATATCAAGATTCCATGGTATGTTGCGCCTGGATTAATGGCTACCTTCTCCATTTACACGGCGGCCATATGGATTCTAGCGTCAGTTATCGCTTTCTACCGAATGGCAACGGGCAAATGGGGCTGGATCAAAACAGAGCGCGAGGCGATTTCGACAAGCAAGGTCTCCATATAGGAACATAAGGAAGATGCATTGGGAACATGCATAGGGAAGATGCATACAAATCTCGCTGAATGAGGAACGCTCGTTCAAGCGGGATTTTTTAATCGGCAGCCGCATATGCGGCTGTCTGCTTTATTGTGCAAGTTAAGGTGCATCGACTAAACTAAATAATAGCATTGGAGAACTAGGGGGGGATTCAGGATGGCGGTGAAGTTCAGCATTATCGGCGGAGCGGGCTTTCGGGCCCAATATTATTTGCGAATCGCCCAAGCATTGCCGGAACGGTTTCAAGTCAGCGGCATGATTGTAAGAGACGCGACTAAAGGAAGGGATATGGAAACGCAGTGGGGCGTTGCCACCTACCGGAGCCTTGAACAGCTGCTGGCCAAGGAAAAGCCGGATTTTGTCGTCGTTTCCGTAAGCTGGTCCGAATGCGCTGAATATTTGATCCGCTTGGCGGAGCTGGGGATTCCGGCGTTGTCCGAAACGCCGCCCGCGCCCGACCTGCGGGGGCTTGAGCTTCTATATGAGAAACTGACTCTGAATCATGCCAAGGTTCAAGTAGCGGAACAATACCCGTTCTATCCGCATCAGGAAGCACGACTGGCCCTCATTCGCTCGGGAAGATTGGGGAGAATCACGGAGACGACCGTCTCGATCTCGCATCTGTATCATGCCGTTAGCTTGATGAGAAAGATGCTGGGCGTTACCTTCGAAGAGGTCAACATACGGGCGATGCGGTTCGAGTCTCAATGGGTGAACGGTCCTACGCGCAGCGGTCCTCCGACGACGGATAACCGGATCCCGATGCAAAGAGATTTGGCTTGGCTGGATTTCGGCGATCGTCTGGGCATTTACGATTTCACCCAGAATCAGCACCGTTCGTGGGTCCGTTCGAATCACTTGTCCGTAAGAGGGGAGCGTGGAGAAATCTTCGATAATCGCATTCTGATTCAGCAGGAGGATTGCACGCCGCTGCAGTTGGAGCTGAAGCGCCTTAATCGAGGAGAGTTGGAAAATGCGGAGGGCTATTATCTGAAGGGCATTATTTGCGGGGAACGATGGGTCTATGAGAATCCGTTTGCTCCTGCCAGACTTTACGATGATGAAATCGCCATAGCGACTTGCTTGCAGAGAATGGCCGACTATACGTTTGGCGGTCCTAGCTTTTATAGTTTGGAAGAGGCTTCGCAGGATCATTACTTGGGTATGATGATCGAGAAAGCGATTGAAACGGGCGAAACGATCACGGCCGGGCGTCGGATTTGGGGGATGGGCTGAATAATTGACTTTCGCGTAACCTCTGCTCATAATCAAACATAGCGTAATCAACCCATTCAGGAAATATCATATACGAGAGGTAGATACTATGGAGCTCCGCAACAGAATTCTGGCAGCGGCCGAGCAAGTCATTCTAGTTAACGGTTTGTCCAAAACGACCACGAAAGAAATTGCCCGGATCGCCGGTTGTTCCGAAGGCTCGTTGTATAACCATTTTCAAAGCAAAGAAGATCTCTTCATGCAAGTGATGAAAGGGCATTTGCATGGTTTTCTTGAGGTGCTGTTCAAGTTGAACGGGCATCGTGGCACACGTACCGTGAGAGAAAATCTTGCGGAAGTGGCGCGCGGAGCGTTGGATTATTTTCTGCTGTCCATATTAATCACGGCATCCATGTTCACCGAACCCGGATTTCTGGCCCGCCATCGGGAAGGGTTTCAGGAGCGCAACGAGGGGCCGCACCGCGCGAACGAAATCGTAACGGCTTACGTTCGCGCCGAACAGAAGCTTGGAAGGGTGAATGCCCGCGTGAATCCCCGCAGCGTTGCGGATTTGCTGCTTGGCGGATGTTTTCAGCATGCGTTTCACTTGCAATTCCTGGGGAAAGAGGAGCCGGAAGAGGCTCGTGTTCAGTTCGTGGAGCAGCTCTTGATGACGCTTATGATAGGACTGGATGCTTGAACCAGTCCGAAATAAGCCCGGTGCGGCCTAGTACAAGGGCAGATGGAAAACGGATGTTTCAGATTCTTCTTGACAATAGGGGATGCCCTTGAATAATATAAGTGAGTACCCACTCATTAATGATTAGAGGTAAGCAACGGCGTATGAATATTTTTTTGAACCATTATGAGTGTGTGCTCACTCATATCTGTCGTCGTTTTTCTCTGTCATGTAAATATAGAGAGTGGGTCATCGCAAGTGACAAGAATTAAAAAAAGGAGCATGAGAAATGGCGAATCAAAAGAATCTGCAAGCAAGTCCATCCGAAATGCAAAGTTCCGCCAACGCAGGCAAAGCACTGTCGATTCTGATGTGGACGGCACGGATTTTCGCGATGACCATCCTGGCGCAAGTATTTATTGCCGGGCTTGCGATGTTCGTGGATTCGGCAGACTGGGTTGCACATACGAACTTTGCCCGCGTATTTATCGTTTTTCCAGTCCTCATTATTCTGCTATCGTTCATGGCGCGTCTTCCGGTCTCGTATCGGTTGAAGGGGATTCAACTGTTGGTTATGGTGATATTGATGTTTGTCACCGCGGATCTGTCGTCGCAGATCGGGTTCCTGTCCGCGCTTCATCCGGTGATCGCGATCGGGATGTTTTGGAGCGCGATGACGCTAGCCAGGCAGTCTGCAATGAACCGCAAGGCAGGTGAAACCAGATGAACATCGTGATTTTCGGCGCCAATGGACCAACGGGAAGGTTGTTGACGGAGCAAGCGCTGGCGGAAGGACATTCGGTGACCGCAGTCACCCGCCATCCGGATCGATTCCTGCTGCAGCACGCGCAGCTGCGGGTCATGCGTGGAGACGTGTTCAATCTGTCTGAGGTAGAAAGCGCGGTAGCCGGACAAGATGCCGTACTTTCGACACTCGGCGTTCCATTCAGCAAGCAGCCCATTCATGTCTATTCGCAGGGGATCGGTCATATCCTTCAGGCGATGAACCGGTCCGGTGTTCGCCGTCTCGTATGCGTAAGTTCCAGCGCGACGGAGCCGCATGCCGACCCTCAGGGAGGTTTCTTCTTCGAGAAGATCGTGCAGCCGCTCATCGTCAATACCATAGGCAAGAACTTGTATGCGGATATGAGGCGGATGGAGAAGACGGTGAGGGACAGCGAGATGGATTGGACGATTGTCCGCCCATCCGGTCTCTTTGAAACAGAGAGCGTAACCCCCTATGAACTAGCCGAAAATCACATTAAAGGCAGGTTCACTTCCAGGGCGGATTTGGCGAATTGCATGCTCCGGCAGCTATCAAGCGATCGCTATGTGCAGAAGATAGCTGCGGTGGCAACGGTTGCCGTGCAGCCGAGCATGCTCAAGCTGATTATGAGGGAAGCGTTCCAGAGCAAGCATAAGTAGTGAGGTCAGGTTATCTGGGCCTCAATGGATTGAGCTGTATCGTTATTTTGATATAATATCGATACATCACAATGAGGAGGGCATGCTAGGCCATCTATTCGACCAAGCTCAGATTTACGAAATACGTACAGCGAGATATCTGAGTTTTGCCATAAATATGATGAACCTGTTTTCATTACAAAGAATGGCCAAGGATTTGGCTGTGATGAGTATTGAAACGTATGAAAAACTGATTGGAAAGTTTGAATTGCATAAGCTGCTGAACGAAGGCATGGATGCTAAACAGAATCAGAACGTGCGGCCTTTTCGTGAAGTTCTTGCAGAAATTGAAAAGGGAATTCCAGAGTGAACATGAGCTATCATGCAGAGATCACTGAGCCGGCAGAACGGGATTTACGGAATATTGCAATTATCTTGCAAACGAAATGCTTGAGCCAGTCACTGCGCGGAGAGTGATTTCGAGAATTGCAGAGGCCGTGCTTCAATCGGAGATCATGTCCTTCAGATATGGTCTAGGTGAAGATGAACGATTGGCAGGACAAGGTATTCGTAAATTGCTTGTCGACTCCTAAATTGTGTTTTACGTTGTTTCGGAGTCGGACCCCCCATAATCCATAGACGAGCTGTGCGAGTCATATCCCCCTACGCACCACCACCACCTAACACCAACGGCAATGATGCCGTTTTTTTTTTTGCCATAGAAAAGGTTGTTGCTTGCAGAAGGCTATTGCTGTTTAAGATCGGTTTTTATCGAATTGACAGGTTTTTGAGGAAATTTGTATACTTATGGGAAGTTAACAAATTATTCCTATTCATTCCACAAGAATAAACTTAAAGGAGACGCTATGAAACGAACAAGATTGCTCGTCATGTTAACGATTGCTATGGCATGCATGATTTCCTTTTCCGTATTACCGGTTAAAGCCAATACGACCGCCCAAGGAATCACTTTGCCCGCATTACAGCAAGCATCCGCAGGTGCCCGTCACATTCTGGCCGTTGGCGAGGACGGATCATTATGGGCCTGGGGAGACAATAGCGAAGGCGAGCTCGGCGACGGAACCTTCCGATCGAGCGGCATACCCGTTCGGGTTGGAAGCGATAAGGATTGGGCATCGACCGCAGCGGGAGACCGTTTCTCCATCGCGGTGAAACGTGACGGAAGCTTATGGATGTGGGGAACGAACCGGAATCGGGAAGCGATTACCAAACAAAAGACTCCGCTCCGTTTCGGGAACGGAAACGATTGGTTTAAAGTCACCGCGGGCGACGCTGGAGCAGCGGCCTTAACTAAGCATGGGTATCTCTTGCTGTTCGGAGTAAACCTACAGACAGGCACCATCTACGTCGGCTCGGAACTAAACGGGGATCGGGACTGGGCAGACGTTTCTATAGGAGCCGAATGTTTGTTGGCACTAAAACAGAACGGAACGTTATGGGCGCAAGGCGTATGCACGCCGACGGGGAGTAAGGGAATTCCGCTTACACAAGTCGGCGATTCGACCGATTGGGCGGCGATTGGAGCGGGCTCGTTCGGGGTTGCCCTTAATCACGACGGTCAAGCGTTTGACCTGAAGTCAGGTTCGAGTCCCAATTCGATCAAGCTCGTGAACGTCAAAGCGGCATTTGCCAAGGCCGTTCGAGTTTCGAGCGGCTTCGTTCCGGTGTTGGTCTCCGAGGACGGGAGCCTATGGAAATGGGACACGGTATTCGATAAATATGACAGGATTCCGTCGGATACGCCCATGAAAGAAGCGGCTATCGGCAACGGGTTTGGAGTCGCGATCGCCCGTGACGGCACCACTTGGACGTGGGGACAGAACGAATGGGGGCAGCTCGGCGACGGCGAGTCGGACAGCGCGTACGTTCCGGTTGCCGCAGGGACAACCGTTAAAGCGATATCGAAGTCGGACTCCTACAATTTCATTCTTCACCAAGACGGAACGCTTTGGCATCAAGACGGTATTGATCATACCATGCTGAAACAAATCAGTACCGATACGGACTGGGTATCGATCTCAACCGGCCGCTCGGAAGTGTATGCATTGAAGCCGGATGGAAGTTTGTGGGTGTACCAAACGGGAAGTTATTTCAACTCGGCTCGGTTATCCGGTGTGAGCGATAATATTATGCAGCCGCTGCTCAAGGGGCGCTACTGGACAGACATCCAAGTTTCCGAGCAGGGCTACGCAGTCGCGTTGAACAAAGATGGATCGCTGTGGGTGTGGGGAACCGACGCTTGGGGTAAGATCATGCCGAGCGATTTCGAGCATCTGACCGAACCTCATCCACTCAGTCCAGCTAAGGATTGGCAATCATTCAGCATCAATGGAAGCCATCTGCTCGCGATCAAAAAAGACGGTACTTTATGGGGGATGGGAGATAATCGACAGGGTCAGTTGGGTCTCCCGAGTTACAATGCGAATACCGACAAGATGATGAAAGTTGGTAGCGATCGAGACTGGGCACAAGTGCGAACGGGAGCATCCGGAAGCATCGCCCTTCGCAAAGACGGTTCGCTTTGGCAATGGGGGAAAGGCTGGTGGTCTCAGACCGAAATGACCGGCATCGTCCAAGTCGGATCGGATAAAGATTGGAGCCGGATTTGGTCTTCGACCGATACCGCATTCGTCTTGAAGAAAAATGGCAGCTTATGGTCATGGGGAAGGAACGACTACGGCCAAGTAGGAAGCGGATCTGCGGGAACAATCATGGAGCCTTCGAGCGTTGCGGACAAAGGCCCGTGGACGGAAGTCATTCCGGGCACCTATTACACCGTTGGAACGAAAAAAGACGGTTCTGTATGGATCTGGGGCGATGACAAGGAATCCGTCTTTGGATACATGAACTCCACATCGGAGCTGAAGATGTCCAAGGTCTCTGCGATCGGGGCTATCCGAGTCCCGGATCCGACCTGGAAAGCCGCTTTCATGCCGTTTCGCTTAAACGAGAAGGAAGGCAAAGTTCAAACCTCTCCATCGATTTTCGTTTCGATTTATAAAAACGGCAAGCTCATCGCAAGCGGCCAAAGCAATAGCGCGGGAATTTTCCGTTTCGCGTTTCCTCACCTAGCAGACGGCAAGTATTCGGCACAAGTGAGGGATGCCGGCGGAAATCTATTGGCTTCGGCCTCTTACATTTACGGAGATGTCAATCCTCCTGCTAGTCCGAAACCTTCGACGCCAGCTGCAAAAGCGACGGTTGTCCAAGGCAATGCAGAGCCGTATAGCCGGGTCACGTTAATGTATGCTAACACGAGTTATTCGGCCAAGACGGACGGAAAAGGAAGCTTTAAGATAATCGTTCCGCCCCTGGCCGCAGGCAGCAAGCTGACGATCTGGGCGACGGACGCCGCCGGCAATCAAGGCGTGTCAGTAACCGTTGCTATAAGTAAATGAAGGAGCGCAAAGGAAATAATTAGTTGAGTATAGATGCGATCCCACAAAGATTCACCAAAATCAATCATTTGAACGCAGTCCTGCGGGACTGCGTTTTTGTTTTTGTATGAACGTAAGCTGATCGAATTAGGAGGCCGCGTTCCGCAAGAACATGCGATAATTTACTCAACGGAACCTCATTCTGTTATATAATAGCAAATAACTGGATGAGTTTTTTCTTGCTAGTTCGACGAATTGAGACTTTTAGGGAAGTCGGCATTTGGTCGAAACTGTCTATTGCTGTTGGAATACCGCGGTGAATTCCTAATTTGGAGAGTGGGTAGTAGGAAATGTATCAAGTAAGAACAATGAGGAAGTTATTGATAGGTTTAATAGTCTTATGTTTGTTGCCTTTGTACTTTACCGACAAGGCGTTTGCCGACACGGCTGGGCCTTCCGTGACTAGCGTATCGGTTCCTGCCGATGGTACATATGGTGTAGGAGATCCCATGGATTTCTTAGTGAACATGGACAAGCCCGTATTTGTTGACACCTCTGGGGGTAATCCAGGTATCGCAATGGTTGTAGGAGCAACTACTGTGTATGCAACCTTTGTAAGCGGTTCGGGGTCCAGTGCGTTGATGTTCAGATATAGCGTCCAATCCGGACTATCTGATAGCAATGGGATTACCATAGGAGCCTTGTCGCTAAATTTCGGATCAATTAAGGATCTAGAAGGCAACGATGCCTTATTAACGTTAAACGGAGTGTCCAGTACGGCAGGTGTGCTAGTCAATGCAATCGTCCCAACGATACTTAGCATGTCGCCGCAGTCGGGACCGACGGCCGGAGGAACGAGTGTCACGTTGACCGGTACGAATCTGTCCGGTGCGACGGCGGTGACGTTTGGTGCAACGGCGGCGACGGGCATTACCGTAAATTCGGCAACGTCAATTACGGTAACCGCTCCGGCGGGCAGCTCGGGAACCGTGGACGTAACGGTAACGACACCGGGCGGCACATCGGCGACATCGGCGGCGGACCAATTTACATACATGGCCGTGCCGACGATTACAAGCGTGTCGCCGACGTCGGGACCGACGTCCGGAGGAACGAGCGTCACGTTGACCGGTACGAATCTGTCCGGTGCGACGGCGGTGACGTTCGGTGCAACGATGGCGACGGGCGTTACCGTAAATTCGGCAACGTCAATTACGGCAACCGCGCCGGCGGGTAATTCGGGAACTGTAGACGTAAGGGTAACGACGACGGGCGGCACATCGGCGACATCGGCGGCGGACCAATATACGTACATAGCCGTGCCGACGATTACAAGCGTGTCGCCGACGTCGGGACCGACGTCCGGAGGAACGAGCGTCACGCTGACCGGTACGAATCTGTCCGGTGCAACGGCGGTGACGTTTGGTACAACGGCGGCGACAGGTGTTACCGTAAATTCGGCAACGTCAATTACGGCAACCGCTCCGGCGGGCAGCTCGGGAACCGTTGACGTAACGGTAACGACACCGGGCGGCACATCGGCGACATCGGCGGCGGACCAATATACGTATATGACCGCACCGACGATTACGAGCATTAATGTCAGTCCAACCTCAATCGCATACGGAGAAACGGTGACCCTGCAAGCTAGCGTATCGGACTTTACTGCTGGCGGTGTGACACCTACCGGGAGCTTGACTTTCAAGGATGGAACTACGGAATTGGGGACAGCGAACCTTGTCGCTACAACTCCTATCAAGACTAATGCTGATTTCGGAAGCGAACCGTCTGTTCCATCTGGAATGAAAGTAAGTTGTATGGCGGATCCTGGGAATGTAATTGCGGCCACCTCCTGTCCGGTGATGAAATGGGGAGACCTTACCTACTGGGCCTTTTCATATACGGATAATAGTTTGGCATTGGGTATCGTTGCTTTCGATTCTTCAGGAGCGATCGTGAAGCAATGGGAGAAGAGCGGAGCACGATATGTGTATAACATTACGGTGGACTCTTCATTACAAACGGTCACCTTTTGGGGACAAAACGATAGAAGCGTAACAATGTCCTGGGCAGACTTGGAAAATGCAAACGCCTATGCCAGTATTGTCATTCCCGCCTTCTCCATCGGATCTCATCCCATCACTGCACAATATTCGGGTGACTTTAATCATATATCAAGCATCTCTGCCAGTTCTGCCCTAACCGTATTAAACACGCTGACAGGTATAGGCTTCAATCAGCCAATCAGCGTACAAGCAGGAAAGTCAGTGAGCTCGGTTGTGTATGCAGCCTACGCAGACCTTACCACTCCAACGTTGACCAGCGGGGTAACATATTCCTCCGGGGATCCGACTATTGCTACGGTTGATCCAACGACTGGTATGATCACGGGTATTGCTGCAGGTGAAAGTACAGTCATTTCAGCTGCATACCAAGGCTTTACGGCCCAGGCTAACGTTACGGTTACCGCTGCACCAATTGAATCTATCACTGTTTCTAGTTCTAGTGGAACCATGTACATCGGAGCCTCGCTTCAATTCAGTGCAACTGTAGCTCCTGACCTTGCAACCGATAAAACCTTTAGCTGGTCGGTAGTTCCGGGTACAGGGGCAGCAACGATCAATGCAGCCGGTCGGCTCGTGGCAACTAAAGCGGGTACGATTACCGTTCAGGCAACTGCTCATGATGGATCCGGTGTTATAGGATCGAAAGTCATTACGATTCATACCCGTTCATTGCCTGCCGTTACAACGCCGGTCATTGACCTGAACGGTTTAACGCTTGACCCGAATACGATCGACACGACGAAGCCGTCCGTCACGCTTGAAGTGACGCCAAAGGACGGTGCAGCCTTTATCAGCATACCGGCAAGCATTTTAACGAGCTTCGAGAGTAAGAACGCTGCCTTCGTCATCGAGCTGAAGACCTCTTACGGCAGCTATCAAGTGCCGGTCAATCTGACGTCGCTCATTCCGGGACTGAAGGACTTGCTAGCTAAGAATAACGTGACTAACGATGACATTAGTTTTAAAATCACGCTAACCGACAAGTCCGGCGATAAGGACATCCAAGCGGCTTTAACAAACGGCTTGCCGAATGGCCAAGCGATAGGTGCGATTGTAGATTTTCACATGGATATCATCAATACCAAGACGGGACAAGCGATCGGAACGGCAGATAAGTTCAGCCAGGCGCTTACAAGAGTGATTCCGATGAGCAAGAGCGTGACCAGCATGCCTGTGCAATGGGGTGCATTCCGCTATAACGCAGCGACAGAGAAATTGGAGTTTGTAGCCGCTGAGAAGAAACAGATTGACGGCGTATGGGTTGTGATCATGAGTTCCTATTCAAACAGTGTCTACGTTGTAGCACGCAATACGGTAAGCTTTGCCGATGTACAGCAGCATTGGAGCAAATCTGATGTCGAACTTGCTGCCGCGAAGGGGCTAGTCGAAGGTGTAGGCGACGGAAAGTATGATCCCAACAAAGCGGTAACCAGAGCAGAATTTACCGCTATGTTAGTCCGGGCGCTTGGACGCGGCACATCCGATACTGGTATGGCGCCCTATGACGATGTCGAATCCGGTACGTGGTATTCCGGCGAGGTAGCCACGGCGAAGGAGCTTGGACTGCTCGCCTTTGTGAAGGGAAACCGCTTCAGCCCTAATCAGCCGCTTACGCGCGAGGAAATGGCAAGTATGTTGGCGGCGGTGGCGAGACTTGAACAGCTGACGATATCCAGTGAGCCAGTGAGCCTTGATGGCTTCAAGGATATCGGAAACGCGGATGCAGATTACCTTGAGGACGTTCGCCTAATGGTTAAGCTTCATATCATGACAGGCACGGGAGCAACTACGTTTGATCCGAAGGGGAAGACGACACGCGCGCAAGCAGCGACAGTGTTCATCAGGGCGCTGCAAGCGCTTGGCATGATAGACTCCTAACTTTCATACCTGCGATGTTATGGGAGTGAAACCAACTATGGCGGTAGAGCATTTTGTTTGCAACGACGAGGTCAAGGGTTCAAGCCCGTCTACTTCATGAATAGCTTAAAGAAAAACGGCAGAGATGCCGTTTTTTTATTTTAAGGGTTATGCGTCTGGGTATTCATACAATAAAAACATTTGCATTCAAGCTCTACTAGGCATAGGCTAGAAATGGAAGAGCGCTTTCAAATTTCGATAGGAATTGGAGTGATTTCGATGAAGGATCTGCAAAAATCGGTTTTAGGTCGGACAGGACTTGAAGTGAGCCGTCTAGGTTTCGGTGCCATGGAAATTCGCGGACCACGTATTTGGGGCGGACGACCGGTAACCGATGGCGAGGCGGAACGGATTTTGAACGCAGTGCTGGATGCCGGGATCAATTTTATCGATACGGCGTACGATTACGGGTTAAGCGAAGCCTATATCGGCCAATTCATCAGTCACAGACGCAGCGAATATATCTTGGCCACCAAATGCGGCTGTACAGTCGTAAATGCAGGGGATCATGACGAGACGCCGCATGTGTGGACAAGGGATAATCTGCTGCACAATATCGATGAAAGCTTAAGAAGAATGAAGACGGACTATGTCGACCTGCTTCAACTGCACAATCCTTCGCTGGATCAGACGGAAGAGGGCAACCTGGTCGAAGTGCTCCAAGAAATTCAGGCCACGGGCAAAGCCCGGTGGATCGGCATATCCTCTACGCTTCCGCATCTTACATCCTACATTGAATCGGGCATGTTTGATTCGTTTCAAATTCCATATTCCGCACTCGAACGGGGTCATGAAACCTTGATTGCGAAGGCTGCGGAAGCCGGGGCGGGAACGATAATTAGAGGCGGCGTCGGTCGCGGCGAGCCTGGTTTCGGACTCGGCAATCAAGAGCGCTGGGATGTGTGGGAGAAGGCACAGCTGGATGAGCTGGTTGACGAAGGCGAAAGCCGGACAGGCTTCCTATTACGTTTTACATTAAGTCATCCAGGCATGACTACTACAATCGTGGGGACGAAGAACCCGGAACATTTGGCGGAAAATATCCGCATTGCCCAAAAGGGACCGCTGTCCGCCAGCGTGTACGAAGAAGCGAAAAAGCGCCTTCAGGAACAGGGACAAGGACCGATCGCTTAAGCATCAAATGTCTGCCGGGACAGGCGTGTAGACGACTTCCGAATGCATGGGGTTAAAGTGAGGCTGGCATTTGCGACAGATGCAAGCCGAAATTCAGCCAGGTGTCAAGCGTGCTGCCCTTGGTGAATTTCGATATCCAGCTGTTGAAAGCCATCCTGTCGCGAAACGGCGAGAATTATGAGGCAGAGCAGCTTGAGGAAACAGCCAAACGAGCGGAACACTGGATCACACGGTGGTATCCTCAAAAGCTGATTCAGGTGAATGAGCGCCCCGACCGGGCATTGCATGCGACGCTGAATGCGACCGAACGTCAATGGATCGAAGCTTTCCGCGGCCTATTGCGAAACGAAAGAAACGATGACGAGCAGCTGATGGAGGACATTTACGCGATTTGCCGAGTCGAGGATAAGAAGGTCATGAAGCAGAATCAGAAACGGCTCTTCAGTCTCCTCTATCAGTTGGTCCTGCAAAGCAATGAAGGCCCGCGCATGCCTTATTTCATTCAGGGAGTGGGACGGGAGCGCCTGCTGAGCTTGTTGGATTTCAATTAGTCCGATTTGCCCAAGTGGAGGTGGCCGCGCGAATGGCGTCGAATGATACTGGATACCGATATCATTGCTAAGAGGGGTTCATCCATGAAAGAGCTGTTGAAGTTTCTATTCTTGCAATTCTCGCGGTACCGTTGGCAAATGACGGCGATATTCGTGCTGATGATCATCATGCTTGCATTCCAGGTCACGTTCTCGTACAGCTTCAAGTATCTCATCGATGAAATCCTTACTCCCGCGCGTCGATCCTCGGTCTCGTTTTCTCTCTCGCGATTCTATATACGATGAACAGATGGTTCTTCTGGATGCTGCTCGTCGGCCTGCCGTTCTGTTTCGTCATTCCAAAGCTGATGAATAAGCCGACGAAAGCCGCTTCAGACCTGTATAAAACGCAGGAAAGCTTCAGTGATCTCGTGTTTGACCGGCTCCATTTTCACCAAATACTTCGTGCCTTCAGGCTGTTCGCATGGGAACGCAAACGCTTGGCCGCTATGACCGACGAGGTTGCTCCGATGGGGCTGCGCGCTCAGTTCTTGCGGGGATTGCAGGCGAAGTCGGTCGCGATCACCCTGCTTATCCTGAATGTCGTCATCGTCGCCGTCGGCGCCTGCTTAACGAAATACGATCTGCTCATCGTGGGCGTACTCGCTTCGTTCCAAAGCTTCTATCTGCGTATCAGCAGCTACGCTTCTTCGCTGACCCGATACTTCCCGCAGTTCGTACAGGCTGATCTTAGCTGGGGAAGACTTCGCCGGGTGATCTTGGACCAGGAAGGAAATCCGGAGGAAACCGAGTTGTCGGAGATCCGCCGTACTACGCTTCCGGTTTCAAGCGCGAGCTCGAGCTGTGGAATGTCTCCTTCGGCTATTCGGATGCGGCTCATTCCATTCGCGATATGACCTTAACCATCCCGCAGGGCACGCATGTCGCCATCGTAGGTTCGAGCGGTTCGGGCAAATCCACGCTCGTCAGCTTGCTCATGCGATTCGATGAGCCGAATGATGGACGGCTCCGCTTGGACGGGACCGATGCGCGCGCGCTTCCGCTGGACAGCTACCGTAAATTGTTTGCCTATGTGCCGCAGGAGGTACTGCTATTCAATACCAGCATTCGCGACAACATCCGGTTCGGCCGCTTAACCGCGACGGACGAGGAAGTCGAGACGGCGGCGATGCGGGCGGATATCCATGAGTGGATTAAAGCCCAGCCGGGCGTTTACGATTTCAAAGCAGGCGAGGGCGGACGCAATCTATCCGGCGGGCAGCGACAACGCGTCGCGCTCGCCCGGGCTTTCGTCCGGCGGCCGGATATCCTCTTGCTGGACGAGGCGACATCGGCGCTCGACCCCGTGGGAGAGCAGGCTATTTATGATTCGATTCTATCGCTGGCGGCTTCTACCATCATCTCGGTGACCCATCGTTTACAAACGACCAAGCATGCGGATCGGATCTATGTCATCCATAAGGGCGAGCTGGCTGGCGGAGGTACGCATGAGGAACTGCTCGAGAGCAGCGGAATTTATCGGCGCATGTGGTCCAAGCAGGACGGATTCGCGATCAGCGGGGATGGAACCAGCGCGGACGTCAAGCTGGAGCGTCTGAAGCAGATTCCGTTGTTCAGCGCGCTCGACGAGAATACGCTTGCGTACATGCAGCAAGCGCTCGTGACGGAAAGAGTGAACGCAGGCAGCACGATCATGGAACAAGGCGAAGAAGGCAACCGCTTCTATATTCTTGTTCGCGGACAAGTCGAGGTGCTGCAGCAGAGCGAAGGGGAAGAAAGCCGCAGGCTTGCGGTGCTGGAAGACGGCGATTATTTTGGCGAGATGGCGTTGCTTAAGGCGATTCCGAGAACGGCTACGATTCGGACGCTAACGCCGAGCATCCTGCTGACCATGCACCGTGAATCGTTCCAGAAGGCGATCGAGAATTCCCCGCGGTTAAAGCGCCAATTGGAGATCGTGTACGAGGAGCGGATTCTGTCTCATCGGTAAGCGAGCATAGAAGGGGAACCGTGTAGACCTGCGTGAAACGGATCCCCCTTGGCTCCGCCAACCAAGAACTTTAACGCAACCACAGTGGGTTGCGATTATTGTCGTCGGCTTGCCAAGGGGGAGATGAACCCAGCTCATCAGCCTTTCACGCCGCCGGCGGTCAAACCTTCGATGATTTGTTTCTGCAGGACGGCATAAATAATCATGACCGGAACGATGCTGAATACGATTCCCGCCGACATTTGAGCGTAATTCGTGTTATAGATATCGCGGAAACCGACCATCCCGACGGGCAGCGTGCGCAATTCATCCGTGGAGATGAAGAAGTTCGCCAATAGAAACTCATTCCAATTGCTAATGAAATTGATAATAAACACGGTTACCAAAGCGGGGATGGTGATCGGCAAAATGATTTTGGAGAAAACGCCCTTTGCGCTCAACCCATCCATCACTGAGGCCTCTTCGATCTCGCCCGGAATCGAGCGCATGAACGCCGACAATATGATGACCGTAAATGGAAGTGCCCCGGCCGTGTAAGGAAGGATGAGCGCCATATGCGTTCCCAGTACGGCGTGACCGAAGAATACCATATCGTTCAGCATCTTATACATAGGCAGCAGCAAGGCATTGCCCGGAATGAGCAAACCGATCAGGATGAATTGGTACATCCCTTTGCTGATTTTCAAATACCGCATCCGCGTAATCGCGAAGGCTCCCATGGCGGAGAAGATAATCGTCACGATCGAACACAGCGTCGAGATATACAAACTGTTGAAGAAGTATACGCTGATTTTCGCATTCACCCAAGCTTCGTAGTAATTTTCGAAATGAAACGAGGACGGGAATCCGAATGGATTGCTCGCAATCGCCTGATTATCCGATTTGATGGACGAGAACAGGACGAACACGAACGGGTAGAGGGTCGCGATTAAATAGCCGATTAACAGAATATGGGGGATGCTTCTTCTCACGGATCTCAGCGTCATTGTCATTAGTATTCGACCCTTTCGACTCTTCTGGCAATCAATACTTGGTACAATGCGGTAAGAATGAGCGAGAACATGAATATCAACACCCCAATGGAGTTGCCGTATCCGTATTTCGCATTGGTTATCCCGTATTTGATTAAATAGGTCGCCATAACGTCCGTTACCCCGCCCGGACCGCCGTCCGTCATGACGATGATAATATCGGCCGCTTTCATCGCGCCCGAGATGGAGAGCATAATGACGACGGAAATGATAGGCATGATCAGCGGCACCGTAATGCGGGTTGCGCGAGTGAAAGCGGAGGCTCCGTCGACGATTGCGGCTTCATCTATTTCCCTGGGAATCGACAAGATAGCGGCAAGTACCATCACGATGTAGAATCCGGTCCACTGCCACGCATTGGTGATCAAGATCGAAAACATGGCCCAGGAGGTGTCGGATAACCACATGACAGGGTGTAATCCGATTTTAGTCAAGATTTGATTGAACAAGCCGATATCCGGTTCGTAGATGAAACTCCACAAGATGCCGATGACCGCAGTCGACATGACGGAAGGCACGAATACGGCTGTTTTGTATAAGCCCTTGAGCTTCTTTACATTGCTGATCAAGAGGGAGAAGAAGATAATGACCGGCACTTGCACGAATACCGAGAACAGAATGAATTTACCGTTGTTGGAAGCGGATTCCCAGAACTTGCTGTCCGCGAACGCATGCTTGAAGTTGGTCAGCCCGTTAAACTTCGGCGGGGTAAGTCCGTTCCATTTCATAAAGGCCGTGGTGAAGGCAGAAATCATCGGATAAATGAAAAACATGAGATAGAGGATCAGGAGCGGCAATAAAAACAGTACATACGTCCAAGGGCTTCTTAATGTTTTATTCATCGTTTCCTCCGCAATAATCAGACATATGTGCACGAATCGCAGGTACAAAAAAGTACCACCCACACTGAGGAGGGTGGTACTTGCCGTGCTTATGATCGTTTAGAAATCGTCGTCGCTGTTTGCCGCATTCTGCGCTTTCTGCACGGCGTCGAGCATGGCCTTCGGCGTTGTTTTGCCGCCGATCAGCTTCTGAATGCCTTCGCTGAGCGCGGTATTCACGTCGGCTTGAACCAAGGAATCGAAGGCCGGGAATGCGCCGCTTGCTTTGTTGCCCACTTCAATGATTTCTTTCACCAGCGCGGAAGCATTGGCATTCGCCAATTTCGTGCTGTTTACTTTCATGGATGGCAGGACGCCGTCCGCTTCGAGTCCGCGGATTTGCATTTCGTCGTTGTACATGTTCTTAATGAAGGATTTTACGAATGCGAGCTGCTTTTTGTCGTTTTTCACTTTTGCCGAGAACCCGTAACCGTTGGAGAATCCGCCGTTTACGTAAGTTTGGTTGCCTTTGCCGCCGGCTACCGAAGGCATTGCGAAGTAGCCGACTTTGTTCACCAAGCTACCGGCTTGTTTCGGATCCGTGAATACGCTGGATGCCCAAGATCCGTCGTACATCATGATGGCTTCGCCGCGGATGAGCTGGTTGCGCTGCTCGGCATAATCCAGACCGAGTTCGCCTTTCTTGAAGTATCCTTTCTTCACCCAATCTTGGTACTTCGTGAAAGCGGATACCATCGGAGCGCTGTTCCATTTTGTTTTACCTGTCGTGAACCCGTTCGTAATATCCGGACCCGCGTAACGAGCCCACAAGGTGTTGGCTGTCATCAACGGTACCCATGCGGCTTTGGACGCTTGAGCAAAAGGCGTTTTGCCGTCTTTTTTGATCGTGTCCGCCAATTTCTCGAGTTCGGCTAATGTTTTAGGGATTTTCAGGCCTTTGGCTTTGAAGTATTCTTTATTGTAGAAGTAGCCCTCTTGGTAGCCGCCGATCGGCAAACCGTATACTTTGCCGTTCACCGTGAATTCGTTCAAGGAAATAAATTTGTTTTGCAAGCCGAGCTCTTTCAGAATCGGCGTGAGATCGAGCAGCCGGTTGGCTTCCGCGTACAGTTGCGTGTCGGAGCCGCCGAACAAGTCGAATATCGCGGGAGCTTTGTTGACTACCATCTCGGAACGCAATTTCTCTTTGCGGTTTACGTCCGAGTCCACGCCGTCCAGCTTGTATTTGACGCCCGGCACTTCTTTGGAAACCCTTGCCAGTACATCCTTCAGGATATTAAGACGCTGTTGTTTCGCCTCGCCCAGTTGTGTATGTCGGATTACGATGGTGTCGGTTTTCGTTGCCGCGCCGACCGAACCTAAGACCGTAGTTGCGGTAAGCGCCAAGCCGAGCGATGAGACTAGAAGACTCTTCTTCTTCATGTAGTGGAACCTCCCAATTAGGTATATGTATCTATTTCAGAATAAGATTATTAGCAAAATCTGGATAGGTGTACTTTTCGATTATTGAAGGATACATTTAATTCGTATTGGTAGTGCCATAGGTCACAAATTGCTTACCATGGGGAAAATTCTATGCGAAGCATGGGGAATGAGACGGATGTCGATGCGAGATAACAGGGGGGAGGACATGATATTGAACCAAGGCCTATTAAGGGACGGATTATCGATCATCGCATCATGCAAACAACAAACGAGCGATATCTGGCAAGCCCATTATGGCGCTGCCGCTATCGGCAGTTACTTTTTCGTCTCGACGAATGATTTGAGCGACGGCATCGCCGAGCTCGTTGCATTGCAGGCGGGAGCGATGGTACAAAAGATTCTTGGATCGCCAAGCACGCAGCATCGTTCCGCTTGTGACCTGTTTACGGCTGAAGCTGCCATTCTCGAAGCGCTTGATCTAACGATCGACGAGCTGCACTGGGTCGGTCATAACGTCATTTACAGCGCTGCATGTTTGTCGGCTATCCATGAACTTAAAGGGTGGGGAAGTGCGGAGGAAATCGCCGGAATAACCGATCTTATTCGATCGTTCGAGAAGACGATTCCGGGACGTTCCTGGATCGGCTTCTCCGCTTCCGAGGTGAAGAGGATGCAGATTGTTGCCGAGGACGGCTTTCCGAAGATTTCGCATCCAGCAGAATTATCAGGGCTGGTGCTGGAACAGCTCGCCGAGTTCCCGGTCATTTACCGCGCGGAATCCCATCATGATTTAATCGGCCATATGCTGACGTTCTCGCATGCGTTGAATATTTTGTTCGATCTCGGGCATGTCTCCTTGTTCGAAAGAGGATTGCGTCCGATGATGAAACTGATTAAAGTTCTTCGCTATAGTCGGGGCATTAAATCCGGGGATACGATCAAATTGGTTTCGCCCGTCGATCGTTTGCCGCTGCAGCCCGCGACGAGAGCAGCCGCGCTGCCGACGTCGATTCGGTTTTGGGAAAAGAACTACAGCGAACAAGATTGGGATTTCGGTCACGTATTTAAATTTTCTCATAGTTTCTACGATCATTTACGACGAGTGGAGCAGCGAAAAAATGCGTACACGGAGAAATTTCGATATATCATCACGCAATAGATCACTTTTTGGATGTATCCCCGTCCAAATATTTTTTTATAAACGCAAACGCATGATCCGGCTGTTCGGATTCGCTGCCGATCCCGGCAATGTACGTTTTGCCGGCGATGGGAAGTCCCTTCAGCAGCGGACTGGCGGAGATGTCGATCCCGTAGACATGCTCCTCGAGGCCGTCTTCCGTCATCGCTTTCAGCTTCAGCTTCGGATGAAGGCTCGAGCCGAGCTTATCGGCATTCGCGCCTTCGAGCGGAAGCAGGGCATAGTAACCGGCCAGCTTCGTGAAGCTCGCTTGATCCATGATATAAATATCCGACGGGTGGTTATTCAACAAATCCCCCATGCTACCTTGAGGGAGTAGTTCGTCCAGCCCTAGCTTGATATCCGAAGGCGCGTACGCGACGAACGCCTTGATGCTTGTCCATTGCGGGAAAGTCGACAGGATATCCGCTTCCAGCGGCTTCGAGTCGCTGACGCGGGGCGACTTTTCTTCGAAGACATCTCCTTCGGGCCTCTCCGGTGATTGCATATGGAATTCCTTGTTCGTATCGGTACCGGCCCTGCTCACATATTCGCCGTAGAAGGTGACGCTTAGATCGACAGGCGGAAGCTTTGCGAGCTCGGCCGTTTTGTGGCGGTGGTCCATATAGTCTTGGATGCCGTATAACATAACGCACATCATGACGATCGCACAAAAGAATGCGCCAATAACAGGGAACATATAATGGCGGTTGTATTTGCCGTATTCGGCGGAGTCGAACGGCTTCATCCTCATCTGCCCGTCATCCTCCAAAATCGTCTTGTATGCCTTATGGATCTCTTCCGAATGAATGGGCAGCTCGTCGGTTCGTTCCGATCTATGACGTAGACGGATCGCGCGCTCGCGGCGGATAAACATGAAATACCGTTTCTCGACTTCCTCCCTCGCCGCGCCTTCAGGCAGGCTGAACAGCTCGTAAGCCTTCTTCAGTTCATCCATATCGGATCCACCTTTCTATTTCACTAGGGATCGTCATAAAATAGCCCATTTAAACCTCATCGCCTTGATGTTTATAATTGTTGAAAATGGTAAGACTATGAACATAACTATCGATTGTGTTTAACTGATATTCATGACTAAACTGTGCAGTCGGACCGTCTGAAGGTGCTGACAAAGGAATATACATTAGATCAACGATAAAATAACCGCCAAGGCATGGTGCCCTGGCGGTTTTTCTTATGTCCCAGCCTTGGTATCGCGCCTGTATCAACCCTCTGTCCGGGCAGAACATCGTATATTTTTACTTGAAATTATAGTTTTGTATATATAACCGATACGAATTTGCGACTAGAATATTAATTGTAAGCCCTTACAATTATCTGCGATGAATGGAGTGCTGACATGGCTGGAACGAAGATCATTATCGATACGGACATTGGCGATGATATCGATGATGCATTGGCGATCGCGTTTGCGCTGGAGTCGCCCGAACTGGAAGTCATCGGCATTACGACGGTGTTCAAGAATGTGAACGCCCGGGCGAAATTGGCGGTCAACCTGCTCGAAATGGCCGGACGGCCGGACATTCCCGTCTACGCCGGAATCGGCAGTCCCATCATCAACAAGGTAGACAGGAATGAGATTCCGTGCCAATTCTCGGAAGACAAGGACGGACAAGTCGTTGGATTCGGGACGAACGGCATCGATTTCATTATCGATACGGTCATGAATTCGGATGGCGAGATCACGCTGGTGCCGATCGGGCCTTTGACCAATATCGCCATTGCGATCCTCAAGGAGCCGGAGCTTCGGACCAAGGTGAAGGAGATCGTGATGATGGGCGGTTGTTTCTACAGCCATCTCAGCGAATGGAATATACGCTGCGATCCGGAAGCCGCGCGGGTCGTGTTCGAATCCGGCATCCCCATCAAGGCTGTCGGACTGGACGTGACGGTGCAATGCGTGCTGGCCCAAGAAGACATGGACCGGTTATTGACCCGTCACAAACGAACGTCTGCCTATATTCCGGAACTGATCGCGCGGTGGCAGCAGGTGACGGATCATTATCCGATGATGCATGATGCTCTGGCGATCTGCGCCGTATTCGATGATCGCCTATTGGAATTTCAGCGGGATGAGATCGTCGTGGAGACGCAGGGCGAGTTTACGCGCGGGTCGACGTATAACAAAACCGCGCTATACTGGCGGGGGAATGCCGAGCAATCCGTCATCAAGGCTGCCAAGAGCGTGGATGCGGCAGCGTTTATCAAGTTGTACATGGATAGGGTTTGCTTCTAGGCCACGTTCGCAGCGACTCGTAAACGAAGGGAGTGACAGCGGTTGACCAAGCATGGTTTTTTCTATGAAATCCGCAAGAACAGAACGTTGTTTCTCATGGCCTTGCCTGCGATTCTATTGGTCTTCTTGATTTCCTATATCCCGATGGCGGGAATCATCCTGGCGTTCAAGGACTACAGGTTCGATCTCGGCGTGTTCGGCAGTCATTGGAACGGGTTCGAGAACTTCAAATACTTCTTTAATTCGGGGACCGGGCTGCGGGTAACGCGCAATACGATTCTGTACAACTTAATGAATCTGATTACCTCGCAGCTGTTTGCCGTCATGATCGCGATTTTCATTAACGAGATGCGAGGGAAATATTTCAAGAAGGTCACGCAGTCGATTATTTTCCTTCCCTTCTTCATCTCCTGGACGATCGTCGGCGTCTTCGTGTACAACATCTTCAACTACGAGACCGGTACGCTGAACTCGGTGCTGAAATCGCTGCATATGGACCCCGTAAACCTGTATAGCTCGCCGTCCGTATGGATCTGGATCATTTGTTTCTTCAACTCCTGGAAATGGGTCGGCTATACGTCGGTCATTTATATCGCTTCGATTCTCAGCATCGACGCCGAATGTTTTGAAGCGGCTGAAATCGACGGAGCGAACGTGTTTCAGAAAATCTTTTATATTACGATCCCGTCGATTAGCCCGACGATCTTCATAATGTTCCTATTGAACATCGGACGGATTCTACGCGGCGACTTCCAGATGTTCTACCAGATTATCGGCAACAACGGGCAGCTATTCGACAAAACCGATGTCATCGATACCTTTGTCTTCCGGTCCCTTCTGACAAGCGGCGATATCGCGATGCCGGCCGCGGCGACTTTCTATCAATCCGTGCTCTGCTTCGTCATCATAATGGTGGTGAATGGCGTCATTCGAAAGACCAGGCCGGACAACGCATTGTTCTAGGCCCGATTACGTTTTCGCCAGGAGAGGAGACCTATGGAGAACAAACTTGCTATCGACGCGAAGGGCAGGATTCCGAAGACCGAAGGCGCGAATCTGTTATTCAATGTGATCAGCTACACGGTCGTGATCGTGGCGGCGATCCTGTGCCTGCTGCCGTTTGAAATTCTCATCTCCGGATCGTTCACGGACGAGAAGGCGATCGCATTGCACGGGTACGGCATCATTCCAAGCAAATTCTCGCTGGAAGCCTATCACGTGTTGTTCAAATTCCCGGATTCGATCATAAGGGCATACGGCGTATCCATCTTCATTACGGTAGTCGGGACGGCCATCGGGCTATTCATTACTTCGATGACGGCCTACGTGATGAACCGCAAGGATTTCAAGTACAGGAACAAGCTCGCGTTCTTCTTCTACTTCACGACGTTGTTCAATGGCGGCATTCTGTCGACGTATATCTTCTTCGTGAAATACCTGCAATTGAAAAACGACCTGACCTCGTTGATTCTTCCGCTCCTGATCAATGTGTTCTATCTCATCGTGATGCGAACCTTCATCAGCTCGATTCCGGATTCGATCAGCGAATCGGCCAAAATCGACGGAGCGGGAGACTTCACCATCTTCATGAAGCTGATTCTGCCGCTTACGAAACCGGGGCTCGCGACCATCGGCTTGTTCTATGCGTTGGATTACTGGAATGACTGGTACAACGCGATGCTCTATATTACGGATGTGAACAAGTACCCGCTGCAATATTTGCTCTTCTCGACGCTGCAATCGGCCGAGGCCATATCGCGAATATCCAAGATGGCAAGCGTAGCTCAAATCTCCGTTCCTACCTTGTCGTTGAAGCTGGCGATGGCGGTGATCGCGACGGGGCCGATCATTCTTGTCTATCCGTCCGTACAGAAATATTTCGTCAAGGGCCTTACGGTTGGTGCAATCAAAGGATAGTACCGGATTATCCGGTGTATCGCATAAACGAATCTTTCAAGGGGGATGCGTATGAGAAGATCAAACGTATTAACGCTGCTTCTGGCGACCACGCTCAGTATGGCGGTTGCATTAACAGGCTGCGGCGGCAATAACTCCGGAAATTCGAACACCAGCAGCAATGCGGGGAATGGCGGCACTAAGAACAATGGCGACAATGGGAAGGGGACGACGGATAATACCGCTGCCGGTACCGACAATGCCGGGGCAAAATCGGATATCGACCTTTCCAAGCATGTTAACCTGACCATGTACCTGATCGGTTCTCCTGCCAGGGATTACGACATGGTGCTTGCCGAATTGAACAAGAAGCTGGAGAAAGACTTGAACGCGACCTTGAAAGTAAACTGGGTCGGCTGGGCCGATTACGGCACGCAATATCCGCTGCTTCTGGCTTCCGGCGAACCGATCGACCTGATCTACGCATCGACGTGGACGAACTTCTATCAGAATGCCCGGAAAGGCGCATTCATGGATATTAAAGACCTGGCCAAGACTTACGCGCCGAAGAGCCTTGCCCAGATCACCCCGGATTTCTACAAGCAGACGGAGTTGGACGGCCACCTCTTCGCGATGCCCTCGGAGTTCTATCAGTATGGCGATATGGGCTATATCGTCCGAGGCGATTTAATGAAAAAATACGGACTGACCTCCATCAACAATATCGATGATTACGGCAAATTCATGGATGCGGTCGTGAAGAACGATCCGCAGCTCGATCCAAGCGGCGATATCAGCTCGTCCGGCGGTCTTGAGTCGTATTATGCCAATGCACAAGGCTATTACGGTATACTGTCGAGCCAGTTTTCCCCGTTCTACATCAACATGGATGATGCCAATCCAAAGATCTTTAACTTATATGAGACGGACGGCATCCTGGATTACTTCAAGAAAATGAAAGAGTGGGGGGATAAGGGCTATTGGTCGAAATCGATCCTCTCCAACAAGGACGATAAAATGTTGACGGAAGGGAAAGCCGCATCCAAACTGCACAATCAAGATTCCTGGAGCGGCGTCTACATGGAGCATCCGGATTGGGACGTCCAATTCTATCTGAACAGCAAGTACACGTATAAAACGCAAGCGATGCAGGACGGCATGGCGGTACCGGCTTCGTCCAAAAACCCGGAACGCGCGCTGATGCTCCTTGAATTGCTGCGCACGGATCGAAGCTACAACAATCTCCTGACGTACGGCATCGAGGGCAAGCATTATGAAATCACGTCCGACAACAAGCTGAAACCGCTTGATTTGGACGGCTTCGCGCCGGATGGCTATTGCTCTTGGGGCTTCAAGGCGCCGGAACTCCGCTATGATGTCGTCGGTACTCCGCCAAACAACGCGGAAGTGCGTCAGAAGCTGGCGGATCGGGCGAGAGAGAACCCGTATGCGCTCTTCACGCCCGATTTCGAGCCGGTCAAGAACGAAATGGCCGCCGTTACCAACGTGGTGCAGCAATATTCGTTCCCGCTCAACTACGGCTACGTGAAGAATCCGGAGGAAGGTCTGAAAACGCTCGTATCCAAAGTGAAAGCCGCGGGCTCGGAGAAAATCATGGCCGAAATGCAAAAGCAGCTGGACGCGTTTCTTGCGGCCAACAAGTAATTCGCCGCGCCCGTAAGCGCCGGAACACGCAAGAAGCTAGAAGACGCAAAACCCTAGAAGAAGCAAGACGAAAGAAGGTTCAGTGCGGATCGCATCCGTCCTGAACCTTCTTCGTTAACTGCCGCGATGCGGGATTCGGATGTCGACCGACGTGCCGCCGCCCGGCGACGAGCGGTAAGCGAGGCCGTATTCTTGGCCGTAGCAGAGCTTGATTCGGTGGTTGATGTTTCTGACGCCGTATCCTTGGGCTTCCTCGTTGGCGTTACCGCTGGCAAGCAGCCGTGCGGCTTGCTCCGAAGGCATCCCGACGCCGTCGTCACTGACGGTCAACACGATATCGTTCATGTCGAGGCGTCCGGTGATGACGATCAAGCCTTCCTCGCGGTCGCGGGCTTCGAGAATGCCGTGGATGATGGAATTCTCGACGAGCGGCTGAAGGATCAGCTTCAGAATATCGCAGCCGTACAGCTCGGGGTCGATCCGAACGTCCAGCTTGATCTTGTTGTCGAATCGTAAATTCTGAATTTGCACGTAGGCGCGAATATGATTGATTTCATCTTGGATGCTGACGATATCTTTGCCTTTGTTCAGACTGAGCTTATAGAACTTCGCGAGCGATTGTGAAATGACCGCGATTTCGGGAACGTTGTTGTCGATGGCTTTCCAGTTGATCATCTCCAGCGTATTGTACAGAAAATGCGGATTGATTTGCGCCTGAAGCGCCTTCAGCTCCAAATTTTTAATTTCTTTGCCGTTCTGATACTGTTCCTCGACGAGCAGCCGGATTCGTTTGACCATGTGATTGAAGCTGGCGGTCAACTCTCCGATTTCGTCGCGGCTGGCCGCATGCACCTCGACGTTAAGCACGCCTTCCTGAACTAGGCGCATCTTCTTCTTGAGCAGCAGGATGCGCTTGACCGTTGCGCCGGTAATGACATAGGCCAAGCCATACGAGACCAGGCCGCATACGAGCATCAGCAGGAGCATGAGATCCCTGATCCGGGTGCTTTGCTTGAAAATTTCCGTGAAGGGAATCGCGGTCACCATCGTCCAGTCCGTATCGTCGATCGCTCTTGTTCGGACAAGGAAGTCATTGTTCCCGATCTTCGCTTTATTCCATGACTGGCTGTCATCGTCTTGAGCTTGCGCGTTCTGGACAAGCGCCAAATTCGGATTGATGCGCTGGAAATTTTGCGTGTTGGAGCAGCTTACGATATCGCCGTTCGAATTTTGGATATAGACGACGCCGTCATAGGTGATATTCGCTTTCTGGATGATCCCTTCCACCACTTCTTTCAAAATGTTCAGCTCGATGATGCCGATAATTTCCGTCGTCTGTTCGCTGTTCCGGATTTTGCGCAGCAGCGAAATGACCGGCACCGGGTCCAGATTGGTGTTGTTGTTCGTGATTGCGTGCGGCGGCAGCCAATCGACTTTATCCTTGGATGCGAGCAGCGCTTGGTAGTCAGCAGTGCGGGAGAAGACGTCCATATTATAGAAGTTGAAATTTTGCCCGGCGTACATCAGCCAGCCGGGAACGTATAAACTTGCCCGATAGATATCTTCGGTATTCTGAAAGCTGTTCAGGAAATACTCCAGCTTCCGCCTGTCGATGTTCTGCTGCACGTAATCGTCCGCGAAGGTTTGCTTGTCCATCGTCAGAATCGTCTGGATATCGGCGTTGAAGTAGATGACGTCGGAGGCCTTGATCAGCGTGTTCACCTTGTAGCTTAAGAACATGAAGGCCTGGTCGAACGACTGGTCGGCGGAGTGCAGGATTTGTTTCTCGTAATCATGCGATACATTCTTGTACGAGAAGGCGGTCATCAGCGCGAGCGGCAGGAAGATGAGGATGAAATAAGAGATCAGGAGCTTGGCCCGAATATGCATGTGCGTAAACAATCCGACGGCGGCCCGGAACGAGCGCTTCATGGCTTATGCTTGCGCCTGAATTGCGTGGGCGTCATGCCTTTTAGTTTCTTGAATGCTTTCGTGAAATAGTTGGCGTCGTTATAGCCCGACAGATCCGCGACCTCATAGAGCTTGGCTTGCGGCTGCATCAGCAAGGCTGCGGATTTCTCGATCCGGACCTCGGTGATGTACTCGCTGATCGTTTGGCCGGTTTCCTTGCGGAACAAGGAGGAGAGATAGGTCGGCGTGAGGTGGACGTGATCGGCAAGAATATTTACGGAAATCTCCTTGTCGTTATAGTGGCCGCGAATGAATTTCTTGGCATCCGTAACGGCGCGGCTCGAGGATTCCATGGCTGCGATGCCGTCGAGGATGTAGGCAGCCTTGAGCAGGAAATAGTCTTTCAGCCTCTGAAGCGTATCGATCTTCGACATCATGGCCCAATCGTATTCGTCGTTCTGACGATGGTGAAGGCTGAGCTGCAGTCCCTGTTTCTCTCCTTGCTCCATGAGCATGCGCAGCATCCGATAGAAGAGATTCTTGACCTCGTCTACGGGCGTGCCTTTCTTGGTTTGAATCGCATGAACGAGATGTTCAATGAAAGGGAAAAGTTTATCTTTTTGAAGATCCTGCAAGAGATTCGCATAGGATTTGATGATTCCTTCATGGATCGCGTACAGGGAGCCTGTCTGGTTCTTGGCGAAAAAGAGGTTCCCGGCGTCGTAATAAAACAATTGTTTCAGAAAATGAGCTGCAGTTTCATAAGATACACGTATGTCCTGCAAGCCGGTCGAAGTGCTGCCGATTATCCAGGAAAGGCCGGCGTAATTCATTTCCTTGCTTCGCAAATGTTCGATCAGGAGAGGGTAGAGCGCAGCAAAGTCATGCTGGCGTTCCGGTTGATGCGCGGAGATGACTAGAATATGATCGGCATCTTTCATGATCGCTAGATGGGTAAAGCCGTTTGCTGGCCGATGAAGAAATTCGATGATGCGATCGCAGCGGCTTTTTCTGCCGTCGGTTGACTCGTCTGCCGCAAACGAAGGGACGATGATAGAAACCGTGTATACGTCGCCCGGGGCAAAAGATATCTTCGCCAGGCTTAAGTTTCGCTGAATCTCATCGCAGTCGATGTTGTTGTGAATCAGCCCGTTCACGATGTTCTGCCTGATGAACGGCAAGCTTCCCGAAAGCGCCGTGTTGATATGATGGACTTTATCATTTTCGATACACAGCCGTACGGCCTTCCGAATCGCCTCTTGCAGCTCTTCGATGTTGATCGGTTTCTCCACGTAGCTGACCGCATTCAGACGAATCGCGGCTTTCAAGTATTCTTTATCGGAATAGCCGCTCAGATAAATGATCTTGCAGGAGGGAAACAGTTCGCGGACGCAAGTCGTGAATTCGATCCCGTTCATGCCCGGCATTCGGATATCCGACACGACGATATCGGGTTTCATGCGGCGGGCTGCTTCGAGTCCTTCGATGCCGTTCTTGGCTTCTTCGACCGCATCTACCCCGAGTTCATTCCACTTGATATGCTTTATCAGACCCTTTCTGGTAACGGACTCATCGTCTACGACTAGAAGCTTAATCATGCGATTTCACTCCCAATAGGATTAGTAACCTAGCTCCATGTTACACCAGCGGGAATTGATTTCCCAAGGCTTTTCTTACATAATTATTTTAACGAGCCGATAGAAGGCCGACTCCTCATATAGAAGGACGTGCATACGAGTGAACGTAGAAACGGTTATGCAGGAACTTGAAGCGCTCGGCAAGGAACGAACCAAGAAAATGTACGTATCCAACGGCGCGCAGGAACCGCTGTTCGGCGTGGCGACCGGCGAAATGAAACCGATCTTCAGAAAAACGAAAATCAATCAGCCTTTGGCCGAGGAATTATACGCTACGGGAAACTACGACGCCATGTACTTTGCCGGCATCATCGCGGATCCGAAAGCCATGACGGAAGCGGATTTTGACCGCTGGATCGATGAGGCGTATTTCTTCATGCTGTCCGATTATGTGGTTGCGGTAACCTTGGCGGAAGCGGATATCGCGCAGGCAGTGGCGGACAAGTGGATCGCCAGCGGCGACGAGCTGCGAATGTCGGCGGGGTGGAGCTGCTACTGCTGGCTGCTCGGGAATCGCGCGGACAGCGAGTTTGCCGAAACCAAGTTGTCCAAGCTGCTGGACGTGGTGCAGCGGACGATCCATGATGCTCCCGAGCGCACGAAATACGCCATGAACAATTTCATTTATACCGTCGGGACCTCCTATAAGCCGCTTCATGAGCGGGCGGTCGAGACCGCGGCGGCAGTAGGCCTGGTAGAAGTCGAGGGCGACAAGAAGAAGAGCAAATTCCTGAATGCTTCCGAACGTATTCAGAAGGATGTCGATAAAGGGCGAATTGGCTTCAAACGCAAGCATGTAAGGTGCTAGGGGAATCGCTGCAGAGGACAGGACATGGCAGAGGGCTAGGCAGGCAAGGCAGGCAAGGCAGGCAAGGCAGGACAAGGCAGGAAATGCGACAAAGAAACCGGATCCGCGGAAGCGTCTTGAGCGCTCATACGGATCCGGTTTCTTTGGTTTTTATTGGCTGGCCCACGATTCAGGCAGCGGCCCGGCGATCGCGCTTCCCGCCCGGTTTCCACACGGACAATATATACATGGCGAGCAGCGACAATGTCTGAAGCATAATGCCGATCCAGAGCCAGGTATGGTTCACGCTGAATCCCGGTTCCCGCCAAGCGTTGATTCCCGCTGCATCCGTCTGTTCGACGCCGCGCAGCGTCCATATGTATATGCCGATCAGGCCAAGGCCGATGGAGAACAGCGTAAGCACTTCTTTGGCAATGAGCCAGTAGTAGCGGAATAACCCCCATGAGGTCAACACGGACAATAGAATGCCGGTAACGGCCGTGCCGATCGCCGATGCCCGTACGCTTGTACCCGCCAGCAGATGCATGATCGTATAGCAGGCTTGCAGCACGGATGCATTGTCCGTAACGGAGGCCGTCAGGGCGAGGATGATGAATGTCGCTTGCACGCCGATCATGATGGCCGCGAAGAGGATATGAAGCAGCAATAATACTCTTCTTTGTTGCAGCGACAGCTTGGATTTGCTCATGGTATTACCGCCTCCCGATTGTCTACAAATTAAACCGGTAGCCGACGCCCCAGATGGTTTCGATATATTGCGGCTTGGATGGATCTCGCTCGATCTTCTCCCGCAGCTTACTGATATGGACGGTCACGGTGGCATGATCGCCCAGCGCATCCATGCCCCAAATCCGCTCGAACAGCTCTTCCTTGCGGAAGACGCGGTTCGGATGCTGGACGAGAAAGAGCAGCAGCTCGTATTCTTTGGCCGTGAAGGCAACCTCGCGTTCGTTCACGACCACGCGCCGCGCCTGCCGGTCGATGCGGATATTGTGCAGCACCAGCTCGTCGCGGCGCCATTCGCCGCTGCCGACCAGCCGGTCGTACCTGGCTAGATGCGCCTTCACCCGGGCGACAAGCTCGCCGAGTCCGAACGGCTTTAATATATAATCGTCGGCTCCGAGCCCGAAGCCGCGGATTTTATCCACTTCCTCCTTCTTGGCGGAGACGATCAGAATCGGCACATTGCTGACTTCCCGAATGCGTCGGCACAGCTCGTAGCCGTCCATGCCGGGGAGCATCAGATCGAGCAGAATCAGGTCGTACGCCCGCTCGAGGGCCAACTGCAGTCCAAGCTCGCCATGGTGCGCAATCTCCGCGGTAAAACCGCTCGCCTCCAAGTAGTCCTTCTGTACCTCTGAAATGACCGGATCATCCTCGACGATCAATATACGTTTCATGGCTGATCTCCTTTCTCGACCGGTGCCGGGCGATCGGCGGGAAACCGCATCATAATCGCCGTTCCGGCCTCTGTGCCGCTTATGGCTTCGACCGTCCCGCCATGCTCATGAACGATTTGCTTCACGATGGCAAGCCCTAAGCCGCTGCTGCCCGCGTCCGTGCTTCGCGAAGGCTCGGCCCGATAGAATTGATCGAATACGTAAGGCAGCGCCTCTGCCGGAATGCCCGTTCCGTTGTCTGAGATTCGAATCGCAACCGTGTTCTCGTCTTCCTCGAGCAATTCGAATCGAAGCATCCCGGGCCGCTGGCGCATATGCTTCAAGCTGTTGTCCACGATGTTGAGCAGCGCCCGGTGCAGCTTCTCCCGATCCGCGCGAATGAAAAGCGGCCTCCCGGCGTCATTGCGCCAGGAGATCTCGATCTCGCTCATGCGCGGATTCAGCTTCAGCTCGTCTACCGCTTGCTGCATGTACGCCGCCGCGTCGAGCGACACGAAGTTGAACGGCAGCTTGCCGATATCGAGCGTCGAGTAGAGAAGAAGCTCCTCGATCATCCGGTTCATGTCGGTTGTCTTGCCGGCAATCATGCCGATATACTTCTGCCGTTTCTCCTCGGTGTCCGCGATGCCGTCCTGCAGGCATTCGACGCATCCTTGAATGGCCGTGATCGGCGTCTTCAAGTCATGGGAAATGCTTGCGAGCAGCTCCTTGCGATTCTGCTCCAGCTGCAGCTTGTCGCCGATCGATTCCTTCAGCCGGATGCGCATCTCTTCGAAAGCGGTGCCGAGCTGTCCGACCTCGTCTTTCCGCTGCCACTGTACCGAGTGGTCCAGATCGCCTTCGCGAATCCGGCCAGCCGCGGACTTCAGCGCATAGAGCGGCTTAATAATGCTGCGCGAAACGATGTACGTGAGGATGCCGTTCGTCAGGATGAGCGCGCCAAGCAGCGTCAGCAGCACGGTCGGTATGAATTTGCGGAAGAAGCGGGCGACCGGCTCCATATCGGACACGATGACGAGCTCGCGCGAGGTGCCGTCCGCGCCGATGAACGGGATGCGAGCCAAGCTGCTGTCGCCGGCGCCGTGCGGACCCGGATGAGGGAATCCGCCTCCGCGCTGCGGGCTTGTCCCTTTATCCAGCCTGCTTAGGATGTCGGCGGCAGCTAACCCTGGCGAGGCATAGGTTATCGTGGAGCTGCCGCTCAGCAGCACGATTCCGATAGCGACTTTGGCGAGCTCCGCTTCCGTGTCCGCGATAAAACTTGGATCGTCGAGCAGACGCGGGTCATGCTTGGCGATGAACGTCAGGCCGGAGGCAAGCTCGCTGCGTCCGCCGAACAGCTCGCGCATGGCGGCGAATGGCGGCTGCCGGTCCTGCTTCGCACCCGGCGACGTTTCATGCATATAAGCACCGGCGGCCAAGATGGCCGTAAGTCCGAATAGCAGGACAGGAATAACGATCATGGCGATATGGGATAAGAGTAGTTTTTTGCGAATGGACAACGGCTCTGCAGCTCCTTTCCCTCTTATTGTAGTATTCGTTCGTAAATAATCCGTAAACCAATTCTAAAAAAAGTATAAAATGACTCCCATGACTCCCATGACTCCTAGGACTCCTAGGACTCCTAGGACTCCTAGGATCGAAAGACTTAGACAGCTGTTCGGGATTTTCTCGGGGGAGCGGCCGTTTTCCTGCCGAAATCGGGTATAATGGAATCCAATCATAAGCGCAGAGAGGATTTGCAGGTACCTTGATGAAGATTGTATATGGACAGCGCGAGATCCCCTTCCATGTGGAATACGGGCCGTGGAGCAAGCTTTCGATTCACATCGAGTCTAACGGCTTCATTACGGCGAAGGCTCCCAACGGCACGAGCGGAGAGGCGATTATTCGCGCAGTGGAGAAGCATGCCGCGAAGCTGGCGGATCGGCTTGACGCGATCGAGAAGGCTCGTTCGGCCCCGCAGCTGAAAGAATATCAGGAGCAAGGGAAGTTTCTCCATTTGGGACGCTATTGCCTGCTGCAGGAGTTGATCGACATCGAAGGGCTGGACGAGGATGAACGGAGGCTGAAGCTGAAAAAGTTTTATTTTGCGAGCTGCAAGCAGGTTATCCAGGAACGAATCCAGCCGTATCAGAAGCTGCTGAAGGTGAAGCCCAAATCGGTCGAAATCGTCGAGTCCGTCACCAAGTGGGGCAGCTGCAGCTCGAGTAAGGCCTTAACGTTCAATTACCGGCTGGCGATGGCACCGGTCGAAGTGATCGATTATGTCATAATTCACGAGCTATGCCATCTGCTGCATATGAACCATGACCGCTCGTTCTGGAGGCGCGTCGGCAGCATCATGCCGGATTATAAGGAGAAAGAGGCTTTCCTTGAGCGATACGGACAAGCGATGACGCTGTGATCGATACGAAGGCATTATTACGCATACAATATTTATGAAATTTAAATGTCGAATTTTACTATATTTCCTTGTTAAACATCCTTATTTTAGTATAATGGTACCACATACATTAGCAATTACAGGATGCTTCATGGCCTCGCGGCGATGACGCGAAGGCATGGATCATCGATTTCCGTATGCGATGGAATTCTTTGGGTGACCAACCTCTTAGCTGCTAAGAGGTTTTTTGTTGTTCGCAATAGCTTCGACATCCATAACCGGAAAGGGATATCCTTGAATGAAAACCGTCAAAACAAAGATCATGATTGCCATTATTACGTGTTCGGTCATCGCAGTGCTAGTCGTGGGCTTAATCGGCATCAATACGGCCAATCAAATGCTGAAGCAATCGTCCGACGAGGCGGCGAAGCTGAACGTCGATACGAAGGCCAAAAGCTTGAATCTCACGATCGAGGCGATTGAACAGTCGGTCAATGGCCTTGCCGTCTCGGCGATCTCGATGCTCGACGATGTCCGGAAATTCAAGACGGACCCTGCGTACGTGAAAGCCTATCAAGAGAAGATAAGACCGTTAGCCGAGCAATTCTCGCAAAATACGAAAGGCGCCATGGCGTTCTATATTCGGTTCAATCCGACGTTCACTTCGCCGACGTCAGGGTTATTTCACGCGGATTCGGACGGCGACGGCAAGATCGAGCAGCTGACGCCCACGGACTTCAGCCAGTATGATCCGACCGATCTCGCTCATGTCGGCTGGTACTACATTCCCGTGAACGCAGGCAAGGCCGTTTGGCTGGATCCGTACCTGAACGAAAACATCGGCGTCAAAATGATCAGTTACGTCGTGCCGGTATTCAAGGACGGGGAATCCATCGGCGTTGTCGGCATGGACATTAACTTCAATCTGTTTACCGATATCGTGAACGGCATCAAGCCTTACGCGAACAGCTATGGCGCCTTGTTGAACGCGAATCTCGACTATCTGATCGACCCGCGATTGAAGCAAACCGACAACCTGTCCGCCATCCACGCCGGTCTGGTGGAACAGATCAAGAAGCAAGCGCTTGGCGTCATGACGGTGAAAGAGAATAACGAAGACAAGATGATTTCGTTCGCGAAGCTGTCCAACGGACAAACGCTGCTGATCGATTCGGCGAAAAGCGATATTTATCACGATGTAAACACGCTCACGCAGCGCATTATCTTCGTATTGATCGGTGCTGCGGTCCTAGCCGCCTTGGTTGCGTATTTCATGGGCAGCCGGATTTCGAAGCCGCTGCAAACGCTCATTCTCGACATGAGGCGAGTGAAGGAGGGCGACTTTACGGTTCGCACGACGCTCCGCAGCAAGGACGAGATCGGCGAGATCGGAACGAATTTCAACGGCATGGTCGAAGAGCTGGAGAATCTTACGAGAAGCATTCGCGCGGTTTCCGGCCAGATTCACGTTTCGTCCCGTTCCCTGGCTTCCGTTGCCGAGGAGGTCACGGCTTCTTCGGAGGAAGTGGCGGCATCCCTTCATGAAATCGCCGAAGGCAATAAGATGCAGTCGCATTCGATCGAGAAGAGCTCGGAAATATCCGCGAATTTATCCGATAAATTCAAGCAGCTGCACGATAATACGAACGTCATCCTTCAAGTCGTGGACGGCATGCAGGCGAGCAACGAGAACGGCATGTCGTTGATGAACGGCTTGAACGCGGTCAATCACGACAATGGACAAGCCATTGCCAACATCGAGCGGGAAATCTTCAATCTGAACGACAAGACGCAGAGCATCGGCACGATCGTCGAGCAGTTAAGCCATATCGCGAATCAGACGAATTTGCTGGCTTTGAACGCTTCCATCGAGTCGTCGAGAGCGGGAGAAGCGGGCCGAGGCTTTGCCGTCGTCGCGGGCGAAATCAGGAAGCTGGCGGAGCAGTCGCGGAGATCGACGGAGAGTATCGGCGAAATCGTGCTGAACGTGCAAGCGGATGCCGGCCACACGGTCGACGCGATGAAGCAGGTGAAAGAGCGGGCCGTGGAGCAAACTGCAGCCGTCCTCCAGTTAAGCCAAGCTTTCGCGCTGCTGTCGGGCACGATCGATCAGATAACGGACATTTTGCAGGAGAACGGGGCGTTCATTACGGAAGTATCCGGCGAATCCAATCAATTGGCCGGCGAAGTCCACGAGATGTCGTCGATTTCGGAAGAGAGCGCGGCATCGTCGGAGCAAGTATCGGAAACGATGGCGGAGCAAGTGAAAGGCTTCGGGAAAGTGGTCGAAGAGGCGGAGGCGCTCAATCGATTGTGCGCGGCGCTGGATGAGCTCGTGGAGCGATTCAACGTGCGGCAATAGCGGTACGCGGAGAGACGTCCGTTCCTTCAAATTCAGCGACGGTCTTCACGGAACGCCTCTTAAATCTGCTGTCCAAGCTAATTACCGAGAGGCTGGAGCGAAGGGGCGGCGCGCCTGATGTGATCGGCGCCGGCATTAATCGGGACATTGCGATCTGGTACGGCTCCTCGGCTTTGATCGGCACGATCATCGCTTGGCTCCGGAACGACATGCCGTATACGCCGGTGTTTCTGGCCAAGCAATTTTCCCTTTTGCGTCATTTTCACCAGTCGAAACCGTGAGACCGTATTAGGCTCGTTCAGCCGCTTGGCTAGGGCGGGCATCATGGTCGGTCGTGGTCTGATCGATGAAGAAGCCGGTTAATCCCGCAAAGGGTTAACCGGCTTCTTGTCATTGCTTGTCTATGTCGGCTGCATGAGCGATTCGACAACTCGCCTGCCTGTATCTATCGACAACGTCGCCAATTATCCTCTCGGATAATTGACCTGCATGATGTCCATGAACGGCACTTTCTGCAGGCCGTCGCCGGTCTCGACATGGACCTTGCCCGTCCGGGAATCCATGGTCACGATCTGCCCTTGAACCGGTTCTTCTCTGCCCCACACGGATAATACGATAATGGACTCTTCTTGATAAGCCTCGGTCAATTGATTGCCCAGTTCTTCCAATACGAATTCGTCTCTCGTCGGTCTTTTGGGGACCTTGGTTTTAGCCAACGCTGTCACACTCCGATGTTCAATTTATAGGTTACGCTCCTACTGTCCACGTATAAGGCCGTCTTCCTAGTATACATGAAATTGTCCGCGAAGTACCCAGCCAGCCATTTCCTGTTCATATTCCGTTCATAGAAGATAAGTACCATTCAATCATAAGCGATAGGGGAGGAATTGGAATGGCTGCAACTAGCAACAGAATAGAACCTAATAATGGAGATTGGGCCGTTGAAGCGCAAGGACTCGTCAAAATATTCGGCGATAACCGTGCGGTGGATGGCGTCGATCTGAACGTGCGCGCCGGTACGATCTATGGCGTGCTCGGCCCGAACGGGGCAGGCAAGACGACCACGATCCGCATGCTGGCAACGCTGCTTCGGCCGGATGCCGGTTCGGCGCGCATCTTCGGGCATGATGCGGTGAAGGAATCGCAGATCGTCCGTCAATTGATCGGCGTGACCGGTCAGTATGCATCGGTCGACGAGGCGCTCAGCGCGACGGAGAATCTGATTATCTTCTCGCGTCTCCTGGGGCTTGGACGCGCGGAATCGAAGCGCAAGGCGGAGGAGCTGCTGGAGGAATTCGGGCTGACGGAAGCCGCGAAACGGCCGCTCAAAAACTTCTCCGGCGGGATGCGCCGCCGCCTGGATCTGGCAGCGAGTCTGATTGCGCAGCCGCCGCTCATCTTCCTGGACGAACCGACGACCGGTTTGGACCCGCGCACGCGCGCACAGATGTGGGATACGATCCGCCGCTTAGTCAAGACGGGATCGACTGTACTGCTGACGACGCAATATCTCGACGAGGCGGATCAGCTGGCCGACCGGATCGCCGTCATCGACCGCGGTTTAGTCGTCGCCGAGGGCACCGTAGACGAGTTGAAAGCATCGGTCGGCACGTCTTCGCTGCATTTGAGAGTTCAAGACCCGGCCCATATCGATAACGCGAGACGGACGATCGAACACGTGCTCGGCGTTCAGTCCGCCGTGTCGTCGGAAGCCGCGAAGATTACGGCGCCGATGGCGAACGCCGACTTGGTCACCGATCTGCTGATCGCGCTTCGCGCGGCGGGGATTCCGCTTGACGAGGTGAGCGTGCAGAAACCGACCCTCGACGAGGTGTTTCTCACCATCACCGGCCACGGCGTGAAGGATGACTCGCAATCCGCTGCCGAGGAAGCGAACAAAGCGAAGGGGGCCAAAGCATGAGAACGACTACGACAGCAATGAGATCGGGCGCCGGTCTGAAAAATCATACGAGCTTCCGCCAGTCGGTGCGCCATTCGCTCATGATGGCCTATCGGGGGCTGTTGAAAATCAAACGCACGCCGGAGCAATTGTTCGACGTGACCCTGCAGCCGATTATTTTCACCCTGATGTTTACCTACATCTTCGGCGGAGCGATCTCCGGGGACGTACAAAGCTATTTGCCTATCATTATCCCCGGCATACTCGTGCAGACCGTCATTACGACCTCCATCGTTACAGGCGTACAGCTGCGCGAGGATATGGATAAAGGGGTGTTCGACCGGTTCAAATCACTGCCGATCGCGCGCATCGCGCCGCTTGCGGGAGCGCTGCTGGCCGACACCGTCAGGTATACGATCGCAACCGTGCTCACGTTCACGATGGGCTATATCATGGGTTACCGGCCCGAAGGCGGCCTGGAGCATGTGGCGATCGCCGCGCTGCTCGTGATCTTCTGCTCCTGGGCAATCAGCTGGATCTTCGCCTTCTTCGGCGTAATCGCGCGGACCGCTTCGAGCGTACAAGGGATATCGATGCTCGTCTTGTTCCCGCTCACCTTCCTGTCGAATTCGTTCGTGCCGACCGACACGATGCCGAATTGGCTGCAATGGTTCGTGAAAATGAATCCGATCTCGCATATCGTTACGGCCGTCCGCGATCTGGCGAACGCCGGTACGATGGGCTGGGATCTCGTCATCTCCCTGATCGGCGCAGCCGCTATCGTCGCGGTCTTTGCTCCGATTACGGTACGCGCGTATATGCGCCGGACCTAGCACTTCGGCAATTCCGGTTGTTCATTATAAAAGGTGGCGCAGGAATGAATTCTGCGCCACCTTTTGTTTACCCGTTTCTTCAGCGCCCTTAATGCAGCTCCACGGCAAGCGGCGCCTGCATATAAGTCATCTCGAACTGCGCGGCTGTCAATGGCTTGCTGAACCAATACCCCTGCATATGCGAGCAGCCTTGCCGTTCAAGCAGAATGAACTGCTCCTCCGTTTCAATTCCTTTGGCTATGACATGAATATCCAAATTGCGTGCCGCCGCGATAATTGCTTCAATAACCGCATTGTTCAGCGATGATTTGGAACCGTCGTGCACGAACGCCATGTCGATTTTGATCGTATGGACCGGAACCGTTTGCAAGTGGCTCAAGGAGGAATACCCCGTTCCGAAATCGTCAATGGCGATGCTGACACCCAATGCCTTCAAGGCATTCAGTTTGGCGGTGACGCGATCGCTCCCGTCCAGCGCAATGCCTTCCTTCAATTCGATCGCCAAGTACTTGGCATCCAATCCGGTCTGAAGCAAAATCCGTTGGAGGGTTTGGACCAGCTGGTCTTGCTTAAACTGCTGAGCGGATAAATTGACGGCAATCGGAATCGCGCCCAGTCCGGCTTCCTGCCAAATTCTCATCTGTTCGCAAGCGGTTTGAATGGCCCATTCGCCGATGGCGATCAGTTGTCCGCTCTCTTCGGCAATCGGAAGAAACTCGCTCGGCGGAATGTTCTCGAGCACCGGATCCGTCCAGCGAAGCAGCGCTTCCACGCCGGCCATATTCCTTGTTCGCGCATGGAATATCGGTTGGTAGTGGAGGGTGAAGCGGCGTTCTTCCATGGCTTGGCGCAGCGATTGTTCGATCGATATTCGTCTGGTATGCACATGGTTCATCTGCCATTCGAAGAAACGATAGCTGTTTTTCTCCTTTTTCGCGGCATACATGGCAAAATCGGCATTTTTCAAGAGCGTTTCGGCATTGTCTCCATCGCAAGGATACAGCGCGATCCCGATGCTCGTCGTGACGTAGACGGTTTCTTGGTTCAAGCGGAAAGGATCCTCCATCGAGGCCAGGATGCGCCGGGCCAATGCACCGGCATTAACGCGGTCGGCCTGCGGGAACAGAATGACGAATTCATCGCCGCTCAATCTGGAGACGGTGCCGTTATCGCCGGTACAAGCAGCGAGCAGGCTGGCAAACTGTTGGAGCAGCAGGTCTCCCATCGGATGACCCATCGTATCGTTAATGAATTTAAAGCGGTCGATATCCAGAAACATGACGGCTACGTGCAGACCGGTCTGCCCCGCGTGCTCCAATGCTTCGGCGATCAGCTTATTGAACAAGTTGCGGTTCGGTAATCCGGTCAACATATCATAGTAAGCGAGTTTCTTGATCGCTTCCTCGTAGCGTTTCTTCTCCGTGATATCTCTGGCAATCGTTTGCACGAAGGATTGGCCTTCAAACTGAACGCGGATGGACGTGGCTTCGATATCGATCAGCTCGCCTCCCCGTTTAACCATCTTCAATTCGATGGAATCCGAGGTTCCATCGCCGGATAGCACATTGTGCTGCCAGAGCTCCATCGCCGGATGATAATCGTCGTGAATGAGCGAGATCAGCGGTTTGCCGATCAGCTCGCTGCCGTCCTGGAGGTCCAGCGTATGCTTGACGGCGGCGTTGACGAAGGTGATGAGCCCGTCATTTTGCACGAAAATGGACTCCGGCGAGAACTCGATCAGCCGGCGGTACCGTTCCTCGCTTTCCCGAAGCACTTGTTCCACTCGCTTCCGCTCGGTGAGGTCGCGGATGTATACCGTGAAAATGAGCGCTTTCTCTTTCTTGATTCTGGTCACGGTCATTTCGATCGGAAACTCGCATTGATTCGCATGTAGAGCCGTCGCCTCCATGCGTTTGCCCAGCATCGATTTATTGCTTGGCGCAAGCAGTCGGCTTACGCGGGCGCTGCTGCCAGGATGGGGCGGGATAAGCCGATCGGCCATTTGCCTGCCGATGACTTCTTCGCGTTTGTAGCCGAACAGCTGCTCCGCCGCCGGATTGAACTCGATAACCGTTCCCCGATGATTGAACATCATGATGCAATCGATGGCCGAATCGAGAATCGAGCCTTTCAAAGCCAGCTGTTCCGCCAAGCGCTGATCCGCCGTCAACGAACTGATGAAGCTGATGCCGAAGATCACGATCGTACCGAAGGCGACATAGATCGCCATGTCGACATAGTCCATATTTTGATTATCCATCAGCATGGTCATGGCGTGATCGGGAATGGTCATCGTGGCAGCGGCCATGCCCGTGTAGTGCATCCCCGTGATGGCGATACCCATGAGCAGGCCGCTCATCCAGAAGCTTTTGTGCGTATGGAAGGAGAGGAAGAGCGCGGTAATGGAAGCGATGATGGCAATGATGATCGAGAGCGTGAATAGATAGGGATTATAAGAGATCGCGACCCCTTCCAAAGCGGACATGCCGATATAATGCATCCCGCTGATGGCGAGTCCCATGAAACCGCCTCCGATCAGCAGCTTGTACTTGTTAAAGCGCGGGCGGCTGGCGGATGCGAAGCCGAACAATGAACCTAGGAAGGACACGAGGATCGAAACGGCGACCGTTGCGACATGGTACGATGCGCCCTGGGGCAAATGGAAAGCGAGCATGGCGATAAAATGCATGGACCAAATGCCGAGCCCCATGACGAAGGCCCCGCCGACCAGCCACAGCGTCTGCTTGCGCCCTTTGGATGACAGGACTCGCTTCGCTAAATTCAATGCCGTGTAAGAAGCGAACAGCGCAATGATAAAGGATAAACAAACCAGATACACATTATAACTGCTTGTCAGGTGAGTAGAAGCTTCCATCATATCCTTCACGCTCTTTTCCGTTTGTCATCTGGAGGATCATAGGGCGCCGTGAGAAATCAGCTCGTTTGCTTCGATTTCATGCCGCTCAATAGGGTGTGATCGCTGTGATGCGTGCGGAAGGCTTATTTTAAACGTCGTTCCGATTCCCGTAACGCTTGAGATTGCCGTCGTGCCTTCATGACTCGCAATGATTTTATTGCTGATCGTCAGTCCGAGTCCGGTTCCTTTCTCCTTCGTCGTGAAGAAAGGCTGTCCGATTTGATCCAGCATGTCTTGCGGAATCCCGCAGCCGTTGTCCGTAACGGACGCGACAATGGCATCTCCCGCCCGCTCGATCCGAACCTGGATCGTCCCCCCTTGCGAAGCCTCGATCGCATTCTTGATAATATTAATGAAGACTTGCTTGATCTGGTTCGCATCGCATTGAATGAACAGCGGGGCTTCCTCGTACTCGATTTGAATTTGGACGTCGTTCAGAATGGCCTGCGATTCGATCAGGGAGATCACGTGCTCCAGCAATTCGCACATGTCCATCGGTTTCCGATGCGCGTTCTGAGGCTTCGCCAACATCAGAAGCTCGCTGATGATAAGCTCCATGCGGTTGATTTCGGACATCATGATCGGCATATATTCCGGCTTCTGAATCCCTCGCTGCAGCAGCTGGACGAAGCCTTTGACCGAAGTGAGCGGATTTCGGATTTCATGCGCGATCCCTGCCGCCAGCTGTCCGGCCAGCGACAGCTTCTCCGAGGCGCGGATGAAGGATTCATTCTTCTTGCGTTCGGAGATGTCGGTGAAATTAATGACGGCGCCGACGACGGTCCGTACATTGAACATCGGCGTGATATGGAACTCCACGGGGAGCGTTTCGCCGTTCTTGTGATAGATCATGTCTTCGGCCGACTTCTCGGTCCCCGTGTCGTAGATGTTCCGAACCGGGCATTGCGGTTCGCCATTCACGGATGCGAGGAAGTACGGCGGTTTGCCGACAACCTCGGCGGATTGAAAGCCGGTGATCTTGGCTGCCGCCGAATTCCAGAACACGACGTTCTTCTGTTCATCGAGCCTTAATATGCCTTCGTCAACCGAGTTTAAGGTAAGGGAATACATCATGTTCAACTGCCTCAGGCGTTCTTCGCTTTTCTTCAGCCGGCTGTCAATCATCAGAATGACGACGGAGTACACCAGGATGATCGCCACGACGAACACGACCGTGATGGCGAGAATCAAATTGTTCATATTTTGAACGGGAGAATTCTGCGGCCCGTGAATGTGCTGCGGATGGATAACCGGCATGTTGCCGTAATGAAGAAAACTAATGGCTATGGACAGAGCGAGCGCGCTCAGCATTTTGAGCCAAATCCCTGCTTTGAAAATCCGTTTTTCATGAAACACGCCAATGAAGACAGGCATGAACAATAGGATGGACGGAACGGAGAACGGTTGACCGAAGTGCATGTCCTCGTTCATCTTAACGGCATGCATGCCGACGTAGTGCATCGCGCAAATGCCGGCCGTTTGCACGGCGCCTGCAGCAATCAACAGCTTGTTCCGTTTCCTCGAGACAGCATATAAGAAGAGCGACAGCGAGAAGAAGGACATGAAGATGACGATGAACATGGACAGGAATACGGTACCGAATCGGTAGATCGCGTTAACATCGAAGGGATAGGCCAGCATCGCGACGAAATGCATGGACCAGATGCCGACCCCGAATACGAATGCAGCGCTTACAAGCCAGAATAATTTGGCATAGCCTTCCGTGAACATGCGCTTTACTAGATGCAAACAGATTAATGAAGAACAGAAGATTTGCAGAAAAGCCGCGCTCGCCAATAAGAAATGTCCCATGATGCCTCCTGAAAATCATGTTGTACCGGTTCTTCGTGATAAAACAAAAAAACCCATCAGGTGATGAATGGATTTCCGATTTTACTCGGCAGCCTTGTCTACCGTCGTATCGCTAGATACATTAGGCCATGGCTTTGCGTCCCACAGTTTCCAAATGGTTTGCCCTTATCGCAGGTATGCGGTTGGATGGGACTGGAAACGGATTCCCTTTAATTCATTATAAGAATAACCGATCCAATGTATATAGCGAATTTCGTCGAAATGAAATAGCGAATCGTTCAATCGCATCTCCGATCCGTTCCGGGATCTCTCCAATCAAATTCAGGAGGTGTCCGCGGCTGCAGTTGCAAACTGGCGGATACGCTTCTGGGAACAGCGGCATCAAACGGTTAAACATCGAAAAGCCGCGTCCGGCTGACGTGGCATTTTTGGGTGAAACGACAATTTTTTCAACATTTTGCTAAAGTTTTTATTAAATTTCATTGAATTCTGTGAAAATGTTAATCCAAATGCGCTTACCGGCTATGTTATAATTTTGCCCAGAAGATGAACGTTGGAAGCTTAATCCAACCAACTTGCTCAACTGGGAGGTACGCATGATCAGAGATAGCAAGCCGGCGAGAAGGCTAATAACTGCAGCGATAATGGGATTGCTGATGCTTTGCATCGGACCGTTGTCCATCGTATCCGCAGCGTCGACCGCGGTTGCAGCAGATGCGATAATTAAAGTGAACGGCGAGAAAGTGAAGATGAGCGGTTCAGAAGCTTTCGTCTTCCTGAACAGGATGTACGTGCCCGCGGCTCGGATCGCCGAGGCGTTCGGAGCGAAAGCAAGCTGGGACAACGACAATGAGGAATTAACGTTACATACGGCATTAGGCGATGATATCGTGCTCGGAAACGGCGTGCCCGTTGTTTATTTCAACGAAGAGCGCTATCGGATGGATGCCTATCCGTTCGTGAAGAACGGCAGGCTGTTCATTCCGCTGCGCCAGCTGGCGGACTTGCTCCATGCCGACATGAATACGAATGAAACGGCAGACGTGATTAATTTAACGGCAGTGAAGCCGGCTGTCGTGACGGAAGCGTATGGTTTGGATGAAATCAGCGCGGATTTCGGTATCGGCAAGTCGATGCTATTGAAGCGGAACGGGTTGAGCGGCAACGCCGTGATCAAGCCGGGCACGAAGCTGAAGGTAGCGATTCCGTCGTTCTTCGATCAAGCTGCGAAGCCGTACACGGAGGCCGATTACTTGCTCCTTGCCAAGATTACGATGGTTGAATCAGGTTATGAATCGTATGCGGGACAGCTCGCGCTAGCCAATGTGATCTTAAACCGGGTGAAGGACCCGCGCTTCCCGGATTCGGTTCGCGACGTGATTTATTCGGGGAGACAGTTCCCTCCGGCCCATAACGGTCTGCTGGATCGAAGCAAACCGAATGCAACTGCCCTGCGCGCTGCCAAGGATGCGTTGAACGGCCGTAATAACATTAAGAACGCCGTATATTTCTTCAATCCCGACATCTCCACCGGATCGTATTGGTCCAGCCTGGATGTGGTCGCAACGATTGGCCATCATCGTTTTGCAAGATAAATGAGCAAGCAGCCAAGTCCGCTATGGTCTCCGATTGAAGCCATAGCGGATTTTTTTCGTTGCGGGGCTTGTTCCGTTGGCATAAGAGACAGGAGCTGCGGATCGGGCAGTCAAGAGGATGAAATGCGGCTCGCAGTCGGCTATAATGATTAAGGCCGTCTATCGAGGCGGAAAATTGCGGTAACCTTAAGGAGCGTATGAGATGACGACGATCAACGAATTTATTGGCGAATGGCTAAGCCATCGCAAAGTACTGCATCAGATGCTGGAAGACGTCACGACAGAACAGCTTCAACTGAAACCATGGGAGAAAGCAATGACGCTTTCCGGACTGATCCTGCACATTACCGGAGCGATGGGCATGTTCGCCAACACGGTGAAGAACGGCGTTTATACGCAGGCTGTTCCGCCAAAAGCATTCACGACCATCGATGAGCTTCGCGCTAACATCGCGGCGGACACGGAAGAAACGGAAGCGATCCTGAGATCCATCGCGCCGGAACAGCTGGAGCAATCGATCGATTTCTTCGGTCATGCCATGACGGGCAGCGCGCTGCTTCAGAATGCCAAAGACCATGAAATTCACCATAAAGGCCAATTGTTCATCTATTTGCGCCTGGCAGGCATCGAGAAACTGCCGTTCTTCGTCTATCGCGGCTAGATTGCAGCAGACCAAGAGAGATTGCGCGAGGCGGATCCGCTGCGTGACTGCTCGGCTGTCGATATCGAACGACAATATAAAACCGCTAGACGCATGAGGTTCATGACGTTTAGCGGTTTTTTGTGTCATCATGCGCTTGAAAAAGCGGGCAGATGACGATTATTTGCCGGGAACGTAGTAAGCGCGAAGCGCATCCTTGATGCCGAGCGGATTGCCGCGCAGGTCTTTGGCGCTGAAGAAGACGTCGCCATCCACCTCCGGCTTTGTCTTGTCGTAGTCCAGCTGGCGGATCACCTCAATGGAAGATTGCCAGCCGACCTCCGCGGTGCCCAGTTTATAGGGCGAGTGGCCAATGTAGAGATCCACGCCGGTGCCTTTCACTTCGTTCGCCCACCAGTCAACCAGCTTGCCGTACGGCACGGCCAAGTTGTCGAAGCTCCAATAGATTTGCGGCGTGACGTAATCGACCCAATGCTGCTGGATCCACATGCGGACGTCCGCATACATGCTGTCGTAGTCGGTGACGCTCGCTTTCGTCTCCGAGCCGGTCGGATCGGCGCTCTTGTTACGCCACACGCCGAACGGGCTGACGCCGAAACGAACGCCGGGCTTCAGCGCATGAATCGACTCGCTCAGTTGGCTGATAAACGCGTTCACATTGCCTCGCCGCCAATCGCCCAAAGTCAGGTTCAACGGATTATACGCTTTGAATGCAGCCGAATCCGGGAACTCGCCGCTCGAAGGATAGAAGTAATCATCCAAATGGACGCCGTCGATGTCATAACCGCTTACGGCTTCCATGATCGTATCGATAATATGCTGACGCACCTCCGGGATGCCCGGATTCAGATACGGTTTCCCGCCGGAGTAGACGATCCAATCGGGATGCTGCAGGATGACGTGATTCGGCGCAAGCGTATCCGTCTTGGCATCGACGCTGGCCCGGAACGGATTGAACCAGGCATGAAACGTCATGCCCCGCTTATGCGTTTCCGCTACCATATACGTTAATGGATCGTAGGTAGGCGCTTTGCCTTGCTTCCCGGTCAAAAATTTGGACCAGGGAACGAGGGACGACGCATAGAGCGCATCGCCGGCAGGTCTGACCTGCACGAATACCGCGTTCAGCCCCATGTCCTGCAGATCGTCCAAGAGCTGCGTGAATTCCGCTTTCTGCTTCGCTTCGTCGCCTGCGGATGCGGCGCTCGGCCAATCCAAGTTGTAGACCGTCGATACCCAGGCGCCGCGCAGGGAAGCTGTGCTGCTGCCTTGTCCGGTGCCGGGGTTCGTGCCAGTGCCAGTGCCAGTGCCAGTGCCAGTGCCAGTGCCAGTGCCAGAACCGGGGTTCGTGCCAGAGCCGGAGCCAGAGCCAGAGCCAGATCCCGTTCCGGAACTGCCCGTGTCATAGAGAAATATGGATTTGCTTGCCTGTTCCCAGACTACCGTAAGTCCCAATGATTCGCCGACGAACCGCAGCGGCACCATGACTCTTCCCGACATGATCTGGACGCTGCCGTCCAGCTTGACCTGCTTGTCATCGACGAGCGCGCTATTCTGTCCGCTTTGCAATTTAATGAGCGTATGCGAACGTTGAATGGTCACGGAGCGCGATGACGGGTCCCAGTTCACGACGGCGCCGAGCCCTTCGCTAATAACGCGGAGCGGCACCATGGTCATATTCAGCTTCGGTATTACGTAGGGAGGGACGTCAGCCGGTAATTTCTCGTCCTCCAGATAGATCGCAATGGCGTTGGCTTTGGAAACGGATGATTGCTGAGAGGCGGCTTTCGCGTCTTCCAGCCGGACGCTCATTGCGAATAAGAGCAAAGCAAGCAGCAGACAGCAGATTCGAGTTGATTTCACAGTCGGGTGATCGGTAGTCATAGTTCCTCCTAAGTGTTGGTATATACATAGACGCGGAAGGATAGCTCGAGGTTGCGAGGAATCGCGAATGCGAGGATAAAAGACTTGCATGAATGCGATCGAAAACATAAACTGAACATAGAAATTACAAAATGAACATATATGAACGAACTATGCGTTTGGAAGAATTAAAATCAACGCAAAACTAAGCATGAAAGCGATGAACGGAATGAACCCACTGCGAAGATACGAGAAAATCATGGAAATGCTGCTGGCCGAGAGGGAAGTAACGGTCGCCGAGCTTACCGAACAGCTGCACGTGACAGGCAAGACAATCCGGGAGGATCTGGCGAAGCTGGAGGAGAAAGGGCTGCTGCTGCGCATTCACGGCGGGGCGGTGCTCGCGCAGGAGAATCAGCACGGCATTCTGTCGCCTAAGCAGGACGAGGTTCCGGTCGAGCATCGGGAAATCGCGGCTGCGGCTGCGGCGCTCATCGAGCCGAACGAGGTGATCGCATTGGACGGTGGCCGGACGACGCTGGAGCTTGCCAGACGGCTGCCGGATCAGCCGCTGACGATCGTGACGAACGACCTGTTCGTCATCGCGGAGCTTGCCCGCAAAGAACGGATACGCCTTGTCGTTCCCGGCGGCTATCAGATGCGCAACATGCTGATCGGCACGGAAGCGGAAGCCTACATCCGCAAGCTGAATATCTCCAAGGCGTTTCTGTCCGCCACGGGCGTTCATCCGGAGTATGGCTTCACGATCTATTCGGGCGAATCCGTCGATATTAAGCGCGCGTGGCTGGAAACGGCAAAATCGTCTTACGTGGTGGCGGACCATCGTAAATTCGGGCAGGCGGCGCTGTTTACGTTTGCCAAATTAAACGAGGTCAAAGCGATTATTACGGATTCGGCTATGCCGTCCGAGACGGCGGAACGGTTTAAGCAAGCCGGGGCGAGCCGGATCGTGCAAGGAACCGAGCATTAATTTGACGGGCGTACCGGCGTTGTTCCCGGTATGACCGGACATTGGACAGGCGCGATGGCAGTGATTTTGCCGTCGCCGGGCTGCTTCATGCAGCGCGGTTCCGCGCGAAGTGGAAGCGCTTTATCCTGTGCGGATAATGCGCGACGGCCGCGGCAGAATGGATGGTTGCACGGCGCAGCTAGAATCGGCTTCAATGCAGGAAATTCAGGAGAGGAGAGATCGCGATGAATCGGGCGTTTATTCGCGCAAGCCTGGAGAACGGAGCGCCGTCCGGCGCAGCACTGTTGTTCCCGTCAGAGGACCAAGCGCAATTCTGGAGCCGGGTGAGCACGTCGGCGGACTACGAGGCTATGGTCGCGGAGATTAAGTCGGAGGGACTGAGATTGCTCGGGGAGCCGATTCCGGAGCTGCGCTACTCGCTGTTTACGCTGTTCGAGACGACGGGCAGCAGGCTGGCCTATGAAAGGGTCTATTTCGAGAAGCGCAGAAGGCTGAACGCGATGGCATTCTTGACGCAGCTGGAGCCGAACGATGAGCGGTACCGAACGGCGCTGCACGATGTGATATGGTCGATTTGCAATGAATATACGTGGTGCCTGCCGGCGCATTTGCGAGATTCGGCAGAAACGGACGGCGGACAGGCGTTCGCGATCGATTCGCCGGAATGGAGCAGGCGGGAGCGCAGAACGGCGATCGATCTATTCTCGGCGGAGACGGGCTTTGCGTTATGCGAGATTGCATGTCTGGCCGGATCCGAGCTTCCTCCCCTCCTCCGGAGCAGAATTGTTGAAGAAGTCGTCCAGCGGTTGTTCAAGCCTTACTTGCTTCAAGGTCCTTACTTTTGGGAAACGGTCGATAATAACTGGGCTTCGGTTTGCGCAGGATCCATCGCGTCTGCGGCGCTTCTGCTGTTGGACGAAACGGAACGATTGGCGGAAATCGTGGAGAAGGCGCTCGGCACGATGAATCATTATTTGTCCGGCCTGGGCGATGACGGCGCTTGCTTGGAAGGCGTCGGCTACTGGAATTACGGTTTCGGCTATTTCGTTTATTTCGCCGATTTGCTGGAGCGGCGGACGAAAGGCGCGATTGACTTGTTCGAGAACGATAAAGTGCGGCAGATCGCCCAATTCCAGCAGAAGGCCTATCTCGACGGCGATACGACGGTTAATTTCTCCGACGCCGTTCAGCATGCCAATGTCCAAATCGGTCTCTCGCACTACTTGGCCGGCCGTTATCCGGAGACAGCGCCTCCGCCGAACGCGCTTCGGGCGCCGTTCACGGAGGATCATTGCAGCCGCTGGGCGCATGCGTTCCGCAACCTGCTCTGGTTCGACCCGCAGATGAAAGGCGAGAGCTGGGCGAGCGGCGATTATTATTTGCCGAATGCCCAATGGCTCGTTTCCCGCACCGCGCCGGGAGCCGGGCGGTTCGGTTTTGCCGCGAAGGGCGGCCATAACGAGGAGCCGCATAACCATAACGATATCGGCCAGTTCATCCTGACGGGCGATGGCGAGGTATTCGTCTGCGATCTCGGAAGCGGCGAGTATACGGCCGACTATTTCGGAGCGGGGCGGTACGGTTACGATTGCAACGGCTCGCAGGGGCATTCCGTCCCGGTCGTGGACGGCAAGCACCAGATCGCGGGAAGAGCAAACGCCGCCCGCGACGTGACGGTGTCGATCGGCGAGAAGCAGGACGAGCTGATGTTCGATATGGCAGACGCGTACGGCTTGCCGCAGCTGGAATCGCTGCAGCGGCGTTTCGTGTGGCGGAAGTCCGAGCTGCCTTCGCTTACGCTGGAGGATGTCTACCGTTTCTCATCCGTGCCCGGCGCTATCGTGGAACGCATCGTTTCCCGTATCAAGCCGGATTTGACGCTGGCCGGCATTGTAACCCTGCAGAGCGAAGAAGGGCGGAGACTCGCGATCCGTTACGATGCCGAGCAGCTGCGGCCAAGCGCGGAAAACCATACGCTGGCCGATCATTTCGGCCGGGAAACCGACTGGCATGCCATCGATTTTCAGGTGCTGGCGCCGAGGCTGGAGCAGCGGGTTCAGTTGACGTTCCAGTTTGAATGATCGGCGCGCTGCACAGCTCTGTGATTAAGCGAAATCGCTGGATTGAAGCAGATGATGAGGAACTTTGCTCGCCATTCATGATGAAACGGGAGGGGTACAGATGAATCAAATGAACCAAACCCATGAAGCGCTGCAAGACGGGCAAACGCTCGATTGGCTGGAAGGGGCATGGCAGCAGACGGCCGCCAAAGTCACGCGCACAAGCAAACGCATCGGCAGCGGTTTTCCGCATGCCAGCGTGAACGGCGTTTACGCGCTGGAGGCGCCGGAATGGTGGACGGCGGGCTTCTGGCCGGGTCTGCTCTGGCTTCTGCATGCGGAAGAGGGGGACGCTTCGTTCCGGGAACTGGCTCAGCGGTGCGAAGAAGCGCTTGACCCGGTGCTGGCGGAATATTACAGGCTGGATCACGACATGGGCTTCATGTGGACGCTGACAAGCATCGCGCAGTATAAGCTGCTTGGCACGGAAGAATCGAAACGCCGTGCGCTCATCGCCGCGAACATGCTGGCCGGCCGTTTCAATCTGAAAGGCCGTTACATTCGTGCCTGGAATCCGTGGAGCGAAGAACATGACAATTCCGGCATTGCCATTATCGATTGCGCAATGAATATGCCGTTATTGTTCTGGGCGTCGAACATGACGGGCGATCCCCGTTACCGCCATGTGGCCGAAGCGCATCTGGATACGGTGCTGGAGCATTTCATCCGGCCGGATGGATCCGTTTATCATATCGTCCGGTTCGATTCCGTCACCGGGGAGTGCGTCCAGCATATCGGCGGTCAAGGCTACGCGCCGGAATCCGCTTGGTCGCGCGGGACGGCGTGGGCGTTATACGGCTTGACGCTGGCTTACCATCATACGGGCAAGACGGCGTATCTGGACGCGGCGAAGCGCGTCGCGCATTTCTTCCTGGCGCATTTGCCTGCGGACAGCGTGCCGCATTGGGATTTCCGTCTCCCGGCCGGCGTCGAACGATTCCGGGATACGTCCGCCGGCGCCTGTGCGGCGAGCGGGCTGCTCTTATTGGCGGACAAAGTTGCGGACAAAGATGCGCCGTACCGTCCGGCCGCGATTCGGATATTGGAGTCGCTGTACCGGAATTACGGCGCCTGGGAGAACGAGAACGAAGAAGGCCTCATCCTGAGCGGGACCAGTCACTATCCGGAAGGCAAGAACGTCAACGTGCCGCTCATCTACGGCGACTATTTTTTTGCGGAAGGCTTGGCAAGGTTGAAGGGCGCGGCAGCGACATTCTGGGAGTAGCCCGTTGCGTGAGCGTATGAGTGGCGTATGAGTGAGCGAGAAAGCCAGCGGTTTGCGATCCCTATTCCAAACGATCGAAGGAGGACTTTATTCATGATTTTAGGCGCACAATTGTATACGGTGAGAACGTTTACGCAGACGGAAACGGACATCAAGCGGAGCTTGCAGAAGATTGCCGCTATGGGGTATTCCACGATTCAAGTATCGGGCACGGGCAAGATCGCGCCGGAGACGCTGAAGGGGATTTGCGACGAACTGTCGCTCCGCATCGTATTGACGCATGTCGGTGCCGACCGGCTGGTTAACGAGACGGAAGCCGTCATTCGGGAGCATGAAGTGTTGGACTGCCCGTATATCGGCATCGGCGGGCTGCCCGATAAATACCGGACGACGGACTGGTACGGCCATTTCGCGGCGGATTTCCGGGATGCGGCCAAGCAGATCGCGAACGCCGGCAAGCTGTTCATGTACCACAACCATAATTTCGAATTCGAGAAAATCGGCGGCAAGCGGATGATCGAACGGCTGGTCGAAGACTTCTCGCCGGAAGAAATGGGCATTACGCTCGATACGTACTGGGTGCAGGCTGCCGGCGCGGACGTGTGCGAATGGATCGGCATTCTGAAGGACCGTCTGCATTGCGTGCATCTGAAGGACATGGACGTTCGCGGCATGACGCCGGTCATGGCGCCCGTAATGGAAGGCAACATGAACTTCAAAGCCATCATGAAGGCGCTCGAGCAAGCCGAATCGGTGAAATATCTGCTCGTGGAGCAGGACACCTGCGAAGGCAGTCCGTTCGATTGCCTGCAGACGAGCTACAACAACCTGGCCTCGCTCGGCTATCGCTAAAATAAACAAGCAGCCAATCTTCCTTACAGTGGAAGATTGGCTTTTTACGTTCGTTTGCTGGAGGGCGGCGTGCCCGGCAAGGCGGCCTGCGCAGAGGTGCGCGGAACGGGGTCCCGGGAAGAGGCGTGTCACGGCACCCCGCGCAGAGGCGCTGCACGGCATCCTGCGATGCACTGCACTGCACGACAACCCGCTACGCTACCCGCCCCGTTCGCCGCGCTTATAAGCCGACGGCGTCATCCCCGTCATCTGCTTGAATTTTTTGTAAAAGTAAGATTCGCTGTCGAAGCCGCATTGGGCGCAGATCGCTCCGATACTGTCGTCGGTGCGCAGAAGCAGCTCTTTGGAGAGCATAATGCGTTTCACGACAACATAGTCGGTCACGTTCATGCCGGTCAGCTGCTTGAAGACGCGGGAGAAGTGGGACGGCGTGATGGCCGCCCGGCGGGATAAGTCGGCCAGCTTCAGGTCGGCGTCTCCGAGATGGGCATCGATATAGGTCAGCGTTGAGCGCATCCAGACCGGTTCCGCGCCGCCCGGCTCGTCCTGCGCCGCCGACTCCGGAACGGCCATCCGGTTTACGGTCAGCAGCAGCTCGTGGATGCGAATGAGAATCGCCACTCGATAGTTCGGCAGCCTCGTTATGCCTTCGCGCTGGCTGTCGTCGAGCAGTCTTGCGATCGTTTCCCGCTCGGCGGCAGACGTCTCCAGCTTGTACTGTTTTCGTTTGCGGGCTTGTTCGAAACACCGCAGCAAGGAATAGGATTCACCGAGATTCATGGGCTGTATCAGGGACGGGGCGAAGAAGAGGGCGCTCGACGTAACCGGCGTCCGCTCGTCGGGAAACGCGCGATGCACCGTATTCCCCGGAATCAGAAACACGTCTCCCGGCCGCATGTCGTAAAAGGCGTGATTGATGAACAGCGTCCCTTTGCCGGCATACACGTAAATGAGCTCATGCCAATCGTGCAGATGATCCGGCAGCTCGCGCTGCGGCGATTTGGTGTCTTTATAGACGAGGCTGAACGGGAAGTTGTCGCTGTCTTCGAATCGCTTATGAATGGCTTGCATGGCTAAGACCTCCTCGACCTTCATGCATCTCTATGAATCATAGCAAAATCGAGCAGCAATATACATCATTCAGATGATTTGATGCGTAATTATGATGGAGTAGAATAAATCGTAAGCGGATACAGCAAATCCAATGAAGTGCCAAAGGGGTGCAACGCATGTCAGGTACACTGAACGCCGGGTTACTGGCCGGAGACGAACGCAGCGAATACGAGCGGATGAACGGCAGCGCCGCGAACATCCTGCAGATCGGCGAAGGAAACTTCCTGCGCGGGTTCGCGGATTGGATGATTCATACGTGCAGGAAGCAGGGCTTGTTCGCCGGCAGCATCGCCGTGACGCAGCCGCGGCCTGCGGGACAGAAGAAGATTGCGCAATTGGCCGCGCAGGACGGGCTCTATACGCTGGTCGTCCGCGGTCTGGAGAACGGCGAGCGCGTGGAACGCCGCGAGGTCATTAAGGCGTTCTCCCAAGTCTTCGATCCGTACGCCGAGTGGGGACGGTTTCTTGCGCTGGCGGACAATCCCGAATTGGAGCTCGTGATTTCCAATACGACGGAAGCGGGCCTTGCTTATCGGCCGGAGCCGCTGGCGGACGAGACGCCGACGCTGTCGTTCCCGGGAAAAGTCGCGCGGCTGCTGTATCGCCGTTACGAGACGTTCGGCGGCGCGCCCGACAAGGGACTTATTTTCCTGCCTTGCGAGCTGATCGATCGCAATGGAGATACGCTGCGCGAATGCGTCCTTCGTTACGCGGCGGATTGGCAGTTGCCGGAGGCGTTCGCGAACTGGGTGCGGGCGCATAACCGGTTTCTGAACTCGCTGGTCGATCGGATCGTGACCGGCTATCCGGACGACGAACAGGCGGAAGCCTGGTTTGCCGAATGGGGCTATCGGGATGAAATGCTGACGGCCTGCGAGCCTTATCATTTGTGGGCGATCGAAGCGGAGCCTGAGCTGGAACGCCTCCTTCCGCTGCGCGCGGCAGGATTGAACGTGCATTGGGTCGACGATCTGACACCGTTTCAGCTGCGCAAAGTCCGGCTTTTGAACGGCGCGCATACGTTGATGACGCCCCTGGGACTGCTTCATGGGCTGGAGCATGTACGCGAGCTGATGGAGCAACCGGCATGGAGCGAATTCGTCAGGCGCACGGTGGAAGAGGAAATCATTCCGTCGCTCCCGTACCCCGAGCCGGACATGCGCGCTTATGCGGAGGCGGTGTACGAGCGGTACTTGAATCCGTTCATTCGCCATCGGCTGTACGATATCGCCATGAACAGCCTCAGCAAAGTCCGGGCACGGCTGCTTCCCTCGATGGCGCATTACGCCGAGCGCGGCGTGCAGGTGCCTGATGGGCTGGTTAAAGGATTCGCGGGCTTGCTCCGGTATTATCGCGCCGAAGAGCGGGACGGCAAGTTTGTCGGCCGGACGCTTGCGGGCAGCGAATATGAGCTAAGAGACGATGCGGGACTGCTTGCCGTTCTTGCAGCAGCTTGGAGCGAGCGGCAACCAGTGGAAAAAACGCTGTCGACGCTGCTCGCGGATACGGCATTGTGGGGACGGGACTTGTCCGGTTGGCCGGGCTTTACGGAGCGGGTTCTTCACTACTGGAACGAATTGGAGCGGCTGAACGCATGAACAATGGGATTCGATTATCGCCGCGCGGCCATGTTGAGAATTCGGCAACGCAGGGAAGGAGAGACGCATGAGAGGAATTGTATGCAAAGAAGTCGAGCGGTTCGAAATGACGGAGCTGGAGGAGCCCGCATTCGCGGAAGGAGAAGCGATCGTGCGCATTAAGCGGATCGGCATCTGCGGCACCGATCTGCATGCTTTTAAGGGCAATCAGCCTTTCTTCGCTTATCCGCGGATACTCGGTCACGAGCTGTCCGGCATCATCGAGCGTATCGGCGACAATGAAGCCGGCCTGCAAATCGGCGATCAAGTGAGCATCATCCCTTACCTGCATTGCGGCGCTTGCATTGCCTGCCGCAAAGGAAAAACCAACTGCTGCGCGTCGATGCGGGTACTCGGCGTGCATACGGACGGCGGCATGCGCGAGCGGATTTCCGTGCCGGTCACGCATCTGCTCGGCACGAACGGACTGACGCTTGAGCAAGCGGCCGTGGTGGAGCCGCTCAGCATCGGCGCGCATGCCGTTCGGCGCTCGGGGCTTACGGCGGGAGATACGGCGCTCGTCATCGGGGCAGGACCCATCGGCCTTGGCGTCATGACCTTCGCCAAACAACTGGGCGCTAACGTCATCGCGATGGATATTAACGACGAGCGGCTCGCCTTTTGCCAGCAGTGGGCATCTGTCGATCATACAGTCAACGCGCTGAAGGATCCGGTTTCGCGGGTGAAGGCGATTACGGACGGGGATTTCCCGATCGTCGTCTTCGATGCCACCGGAAACGCCAAATCGATGTCGGACGCCGTCCGGTTCGTGGCGAATGGCGGAACGCTGGTCTACGTCGGGCTCGTGAAGGGCGATATTTCATTCGACGATTCGGAATTCCATAAACGCGAGACGACGCTGATGGGCAGCCGGAACGCGACGAAGGAGGATTTTCTGCATGTGCTGGAGGTGCTGCGGAGCGGCGCGATTGACGTGGAGCGATACGTCACCCATCACGCCTCGTTTGATGAAATGATCGAACGATTCGAGGATTGGCTGAACCCGGCATCGAAAGTGATAAAGGCGATGGTCGAGTTGTAAGGGGTGTCGGAGCCCTGACATCGCTGCGAATAATGATGGCGTTCAACCAAATAGTCATGTATAATAGATGACTTCCGACTTTCGGAAGTCGTCTTTTTTTTGGTGCGGAATATTACCTAGGAAATAGAGTCAGTCACATCATCGGCTGCATGCGGAGGAAATCGTTCATGGTTAGTGCTATCCTGCAAGGCTTCATCCTTGCCTTCGGCCTCATCTTGCCGTTAGGCGTGCAAAATATGTTCGTGTTCAACCAGGGAGCGGTTCAATCCCGGTACCTCCGGACGCTGCCGGTCATTCTCGTCGCTTCGTTCTGCGATTCGATGCTCATTCTGCTTGCGGTGCTCGGCGTATCGACGGCCGCCTTCGGGATCGGATGGTTGAAGATGAGCCTCATGGCAGCGGGCATCGTGTTCCTGCTCTATATGGGCTGGGTGACATGGCGCAGCAGTACCGGAGGCAAGGATTCGGATTCAAGTTCGTCGGAGAAGCCGCCGGAACCGATGGGAACGAGGAAGCAGATCGCTTTCGCGTTTTCCGTATCGCTGCTCAATCCCCATGCGATTATGGATACGATCGGGGTAATCGGCACGAGCTCGCTGAATTATAGCGGGCACGCCAAGGCCGCGTTTGCGATCAGTTGTATCGTCGTCTCCTGGCTATGGTATCTCGGCTTGGCGTTGGCGGGAAGAATCGTCGGAGCGAAAGACCGGTCGGGGCGGCTGCTTGCGGGACTCAATAAGTTCTCCGCGCTCGTTATGTGGGGGACGGCGGTTTATTTGACCGTTATGATCGCGCAATGAGGCGAGGCAGACCATCAGGGCGGCAGTCATTATTGCAATGGTGGAAGTGATTATCGAAACTTTTCTGTAGGAACAGTGTTGTAATAGAGAGTGAAAAAAGCAAAGGAGGACAGCCAGCGAGATGAAGTTGAATTTGCGAAAGCTTGTGGCGATTATCGCGATTTCAGGCGTGCTCGCGCTTGTCACGGGCTGTGTCGATCGTGGAGATACGGATGAATTCGTGGAAATCAGCAACGGATTGGCCAAGAACATCGGTCAGCTGGATGACGAAGCGGGCGTGACGCTGACGGGCTTTGCGAGCGATCCGAGTACCAACGTCATTCAAATCGGCATTGGCGTGGATGATAAGCTGATTAAGCCGGAACAATTGAAGCAAATTGTCGATGCTTATCTGGAGAATGCGACGACGTTCACGAACGAGAAGGATGCATCGAAAGTATTGCAGCCTATCGAACTGCGCATTGAAGAGATCGGCAAAGTGAAGGATAACTTCCCGGTACTCGCCGAGAAAGCTGCCGGATCGACTGAAATGACATGGAACTAATTAGCAAAAGGCCGCTCTCCCGCGATATGCGGAGGAGCGGCCTTTCGTTCTTTCTATTGCGCAGCCATTAACTTATTAAGCGGCCACGTCGCGCTTGGTGAACAGCAGCCAGGCGATGAATTGGAAGACTACATAATAAGCGACGAGCATCAGGATGGAGAACGACATGGTCATCTCCGGCCGGAGCGGCGCGCTGCCTGCCAAGTACTGCGTCAGATCGACATTGGAGAAGAGCAGGTATTTCACCCAATCGTACGCGTGAAAGAATTCCGACAGCGAATTGCCGAGCAGCATGAACAGCAGCGAGAAGGCGATGGCCATCGAGGAGCTGCGGAACGCCGATGAGATCATGAACGCCATCGTGACGTACATGAGCAGCGAGACGACGGCGAAGCCGTATTTCTGCAGCGCGTTCACGATCATCGAGCCTTCGTGGATGACGCCGTTCAAGATCGTGACATTCGGCAGGCTCAGCCCGGAGAAGCCCGACAGTATGCCTCCAGCTGTGAAAGCGGCGGCGAAGGCGAGCAAGAGCAGCAGTAAGGCGAAGCCCATGACGGCAATATATTTGCTCATCATCACTTTCGTTCGCGAAGCGGGACCGACGAGCAGCAGCTTGATCGTACCCCAGGAGAACTCGGCGGCGATCATGTCCGCGGCGATGATGACCGTCAAGAGCGTGACCAGTATGATCAGGGACGCAGAGGTATTCACGTAGCTCCAGAGCGACAGCTTGTGCGGGTTAATATCATGTGCGATATAATATTCGTTCAGCTTGATCGCGTTTTGGATCTGTTCTTTGTCGCTGGCGTCGAGATTTTTGCCTTCCTGCAGATTCTGCTGCATATGGGCGTTCTGTTGCGTCAGCTGCTGCTGCCAATTAGGATCGCTCTTGTTCTCGTCATGTTTCAGTGCCCAGCTCATGAGCCCGATGGCGAGCATCAGAATGCCGATCATCGCCCAAGTGCGAGGGCGGCGGTAAATCTTCATATTCTCGTTGCGAATAAGCTTCGTCATGCTAGACAACCATCTCACCTCCGGTCATTTCGAGGAATTGTTCCTCCAGCGATTTCTGTACGGCATGGATGCCGTGCACGTCGATCTCCGCGTTAACGAGCAGCCTCGCAATATGCGGAATGACGGATTTATCCGCCGTCAGCTCAAGCTGGCTGCCGGACACGGACATGAGGGCCGGGTCGAACGCCGCGGCAAGCAGGCGCTGGGCCGCCGGCAAATCGCCGGCTTCGATGACGATTTTCGACTGGGCCGCATCCTGAATTTCATTAATGGACCGTACATCGACGAGCTTGCCGGATTGAATGATGGCGACCCGGTCGCACATCAACTCCATCTCGGACAGCAGATGGGAAGAGACGATGACGGAGATGCCTTCTTCCTTCGTCAGCTTGCGCAAGTAATCCCGCAGCTCGCGGATGCCCGCGGGATCCAGTCCGTTCGTCGGCTCGTCAAGGATGAGCAGCGAAGGCCGGTGCAGTATCGCCTGAGCGACGCCGAGCCGCTGGCGCATGCCGAGGGAATAGCGTTTGACCTTCTCGTGGATCCGGTTCTGGAGGCCGAGCAGTTCGACGACTTCATTGATTCGCGCCTTCGTAACGCCTTCGTGCCTGCGCGCGAAGTGAACCAGGTTCTGATAGCCGGTCAGAAATTTATACATTTCGGGATTTTCGACGATCGCTCCGACATGGGTCATCGCGAGCTCGAAGTGATTGCGGACGGAGATGCCCTTGATGAACGCTTCCCCTTTCGACATGGAGATCAAGCCGACGATCATGCGAATGGTCGTCGTTTTGCCCGCGCCGTTCGGACCGAGGAAGCCGAACACTTCTCCAGCGGGAATATCGAATGTAAGATCATCGACGATATTTCGTCTGCCGATTGTTTTGGTCAGGTTGCGAAGCTGCAACACAGGGTCTGACATGGTTATAAACCTCCTGGATTTGTTCTCTTGTTGAACTATACCCGAAGTCGTCCCTTGGAAAAACCGTCCTCCGCCAAGGAGGCGCCCCCGTCTCAGGTCGGGGATCCGTCATATCCGACGTCCGATTTTATCGAATGTCGTTGCGCGCGCAGTTACGAGATTCCGCATGTCAGACAGGGTATGGGTCTTGGTACTTACGTAGAGTTAAAATAAATTCGGAGGACGGTTGCGAGGGGGCTATCACAGGGGGATCACATCAATATAACGAACCGAGCAAGCGTTATTTGATGGTTTTAGCGTCCTTTCGAATTCTAACGAATCTAGGAAACCTTATTGAAGCGATATCTAGCGAAAATCGGGAGAAATAGGTACGACGGCTTTGAATAGCGAATGTGGGGTTCGTTAGAATTCCAGCGGGCCTCAAAAACCATGAATAAGGTTTATACGGTTCGTTAGAGTTTTGCGGCAGGCGTTCGTGCTAGTAGCCAGGCGCGTGCGGGTTTGAAAGGTCCACAGCCACTACACAGCACTGAACCCAACGTCCATTAGCAGCACGGGTACTTTCGCCACGCATTCATTTGCTGCGTCCGCTATCACACCTATGCCATCCGCGTCTTTGCGCGGGCCTCCGTCTCAGCATGCCATCCACGCCGTCCGCCCTGCTTAGCATCCGCGATTCCATCCACGCCGCCCGCCCCTTCGCTCTCGCACACCTACTAATAAAACAGCCACCAAGCCTCACTTCGAGGACTCGATGGCTGTTTCGCATGATTACTTCACAAGCTCGATAAACTTGCTCGCCGCGCTGGAGAGCGGCATGTTGCGCATGATCATGAATCCGACCTGCGACGGGGGCAGCTTCACGTCCAGTTGGATTTCGAAGAGCGAGCCCGCCTCCAGCTCCTTGGCCACGAATTCCCGGGTCACGTAAGAGATGCCGAGGCCTTTGCGGGCGAACTCGATAAGCAAATCGACGCTTCCGACCTCGATTTCCGGTTTGATTTCATAGCCGTAGCTTTGGAACAGCTCCGTGATGGCCATCCGTACCCGGCTGTTGCGCGAGAAGAGGATGATTGGATAGTGGAGCAGGAGCTCCATGGACAGCTCCACGCCTTTGAGCTCGGCGTATCGTTCGCCCGCCACGAAACAATCCTGCAGCTGAATGCCCCGCATCACTTCGAGCTGATCGTCGACGATCGGCATCCGTACGACGCCCACGTCGATGCGGCCTTCTTTTAAGAAAGAGATCGTTTCCGGCGTCGTTCCGTGATTCAAATGCAGCTTAATGCCCGGATACTTCCGATGGTAGTCTTCTAAATAAGGAAGCAAGTAATGCTTGAACAGCGAATCGCTGCCGCCGATCCGAAGCTCGCCGCTGCCGAGGTTTTTGAGCGCGGTCATTTTCTCCTCTGCCACCGAAATCAAGATTTGAGACTTCTCGATGTAGGAATAGAGCACCGCGCCTTCCTGCGTCAGCGAGACGCCTTTGGACGTCCGGTAAAACAAAGTGAGGCCGAAGCTGTCTTCCAGCTGCTTGATGGCGTGGCTGACGCTCGGCTGAGTGATATACAGCGCCTTGGCTGCCTGGGTCAAGCTTCCCGTCTTCGCGGCCCAGTAGAAAACCTTGTACAGCTCGTAATTGTTGGTCATAGACGTGGTCTATAGCTCCTGTGAAATATATGTATTACTTGTATGGATGCTATTCGTATTATAGTTGAACCAAGGAAGAGAAACCAGTGCCGCAAGCGATGCGATGCCGGAAGGAGTCATGTAATTATGGAGGCCACTACATTTATATTGTTCGGGGCGACGGGTGACTTGGCCAAACGCAAAATCTACCCTGCCTTGTTTAATTTATTCATCGACGGCAAACTGCCGCAAGCTTTCTCCGTGTTCGGACTCGGACGCCGCGAGTTGAACGACGAGACGTTCCGCTCGAATGTCGGGCAAGCGCTTCGCAGCTTCTCCAGAAGAGAAGCGAACGATCCCAAGCTTGTGAACCGCTTCTTGAACGCATTCAGCTATAGCGTACTTCATATTGACCAAGTTGAGGATTACATCAAACTGCTGCAATTGGTCGAGCAGCGGGAAGCCGCTCTTGGCGCGGCGCCGAATCGCTTGTTCTATTTATCCGTCGGTCCGGAATTCTTCGAAACGATCGCCGCCAACGTCAAGTCGAGCGGGCTCGGTTCGGCGGATGGCTGGAAACGCCTCGTGATCGAGAAGCCTTTCGGCCACGATTTGCAGTCCGCCCGCGATCTGAACGAGAAGCTGAGCCAGTCGTTCGAAGAGCATGAAGTTTTCCGCATTGACCATTATCTCGGCAAACCGATGGTGCAGAAGCTTGAAATTTTGCAGCAGGCCAACCCGGTCTTGCAGGCATTATGGACGAATCGCCACATCGCTAACGTGCAAATCACGGCCAACGAAACGGTCGGCGTCGAGGAACGGGCGGGCTACTACGATCATGTGGGCGCCGTCAGAGACATGTTCCAGAACCATATGCTGCAATTGCTCATGATGCTCGCGATCCATTTGCCGAACAACAGCACGTCGGACGACGTTCGCTTGCGCAAGAAAAAAGTCATGGAGAACGTCGTCCCGCTTCCAAAAGAGAACGTCGCTGCCCAGATCATCCGCGGACAATACGCGGCGGGAACGATTCAAGGGAAGCCGGTCGTCGGCTACAAATCCGAACCGGGCATTGCCGAGACGTCGATGAACGACACGTTCATTGCCGCGAAATTGGAGATCGATGATTATTTTTGGCGCGGCGTACCGTTTTATATTCGTACGGGCAAACGAATGAAGGAGAAATCGACGCGAATCGTGATCGAGTTCAAAGAACCGCTGAAGCAGCCTTCGCTCTCGAACGAAGACAGCAAGACGCCGAATCTCCTCGTGTTCGAAATCAGCCCGAACGAAGGCATCACGCTGCAGCTGAATACGAGAGATCCGCAGCATAAAGGCGAATTCAAACCGATGCACGTCAACTTCCATACGAGCGAGCAGGACGTGCCCGAAGCGTACGAGAATTTGATCGGCGATGCGCTGAACGGCGATCCGACGTTCTTCGCGCACTGGGACGAAGTCGAATTGGCTTGGAAATGGGTGCAGCCGGTTCTGGATGCATTCGCGGACGATCTCGTGCCGCTTCATTCTTATCCAGCAGGTTCTTACGGTCCTGCCGCTTCAGACGAACTGTTGGCCAAAGACGGCTATCGCTGGCGGTTTGATACCGAACCCGAGCAAGAAATCGAAACGAAAGAAGGAGTAAATTATGCCTATCACGCAAACCATTGATCAACTCGCCGTCGATACGATCCGTACACTGTCCATCGACGCCATCAACAGCGCGAATTCCGGCCATCCCGGACTGCCGATGGGCGCAGCGCCCATGGCGTATGCGCTCTGGGGCAAGCAGCTGAATCATAACCCGGCGAATGCCAAATGGTTCAACCGCGACCGTTTCGTCTTATCCGCGGGCCACGGCTCGGCGCTGCTCTACAGCCTGCTGCATCTGTCGGGCTATCAAGTATCGATTGACGATCTCAAGCAGTTCCGCAAACTGAACAGCTTGACGCCGGGGCATCCTGAATTCGGCCACACCGACGGCGTGGATGCTACGACAGGCCCGCTGGGACAAGGCTTGGCTATGGCAGTCGGCATGGCGATGGCCGAAGCGCATCTCGCCGCAAAATTTAACCAGGATGGATTCCCGGTCGTTGACCATTATACGTATGCGCTCGTCGGCGACGGCTGCTTGATGGAAGGTATTTCGTACGAAGCGATGTCGATGGCGGGTCATATGAAGCTGGGCAAACTGGTCGTGTTGTACGATTCCAACGATATTTCGCTCGACGGCGATCTCAACCTGTCCTTCGGGGAACAGATGCAGAAGCGCGCGGAATCGGCGCAATGGCAATACTTGCGGATCGAGGAGGGCAACGATATCGCCCAAATCACCGCGGCGATCGCGGCAGCGAAGCAGAACGAAACGCAGCCGACGTTGATCGAAGTGCGGACGATTATCGGCTACGGCAGCAAATCGGCCGGCACGAACAAAGTGCATGGCGTTCCGCTTGGCAAGGAAGAAGCAGCGGCAACGAAGAAAGTGTACGGCTGGGAGTACGAGGAAGAGTTCACAGTTCCGGCCGAAGTACGTACGCATTTCGAAGAGCTGAAGCAGAACGGAGCGGCCAAAGAAGCGAAATGGAACGCGTTGGTGGAAGCTTACCAAGCTCAGCATCCATCGCTCGGAACGGAGCTCAAGCAAGTCATCGACGGCAAGTTCGCGATCGATGCCGCAGACATTCTGACGTTCGACGCATCCAAAACCGTCTCGACACGCGTGGCGAGCGGGAATGCCATCAATCATTACGTGAAGCTGGTTCCATCGATCTTCGGCGGCAGCGCGGACTTGTCGCACTCGACGATGACGGATATCGAAGGCGAGCAGACGTTTGCCGTGGATTCCTATGCGGGCCGTAACATTTACTTCGGCGTCCGCGAGCATGCGATGGGCGCGGCCGGTAACGGCTTGGCACTGCATGGCGGCGTGAAACCGTTCGTCAGCACGTTCTTCGTATTCAGCGATTACTTGCGGCCATCCATCCGTTTGGCGGCGCTGCAGAAATTGCCGGTGACGTACGTGTTCACCCATGACTCGATCGCAGTCGGCGAAGACGGACCGACGCACGAGCCCGTCGAGCATTTGGCCGCGCTGCGGACGATCCCGGGACTGACCGTTATTCGTCCGAGCGACGCCAACGAAACTTCGAGCGCTTGGGCGTACGCGCTGCAGCAGAACGAAGGTCCGGTCGCGCTGATCCTGAGCCGTCAGAATCTGCCGGTGTACGAATCGACGAGAGCGAACGTTGCCGACGTGGCAAAAGGCGCATACGTGCTGACGGAAACGAACGCGCAGCCGGATGTCATACTAATCGCGACAGGCTCCGAAGTATCGCTCGCGGTGAACGCGAAGGCCGAGCTCGAGCAGGATAAGGTGTCCGTACGCGTCGTGGCGATGCCGAGCAGAGAGTTGTTCAATCGTCAATCGGACGCCTACAAACAGTCGGTGCTTCCGGATTCGGTGACGAAGCGTCTGGCCATCGAAGCGGGAATTTCGCTCGGCTGGGAGCGTTACACGGGACCAAGCGGCAGCATCCTGTCGATCGATACGTTCGGCGCATCGGGCCCAGGACCAGAAGTAATGGAGTCTTTCGGCTTCTCGGTAAGCAATGTCGTTCGTTTGACGAAAGCACTGCTGAGTTAAATAGTTTAAAAAATACAATTATCGGAGGTAATGATCATGAAATTCTTCATCGATACCGCAAACCTGACAGATATCAAGAAAGCGTACAAAGTTGGCGTCTTGTCCGGCGTCACGACGAATCCGTCCTTGGTAGCCAAAGAAGGCGTGAAGTTCGAGGATCGCATCGCCGAGATTTTGCGCGAAGTGCCTGAAGTGGAGTCCGTTTCCGCAGAAGTGACGCCTGATGCCGTGACGGCTGAAGAGATGATCGCGCAAGCGAACGAATTGATCAAAATCAACGATTACGATAAGAACATCACGATTAAACTGCCGATGACGCTTGCCGGCTTGGAAGCTTGCCGTTACCTGGCCAATAAAGGCGTGAAGACGAACGTTACGCTGATCTTCACCGTGAATCAGGCGCTCTTGGCCGCTCGTGCGGGCGCAACGTACGTTTCTCCGTTCCTCGGCCGCTTGGACGACATCTCGGAAGACGGCGTGCAGCTGGTAGCGAAAGTGGCTGAACTGTTCCGCACGCATAACCTGAGCGCGCAAATCATCGCCGCTTCCGTCCGCCACCCGGATCACGTAACGCGGGTAGCCATGGCAGGCGCGCATATCGCGACGATCCCGTTCTCGGTCATCGAGCAGATCTCGAAGCATCCGCTGACGGATCAAGGCATGGATAAATTCGCTGCAGATTGGAAGAAATCCGTTCAATAATCGTTGCGGCCGCTGCGTATCGCAGCGGCCGTAAAATTAGAAACCATCATCTTGAAGTCACGGTCATCATGTAAAGTCATCATAAACAAGCAGAGTACGAGGAAAGCTAAGGAGGCTGTTTCAATTGGCAAAACAACAAATCGGCGTGGTCGGCTTGGCCGTCATGGGCAAGAACCTCGCGTTGAATATCGAAAGCAAAGGTTTCTCGGTAGCCGTGTACAACCGTTCCGCGGAGAAAACGAACGAACTGCTGGCAGAAGCGCAAGGTAAAAACTTCGTTGGCGCCTACAGCGTCGAGGAATTCGTCAACGCGCTCGAAACGCCGCGCAAAATTCTGATCATGGTCAAAGCCGGACAGCCGACGGACGATACGATCAACCAGCTCGTTCCTTACTTGAGCCAAGGCGATATTCTGATCGACGGCGGCAACGCGTTCTTCCCGGATACGCAGCGCAGGAACAAAGACTTGCAAGCGCAGGGCTTCCGCTTCATCGGCGCAGGCGTTTCCGGCGGCGAGGAAGGCGCGCTGCTCGGACCGGCAATCATGCCGGGCGGACAGCGGGATGCATACGAGCTGGTCGAGCCGATCTTGACCGCCATCTCGGCGAAAGTGAACGGCGATCCTTGCTCCACTTACATCGGGGCGGACGGCGCAGGCCACTATGTCAAAATGGTTCACAACGGCATCGAATACGGCGACATGCAGCTGATCGGCGAAGCGTACCACTTGCTGAAGGATGTCTTGAACCTCGACACGAACGAGCTGCATGACATCTTCACGGAATGGAACAATGGCGAGCTGGACAGCTATCTGATTGAAATCACCGCCGATATCTTCGGTAAGACGGATCCGGAAACGGGCAAACCGATGGTGGACGTCATTCTGGATTCCGCCGGCCAGAAGGGAACAGGCAAATGGACGAGCCAAAGCGCGCTTGATCTGGGCGTGCCGCTGTCCATCATCACCGAATCCGTATTCGCCCGTTTCATCTCCGCGATGAAAGACGAGCGCGTTGCGGCAAGCAAGCTGCTTCAAGGTCCAGCCGCTTCCGGCTACGAAGGCGACCGCGGCGCGTTCATCGAAGCTGTGCGCCAAGCGCTGTACGCCAGCAAGATCGCTTCGTACGCGCAAGGATTCGCACAGATGCGTGCGGCATCCGAGGCGTATGACTGGAATTTGAACTATGGCGGCATCGCGATGATTTTCCGCGGCGGATGCATTATTCGCGCCCGTTTCCTGCAAAATATCAAAGACGCCTACGATCGCGATCCGGAGCTGAAAAACCTGTTCCTGGACGAGTACTTCCGCGGCGTCGTCGACAATTATCAAGGCGCTTGGAGACGCGTCGTCTCCGTTGCCGTCGAACGCGGCATCCCGGTTCCGGCATTCGCTTCCGCGCTGGCTTATTACGACAGCTACCGCTCCGAGCGGCTTCCGGCGAACCTGCTGCAAGCGCAGCGGGATTACTTCGGTGCGCATACGTTCCAGCGTTTGGACCGCGAGGGCAGCTTCCACTTCCAATGGATGGCGAACGAATAACATCTCTTGTTTCCGAAGCTTACGCATAAAGCATGGATCAAAACCTTCATTTCCACGGGACGTTACCCGCGGAGATGGAGGTTTTTTGATGCCTGCAGCGATGTTGAAGCAGCTGACAGCTCTCTTGTTTCGGTTGCGCCAGCTTCCAACGCAATGCTAAGCTGATTAAAGTCATATTAAAGATGATGTCTATTAATCGGCGGAGGTCGAGCACGATGAAGAAGAGCATGAGCGAGCATAGCGAAACCACCGAAACCACCGAAACCACCGGAACCTCCGGAACCTCCGGAACCTCCGGAACCACCGAAACCACCGGAAAACATAAACCGCGCCCGGACGAGCCTGGCTCCCCGAAAGGCATATCGATCGGAATCATCGGTCCCGACGAGCTCGTGAAGCGGATTCTGCACGTCCTGAAGGCGTTCCCGTCTTTTTCTCCGGTTGCGCAGACGTACGCGAACGTAGACGAAGCCCCGCGGCTGGCGGAAGCGATCGCGGATGAAGTGGAAGTGCTCCTCGTGTCGGGTCCCGTGCCGTATAACAAAATCCGCGAGCAAACGAGCCTCAGCCTCGCGCTGCATTACGTGCCGCTCACGGATACGGGCTTCTACCGCGCGCTGTCCCGTTTGAAGAACGCGTTAGGACCCGACAGCCTGCTGCGCGTTTCGATCGATACGCTCGGCAAGCCGATGATCAGCCAGTCGCTGGCCGAGATTAACGAGACGCGGATCGTGCCGGTGCTCTATGACGGCCCTTCGAACGCTTCGAAGGAAGCGCTCGTGGCGCATCACGCAGCGCTGTTCGATGCGGGAGCGTGCGACGCCGTGCTGACGGCCGAAGCGTCCGTTGCCGCGGCGCTGTCGGAACGCGGCATTCCGAACGAATGGGTCATTCCGACGGACGGCAACATCACGGTCGCCCTCGAACGGGCGCTGCTCTCCACGGAAACAAGGCAGAGCAAGGAAGCTCAAATCGTCGTCGGGCTCATGAATCTGGATCATTTCGAACGGCGCATTCAGACGCATGCGTCCGAGCACGAGATTCAGAAATTCAAGCTGGAAATCCACCGGATGCTGCTCGATTACGTGGCTTCGCTGGACGGCTATTTGACCCATCTCGGCGGAGATGAATATTTGTTCTTCACGACGCGCGGCATCTTCGAGCGCGTGACGGGCGGCTACAAGTCGATCCCGCTCGGCAGGAGCGTGTATCAGAAATTCGGCTTGTCGCTCAGCATCGGCATGGGTTTCGGCCGATCTGCCAACGAAGCCGGCACGCATGCCAGAGCTGCGCTGCGCAAGTCCAAGGAAGCGGGCGGCGATACATGCTTTATCGTCGGCGAAGACCGCATGCTGATCGGACCGCTGGCGATGTCGGACCCGCTCGAGGCCGCATTGTCTTTAACGGATGCAGACCTGATCAAGCGAGCGGAGGATGCGGGCATGACATCGGCCTATCTGAGCAAACTGATGGCGCAAGTGGCGCGAACCGGCCAGACGGATTATATGGTGCATGAATTGGCGGCGATCATGGACATAACGGTGCGAAGTACGCATCGCTTGCTGCAGCAGTGGCTTGATCACCGGCTCGTGACGATTTCGGGCGTGGAGAAGGTGCCCAAAGGAAGGCCGCGCCAAATCTTCCGGCTCGTGTTTCTCCAAGACCAGACAGGCGGTTAGCCGTCTGCGGCAAGGATCAGAACGGAGACGACAAGGGGAGAACGCAGGCTGTTTACGGCAGGCGTTTTCTGCTTATTTAAAGACGATTAATAGATTTGTCTTTTAGTGAACGGGCGACTAAGATGAAGCTACATCCTCCAATATCGAAGGGAGTCCTGAACCGTTGAAGACGATTGAAGAACTGGAAGCGAAGCTTGCCGAGCCATCGGACGCACTCATTCAAGACATACGAAATATCGAAGGGGACATTATGCTGCTCGGCGTCGGGGGCAAGATGGGACCGAGCTTGGCCCGATTATTGTTGAACGGGATCCGTCAGGCAGGCGTGAGCAAACGAGTGATCGGCGTATCCCGATTCTCCGAGCCTGGATTGCGGGAGCAGCTGGAAGCGGACGGCGTCGAGACGATCGCCTGCGATCTGTTGAACGACGAAGCGCTCCAAGCGCTGCCGGATGTTCCGAATGTCATCTACATGGCCGGCAACAAATTCGGCACGACCGGGAACGAATCGTTCACGTGGGCGATGAATGCCTATCTGCCCGGCCGGGTGGCCGAGAAGTACAGAAACTCGCGCATCGTCGTCTTCTCCTCGGGTAACGTGTATCCGTTCACGCCGGTCGGATACGGCGGCGCGAACGAAGCGGTATCCCCGTCGCCGGTCGGCGAATATGGGCAGTCCTGTTTGGGACGCGAGCGTATTTTCGAGCATTTTGCCAAGAAGTATGAGATTCCGATGGTCATCTATCGGTTGAACTATGCGATCGATATGCGTTACGGCGTCCTGCTGGAGCTTGCCAAGTCGGTCAAAGCGGGCAAGCCGATCCAGCTGGCCATGGGCCATGCCAACGTGATCTGGCAGGGGGACGCGAACGAGATCGCGATCCGTTCTTTGCTCGCCTGCGAGACGCCGGTGAATTTCCTGAACGTGACGGGACCGGAGACGGTATCGATCCGCTGGGCGGCGGAGGAATTCGGCAAACGGCTCGGCACCGCGCCGGTCTTCGAAGGCGTGGAAGCGAGCGACGCTCTCCTGAACAATGCCTCGAAATGCATGAAACGCTTCGGTTATCCGCGCGTTTCGCTGCTGCAAATGATCGACTGGGTGGCGGAATGGGTGGAAGCCGGCGGAGCGACGCTCAATAAGCCGACCCATTTCCAAGAGCGAAAGGGGAAATTTTAACGATGCAAGCCGTACCGTCGCTTTCCCCTGAACAAAGCCGCGCGCTTCATGAAGGGCTCGTCATTCCCGCGCATCCGCTCGCGCTGGATGAACAACGGCAGCTCGATGCCGCGTCCCAACGGGCATTGACCCGCTATTACATGGCTGCCGGCGCAGGCGGCATCGCCGTCGGGGTCCATTCCACGCAATTCGAGATCCGCGACCCGCAGCACAATTTATACGAGACCGTGCTGCGCCTTGCTTCCGAAGAAGTCGAGCGCGTCGCGCTGCGGCGCCCGTTCATTCGGGTCGCAGGAATATGCGGACCTCTCGGGCAGGCGCTTGGCGAAGCGAAGCTTGCCGCCGCACTCGGCTACGATGCGGGACTGCTCAGCATGGGCGGCTTGCAGGGCTTGTCGGAACAGGAGCTGTTGAACCGGACGGAGCGCGTCGCTGCCGTCATGCCGGTCATCGGATTTTATTTGCAGCCTTCGGTCGGCGGCAGGGTGTTCAGCTTTGATTTCTGGCGGGCATTCGCCGATATTCCCGGCGTCGTCGCGATCAAGATGGCGCCGTTCAACCGCTATCAGACGATCGATGTGGTCCGCGCCGTCTGCTCCTCCGAGCGGCGGGATCAGATCGCGTTGTACACCGGCAACGATGATAATATCGTGAACGATTTGCTGACGACGTATCGCTTCCAGGTCAACGGGCAATCGGTCGAGAAACGAATCGTCGGCGGTTTGCTCGGTCACTGGGCGGTATGGACGCAGAAGGCGGTCGAGCTGCTGGAGGAGATCAAGCGCGTCCGGCAGGAAGGGCAGATCTCGCCGGAATGGCTGACGCGCAATATCGCTGCGACGGAAGCGAACGCGGCGTTCTTCGATCCCGCCCACGGCTTCGCCGGCTGCATTCCCGGCATTCATGAAGTGCTCCGGAGGCAAGGCTTGATGCGGGGAACGTGGTGCCTGAACCCGCATGAGGAGCTGTCTCCCGGACAGAAGGAAGAGATCGATCGCGTTTACCGGGATTACCCGGAGCTGAACGATGACGAATTCGTGCGCGCGCATCTCGCGAAATGGCTGGCGTAAGCAGCATGCTGTAATAATCATGATGGCTATTGCCAAACCGCATTATTGTTTATGCTTCATCCTGAACTCACTTGGCGTCATGCTCGTAAATTTCTTGAACATCCGATTGAAGGAATTCATGTTCTGATAACCGACGCCGGCGGCAATCTCTTGAATGCGCGCGCCGGATTCCCGCAGCAGCGTCTTGGCATTCGCAACGCGAACTTCATTGACGTAGTCGATGAAGTTCTTTTGCGTTTTCTCTTTGAAATACGTCGAGAGATATCCGCTGGAGATGCCGAGCTTGTCCGCGACGATATCGAGCGTAATGTCTTGCGCGTAATGGCGCTCGAGGTATTGAACGACAAAGTCTACGATCGGATCCGCCGCTTCTTTGTGATCGCGGATTAACAACGTCGCTTCGGTCACCGCGTTCGTGAAGAAGCGCTCGTAATCCTGAATTGTGTAGCATTCTTGCAATTGCTGCTGAGGGGACGGCAGCCGCTGGATAAACGGACTTTCTAAACTCAATGCGCGCAGCACGTTGAGAATGCGGCTCAATACATCGTTGGCGAACTGGGCGCAGCGGAGCGCTGTCGCTTGTTTGCGCTGCATCGCGCCCAGCGTCCTTCTGATCAACTGCAGCGTGTTCTCGCAATTGCCGGCGTACAAATGCAAGTTGAGCTCATATTCTTGCTCGACCGTGATGACGAATTCCGGCGGGTTCTTGCGTCCCGGAGCGGACAGGATTTCCGTGCTGTCATGAATCGGGCGGTTGTTCAGCAGCGTCAGCGCCTGCTCGTAGGCGTCCGTGAATTCCGCGGGCTGATGATGCGTACCGCTGACTGCGATCGCGGCGAAATAGTAGTCCCGGTCAACTTCCATCATGCTGACGATCCGCTGCAGCGTGTCCAGGATAGGCGGGTTTTCCGGCGGAAGGAACACGATGGACAAGAGCTGGTCGGATTCAATCGGGAAAGTGAGCGAGTCGCGATGACGCCCGGCGATGCAGAGATCTATGCATTCTTTCAGGTAGAAGACGGCCTGCTCCCGGTCGATGCCGATCTCGTCTTTGTAACGGCGCTTGAATTTCAATTCGTACAGGACGAGCAGGTAGGGATTCGGATTGACGATCAATTCCTGAAGATCGGGCAAGTTCATCGTAATCTTCTTAATTCGGTTCGTAAGCGCGTAATATTGCAGCAGCGCTTTGCTGTCGTTCATCGATTGATGGATATTCCGGTTCGCTTCCAGCATGCTGCGAATGTTCTCGCCGATAAGCGCAAACTCTTTGATTCGGCTAGGCTGAGCGGCATGTCCGCCGATGCTTTGAATGGAACTGATGATTTTCTTGACCGGGCTGTGGAAGCGGATCGTGAACAAGATCGACGTAATGAGACCGATTGCCAGCGCTGCCAGCAGGACCGACCATAGCGTCAATCGGAGCCGGGAGATTTGGGACGTAATCTCTTCCAGCGGCACCGTGTTTACATAGGTAAACCCTGTAACGGTTCCCTTCTTGTAAAAGTAATAATAGGACCCTTGGCGAATGGCGCCCTGCGCTCCTGTAAATGCGGGTAGCTGCTCGGAAGCCGTTAGCTGCGAAGCATAAACCGGCTGGCCGTCGGAATCGGCGATATAGAATTGCTTGTTAATGGACTGATGGAACGTTTGGAACAGCTTATTCGCGTCGATGAAGGCAATCAGGTAGAAATCGGGGTACAGCTTGTTTTTCACGATGAAGGAGAACAATTGCTTCGAAGAGGTGATTTCCTTGTTGAGGCCGATTTCCTCGAAATTCGCGGCAGGAAACAACCGAAAACCGTACGGGGAATCGAATTGTCCCTTCCAGAAGGCATACGGATAATTCGTACTGTGATAGAACTTCGTAAACATCGTCTGGGCCCGGGCCGTCCCGCCCTGCTCCAAGACGAGCGAATTGTCGTTGATGTACAGCATGAAGTTGTCCAAATATAATTTCGGAATCGACAGCACGCTGTTGATCTCGTTGCGCACGATATAGTTGGAAGCGGCGTAGTCTTCGTGGTTTTTGGCGAGCGTCTGAACGCTGTCCCGGAAATAGAAACCGAGTGACAGCTTATAGAGCAGCTCGAAATAGCTTTCATAGTTTTCGGTCGTATGGTCCAAGTTGACGTCGTTGTACTTGATGATCTCGTCGCGGATGTTGTTCTGGTAGAAAGAGAAGGAGAAGTAGTTGAACGAAAGCAGCAGCAGGATAACGGCCAGGAACGAAATGAACAGTTGGGTGAACAGCGAATTAGTGCCGAGTTTGAAACGAAAGATCGTGCGCATCGCTCACTTCCTTTCCGTCAATCGGTCTGATTTTCATCTTTATCACTGATTTGCGAAAGGCTGCAACCGGGGAGGAAATATGGAATTGCGACGATATCGCCTGGTGCGGCACGGGCCGTATAATCGTCTCAAGCTCCGGGGCTTGCATCTAAGATATATCAGCGGCTTACGGAAAATCAACCCCGTTTACTAGGGCTGCGCGCCTGATAGAGAGGAGGGAAAGAAACGGAATGATGCCGGAAGGAAGATCGAATCGTTTGATGCGGAAGCTGAACAAAGACAAATATTTGCTCCTCATGCAGCTGCCATGTCTGATCTATTATTTGGTTTTCCGCTATGCGCCGATGTTCGGGCTGGTCATATCCTTCAAGAATTACAATTTGTTCAAAGGGGTATGGGCGAGTCCATGGGTAGGGTTGAAATATTACCGGACGTTTCTGAACAGCCCGGATTTCTTCGAACTGCTGAGCAACACGGTGCTGCTCGGCGTGACGAAGCTGGCGTTCGCCTTCCCGGCCCCGATCATACTGGCCTTGCTCCTGAACGAAGTGACGGCCACGTTCTTGAAGCGCTTCGTGCAGACGGTGAGCTACTTGCCCCACTTCATCTCCAACGTGGTCGTGGCGAGCATGGTGCTCACGTTCTTATCGCCTTCCACGGGCGTGGTGAACCACTATTTGAAGGTACTCGGATTTCACCCGGTCAACTTCATGTCCGAGCCCGGCTGGTTCAGGCCGGTGTACGTCCTGTCGGAAATTTGGCAGCATGTCGGCTGGGAAACGATCATCTATTTGGCCGCGCTGACGGCCATCGATCCGCAGCTGTACGAGGCGGCGCGCATCGATGGCGCGAACAGGTGGAGACAGACGCTGAACATCACGCTGCCCTGCATGGCGCCGACCATTATTATTTTGTTCATTTTCAATGTCGGCGACGTTCTGGACATCGGCTTCGAGAAGGTGTTCCTGCTGGCGAGTCCTGCGATCTACAGCACCGCCGATATTATCAGCACGTACGTGTATCGCGTCGGCCTCAGCCAAGGCAATTACAGCTATGCCGCTTCCATCGATCTGTTCACCGCGATCATCAGTCTGATCTTCGTGTTCACGGCGAATTTCCTGGCCCGCAAATTCAGCGAGCACAGTATATGGTAGGAGGATGAGCATCGGAATGAAGAAGCCGCAATTCTCGTTCATGTCGCTCGCGATCGGGCTCGTCCTGCTCCTGCTGGCGGCCAGCATGATCTATCCGTTCCTGTATATGCTTGCGGTCTCCTTGAGCGGCGACAAGTATGTCATCAAGGGTGCCGTGACCCTCATACCGAAAGGACTCAATACCAAAGTATACCGCATCGTGCTGGACGACCCGCGGATATTCACGGCCTACCGCAACACGATTCTGTACGTCTTCGTCGGCACTGCGATATCGCTGGCCGCGACGTCGCTCGGGGCATACGCGCTGTCGAAGAAGAACATGCTGTTCCACACGGCATTCACGTACCTCATCGTGTTCACGATGTTTTTCGGCGGGGGCATGATTCCGACGTTTCTCGTCGTGCGGGGGCTCGGCCTCGTGGATTCGATCTGGGGCATGGTCCTTCCGACCGCGATCAGCACATGGAATCTGATCATCATGCGCACCTTCTTCGCCGGATTTCCATCCGAGCTTGAGGAGTCGGGCAAGATCGACGGCTTGAACGACTTTCAAGTTTTTTATTATCTGGTCATGCCCGTGACGAAGGCGATATTTGCCACCATCGGCTTGTTCTACGCGGTCGGCATCTGGAACAATTTCTACTCGGCGCTGCTCTATTTGCGCAGTCAGGAACATTTTCCGCTTCAGGTCGTGCTGCGGAACATCATCCTGGCAGGCCAGGTGCGAAGCTCCAACGTAACCAGCGTAGGAGGGGATCAGCTCGTCGTCGAAGAATCTTTGAAATACGCCGTCATTATGGTATCGACGCTGCCGATTCTCCTCGTGTACCCTTTCCTGCAGAAGTATTTCGTCAAAGGCGCCATGATCGGATCTGTTAAAGGATAACATTGACAAGAGGAGAAATGTATATGGGAAAAGGCTTCTCATTGCTTGCCGCACCCATCTTGGTGATTTCCTTGCTGACTGCCTGTTCCGGGAATAATAATGGCGGCGGATCTGCTTCTGACGATAATGAATCGGGCAATGTTTCCACGCCGGCTCCAGCGAAAACCGATGATCCTGCGTCGACTAATACTACGGCTAATACGCCGGCATTGCCGGACAAAACCTTCTCGTTCCTAGATATTTCGCATCCCAGCTGGCCGTACGACCAGAACTGGCTCGTCTGGAAGCTGTTGAAGGAGAAGACGGGCGTCTCCTTCAAAGTCGAAGTCCCTTCCGGCCTAATGGCCGATGCGTTAAGCTTCGCGATCGCTTCGGGCGACTTGCCCGACGTGATGTACACCGAAGACAAGAGCCTTGCGGACAAGTACGGCCAGATGGGCGCGCTCGCTAACATCTTGGACTATACAGACATCATGCCGAATTTCAAGCAATGGATGGAGACCTATCCGAACGATACTCGCAACGCGATCGCCGCCGACGGCAAAATGTACGAGTTCCCGAATCAAGGCATCGGCGAAACGAACCGCATGATCTGGATGTATCGCGAAGACGTGTTCAAGAAGCTGAATTTGTCCCCGCCGCAGAACTGGGATGAATTGTATACGGTGCTGCAGGCGCTCAAGAAGGCCTACCCGGACAGCTATCCGCTCAGCTGGCGGGACGGGCTGGCTTATTTGCTTAATTTCGGGGCTTCGTTCAATACCTCGCGCGATTTCTATTACGATTTCGATACGCAAACCTGGAAATACGCGCCGCTTGACGACAATTACAAGACGATGATTCAGTACTTGAACAAGTTCTATAAAGAAGGGCTTATTCCGCCAGACTTCCTCTCGATCGACACGAAGCAGTGGCAGGATCTCATGTCGACGGACAAAGCGTTCATCACGCTCGATTACATCGGCCGGATCGACTTCTACAACACGCCGCTGCGTCAGGACAATCCGGATTACAACCTGCTGTTCATGCCGCCGCCGGAAGGCGTGCCGGGTTCGCAGAAGAACGCGTTCACGCAGTTCGACCAAGCGGGCATGATGGTGGCTTCCTCGTCCAAGAACGTGAAGGACATCATGAAATATTTCGATTTCCTCTATTCGGAGGAAGGGAAAAACATGCTCAGCTGGGGCGAAGAAGGCAAGACGTACACGGTCAAGGACGGCAAGAACGTCTTCAATCCGGATTACACGACGGTCGCCGATTTGCGGAAGAAGACGGGCTTGTCTACTGACGGCGTATACACCTGGTTCGATTACGACGCTCATTTGTCGCTCTCGTCCAAGGAGCTCGCATCGGCCTACGAAGAGGCAAGGAAGTACGATTCCGTCCAACAGCCGATGCCATCCCTGACGCAAGCGGAGCTGGATGATACGAGCGTGGAGATGACGTCGATCCAGAAGTTCCGCGACGAGAACGTGTCGAAGTTCATTTTGGGCACCCGCAGCTTCGGCGAGTGGGATAAATACGCGGAAGATTTGAAAGCACTCGGCGTCGATCATGTGGCGTCGATCTATAAACAAGCCTACGAGCGTGCGATGCAAGCCGCGCAATAATCGTTTCGGAGATAAGGAGCTTACGATGAGACATAGAGTCGTTATAATTGGAGCGGGCAACATTGCGGTGTCCCACCTGGAGGCGCTGCGCAAGATGACGCGGCTGGAAGCGGTCGCCGTGGCCGACGTGCAGGAGCAGCGGGCGAGTAAGCTGGCGGACGAATACGGCATTCATGCGTACGCCGACTACCGGGCGATGATCGAGCAGGAGAAGCCGGATGTCGCGGTCATCACGCTGCCTCACTTCCTGCACAAGGAGGCCGCCGTTTGGTGCGCGGAAGCGGGATGCCATATCCTGCTGGAGAAGCCGATGGCGCTGAATGCGGCGGAATGCGACGAAATCATCGCCGCGGTGAAAGCATCCCAGGTCCGGCTGCTGGTGGGTCACACCCAGCATTACTTGCCCGAGAACCGGAAGGCGGCTCAGCTCATTCGTCAAGGCGATCTCGGCGAATTGCTGATGATCAACGACACGCGGCATATGCATTATTACCGGGACTCCCGCCCGGATTGGTTTCTGGAGCAAGCGAAAGCAGGCGGAGGCATACTGACGAATCTCGGCTCGCATTCGCTTGACAAAATCCAATGGTTCGGCGGAGCCCCGATCGCTAAAGTGCGCGCATCGGTCAGTTATTTCGGACCGCGCGGGGACGTGGAGGGCAGCGGTCTCGTCTATCTCGAGAACGAGAACGGGCTGCCTGCCACCATCTCGCAATCCGGTTACGCCGTCGTGCCGCGCAACGAAACGGAGCTTGTCTTCACGAAAGGGATGCTGAAGGTGTTGTCGGGACAGAGCCTCTGGATCAGCGAGGGCGAAACCTACGTTCAGGTACCCGTAGAGGATCAGACGGATCCTTTCATCCTGCAATTCGAGGATTTAATCGACCATATCGAGACCGGCAAACCGCTCGCCTGCTCAATGGAATATTCGCGAAGCATCGTTGCGGCTGTCGACGCGATCTATGCATCGCATGCGAACAAGACGGAGTGGACGGTAAGGAGCGATGGCCATGCAATACATCCCGCTGAGTGAGGCCCGGCTCGAAGCGTTATGCCTCTTGTGGAATGAGGTGATCGGAAGCAGCTTCCCGATGACCGAACGATTGATGAGGCAGAACAGCTTGCATGATCCGCAATTATTCCAAGCGGGATCGTGGATCGCCGTGGATGAACGATCGAACGAAGCTGCGGGTTTCATCGTGGCCAAAGCGCCGCAGCACGCCGATGCGGTTGCGCCGCCGGACGAGAAGCGAGGCTGGATCCAGATCCTGCTCGTTGCCGGCGAGCATCGCGGGAGCGGCATCGGTTCGCGGCTGCTGGAGCTGGCGGAAACCGGCTTCCGGAGCGCGGGCATCGAACGCGTATACTTGGGCAATGACCTGCATTACCGTTACTTCCCCGGCATCCCGGAGCGGTTGAACGAGGCCGCCGGCTGGTTCGAACGAAGAGGCTATGAGAAGCGGGAGGCTTCGTATGATCTGTTGATGTCCTACGGGCGCGATCATCGACCAGCGACTCCGGAAGTCGCCGGCGCCGAATTTCGGCTGCTGGCTCCAGGCGAGCAGGCGGAGCTGATTGGCTTCATGCGGCGCTGCTTTCCATATTGGGCCTGGCAGACGGAGGATTATTTTGCGCGGGGCGGAACGGGGCGGGAGTTCGTCGTACTCGCGAGAGACGGAGCGATCATCGGATTTTGCCGCATCAACGATCCGGAATCGCCGATACTCACGCAAAATATTTATTGGTCGGGGCTCTTCGCTGAACCGCTCGGAGGCGCCGGACCGCTCGGCATCGATGAAGCGTACCGGGGCTTCGGTTACGGGCTCGCGATCGTGCAAGCGGGCATTCATGCGCTGCTGGAGCGCGGAGTCCGCCATATCGTCATCGATACGACGCCTTACGTCGACTTCTATGGCAAATTGGGCTATGAAGTATGGCAGAGCTATTGGCGGTACGATAAGCTGCTGGCACGTCCGGCCACGTAAGAAGGCCTTTGCTATGTTAACGCGCAATGTTGATTAACAGCCCCCGTATAACCGCCCCTTTAAAGGGCGGTTATTTTGATTTATACCCAGGTTATGACGGAAGCTGCAAGAGCTGCCGGTCATAGCCTTTTCTTGGTTTCTTAACACAAATCAAATGACTACACGCAAAAAGTCCTAACATGTCTTCTTTATAGTAGTATTCGGATCTTCGGTCCAATCGGCAGTTCCAAACTTGAACCTAAAGAGGTGAGCGCATGAGAAAGCAACAGGTTGTCGGTATCGGAGAATGGCGCTGCTCTAACATTGAATCTGAAACGATAACGACTTTCTCGCTCTCGACCTGCGTCGGGGTGACGGTCTATTGTCCGTATCGTAAAGTTTCCGGCATGCTGCATATTCTGCTGCCGACACCGAGAAAAGAAGAGGAAGCCGAGAAGCAGCCGGGCCGCTTCGCGACTACGGGGATCCCGCTTCTCATTCGTGAAATGACGGAGATTTACGGATGCCGCAAGTCATCGTTGGAAGTCCGGCTATATGGCGGGGCATCGTCAGGGAAACGCCATGAAATTTTCGAGGTCGGCAGCCGGAATCTGGAGCAAGCGCAAGCGGAGCTTCGGAAATTAAACCTGGTCCCGAAGATTGCCGAGGTTGGCGGTTCTATTAGCCGCACGTTAGAAATGAATGTGAAAACAGGCATCGTTCATATGAGAACCCTGCCTCTAAGTTCTTAACCGCGATATTTACAGAAGGAGCGATATCAGTCATGCAAGCTTGGACATCCCGAATAGCTCACCGGTTTAACACACAGAAGTTAGCAACGAAGCTCATCGCTTCAACGCTCGTGATTTCGATTTTGATCGTAGCCGCCATGTCTTTCGCGCTCTTCATTCCGAACTCTGCCTTATTCCGCAAACAAATCGCCGAACAACTGAAGCTTCAAACCGAGAACATTACCGTGAAATTCAATGAAGATATCCAAATGAAAGTCGCCAAGATGGAGTCGCTTGCCAGCATCGGTCAGAAGAACGGTCTTGATATGAACAAGCATCAAGAGCTGATTCGGAATTTCAGCAGCCAAAATCCCGATCTTCTCGGCGCAGCCGTCGTGCTGAACGTCACGGGAAAGGACGGTCTGTCCAACGAGGGTAAACCGATCGACTTGTCCGACCGGGATTATATACAAGCCGTCGCGGATGGAAAGCCCGGCGTCTCCGAGCCCGTTCCCGCAAAGACCGATCCTTCGAAGCTCGTCGTACCGATGGCCTATCCCTTGATGAAAGACGGCAAGGCATACGGCTTCTACGCAACGGGCTACCAGCTGGATCAAGCGACTAAATATGTCAGCGAAGCCAAAATCGGTAAAACCGGCTATGCCGTCCTGCTGGATAGCCGCGGCAAGATGGCCTATCATCCGGACCCGGCGCTATCGATGAAGAAAACGATCTACGATCTGAACATTCCTGAAGTTACGGCCGCATTCGAGTCGGCGAAACAGGGAATCGATACCAGCTACAGCTATACCTTCAACGGCGTCAAGAAAATCGGCTACGCCAGCATGGCAGAAGGCGGCTTCATCGTTCAAATGGCCGTGCCGGAAAAAGAATTGCTCGGCCCCATCTACCAAATGATGACGACGACGATCGTCACGGCGGTGATCGTCATGCTGGCTGCGCTCCTCATGGTTTACTTCTCGGCGAAACGTATGGTGAAACCGATTCTGTACATTACCGATACGGTGAAGCTGCTTGCCAAAGGGGATTTAAGACCGCGATTGCAGGTGAAGACGAAAGACGAGCTGGGGATACTGGCCGACCATATGAATGAAATGCTGCACTCGTTATCCGCGACGATCGAGCAGGTTTCGATCGCTTCGGGGAGCGTAGCGAACGCGGCTTTGCAAATTTCGGCCAGCACGGACGAAGTCGCCAAGGGAAGCGTGGATCAAGCCGACCGTGCACGGACGATGTCGCAACTGTTCGACAGCCTGGAGTCATCGATGGACCAGGTTGCTTCGAACGCGACCCATGCGAAGGGGCTCTCGCAAGAGGCGGTCGATATCGCCAATGAAGGCAATTCGTTCATCAATGTCTCCATCGAGAAGATGGAACAGGCGAATTCCCAAATGGAACTGCTGGAGCGGGACTCCAAGAAAATCGGCGATATTATCGAAGTCATTAACGAAATCGCGGAGCAGACGAATCTGTTGGCACTGAATGCCGCGATCGAAGCGGCGCGCGCCGGGGATCAAGGACGGGGCTTTGCGGTCGTAGCCGACGAGGTGCGCAAGCTTGCCGAACGAAGCGGCGAAGCGACCAAGCAAATCGGCACGATTATTAAAGGCATGCAGGATAATGCGGTGAGAAGCGTACAGGCTGTCGTCGAGGGCGTTTCGCAAATCGCGCATACCCGCCAATCGTTCGATGGCATCTTGATGAAAGTCAACGATACGTACGAGATGGTCGGAGAGATCACGAGATCGAGCGAGGATCAAACGTCGAAGGCCTACGGGATGATGGGCGAGATCGAATCCGTTGCTTCGATCAGCGAGCAAGCGGCGGCAGCTGCCGAACAGACGGCTGCAGCCTCGCAGGAATTATCCGCATTGGCAGAGAAATTGAATGACTCCGTAGAGATGTTCAAATATTAACGGTACCTTCAGGGCGTCTGCGCATTGCAAGATCTTGATAAACTATGGTAAGCTGAGGTCATCTAATGCGAAGGGGGTGAGGTAGGTGAATCACGAATGGGTTAACAACCGTATTAGCCAGCTGCCGATTGCTATGGCTGGCATCATGCATGCATTTTCCGCGAACGGGATCCGTCTGTCCAATTCCGATCATACGTTTCAACCATTCGCGAGAAGACGCCTACCTTAACCACTACGGATCGCTTTACGAAATCCTAAGGGTCGCGGGCTTGTTGCCGCGGCTCTTTTTGTTTATATGTGCGGTTAGGGTTCCAGGGTCTTCATCCAACAGGAGGCTCTTACGATGATTATTGTAAATGTACAAGAGATAAAGAAATACCACGCGGCGAACCTTGTTTTGGACGGGGTGACCTTTCAGCTTCAGGAAGGGGAGAAGATCGGCCTGATCGGCCGCAACGGAAGCGGCAAATCCACGCTGCTGCGGCTGCTGTCGGGCCATGAGCAGGTGGACGAAGGCATGCTTACGGTCAAGAAGGAGCTGCAGGTCGGCTATTTGCCGCAGATCCCCGCCGAGTTCGAGGATTTGACCGTCTATGAAGCGCTGGCCTACGGGTTTCGGGAGCTGCGGGCCGCGAAGCGGGAGATGTCGCTGCTGGAGGAGCGGATGTCCAGTCCCGAAGCCGCCGCTGACCCTGTGATGATGGAAGGGCTGCTTCAGACCTATGCCAAGCTGCAAGAGCGGTTCGAGAGCGGCGGCGGCTACGAGATGGATACGGCGATCGACCAGGCGGCAAGCGGGCTGCGGATCGATCGTTCCCGCGACGAGCGGAGGTTCGGCAGCTTGTCCGGCGGCGAGAAGACGCGGATTGCGCTGGCGTCGCAGCTGGTCGTCCGGCCTGGCTTGCTGCTGCTCGACGAGCCGACGAACCACCTCGACCTTCAGGGGATCGAGTGGCTCGAGGGCTTTATTCAGCGCTACGAGGGCGCCTGCGTGATCGTTTCGCATGACCGGTATTTCCTCGATGCCGTCGGCACCAAAATGATCGAGCTCGAAGACGGAGAAGCCCAGACTTACCTGACCGATTACAGCGGATACGTGAAAGAGAAGGAAGCCCGTCTCCTGCAGCAGTTCGCGCTATACCAGGAACAGCAGAAGGCGATCAAGAAGATGAAAGACACGATCCGCCAGCTGGAAGAATGGGGACGGATTGCCGGCAACGAGAAGTTCTTCAAACGCGCCGCTTCGATCCGCAAAGCGCTGGAGCGGATGGAGAAGGTCAAGCGGCCGGTGCTGGAACAGAAAACGGCGGAGTTCGCGCTGTCCCCGCTTGATCGTTCCGGACGCAAAGTCGTCGTCTTCGAAGGCGTGAAGAAACAGTTCGGCGCGCGTGCGATCTTGAACGGCGCGGACGGAAGCCTTCTGTATGGCGAGAAGGTCGTGCTGCTCGGGGACAACGGCTCGGGCAAAACGACGCTGTTCAAGCTGCTGCTCGGCGAATGCGAAGCGGATGGCGGGAAGATCGAGCTCGGCGCCCGGGTGGATGTCGGTTATTTGGCGCAGCAGGAGCCGATCCGGGATGCGAAGCTGACGGTGCTGGACTATTTCCGCACGGTGGGCGCGCTGGAAGAAGGAGCGGCGCGAAACGCGCTGGCGCATTATTTGTTCTACGGGGCCGACGTGTTCAAGCCCCTGGGGCAGCTCTCGGGGGGCGAATGGACGCGGCTGCGGCTGGCGTTGCTCGTAAGGCGCAAGCCGAATCTGCTCCTGCTTGACGAGCCGACGAACCATCTCGATGCGGCTTCTCGCGAAGCATTGGAAGAGGCGCTGGAGGACTATCCGGGGACGGTGCTCGCGATTTCGCATGACCGCTACTTCATCAATCGCCTGGCGATGCGGGTGTGGGCGCTCGGAGACGGCAAGGTTGCGGCCTACCTCGGCAACTACGACGATTACAAGGCAAAGGCGGGGGAACAACGGTCAGCGTTTGCCGGAGAGCGATTGGATTCGGCATTCGCGGATAAGAAGGCGGAAACGAAACAGATAGAATCGAAGCCGATGCCGGGGACAGGGCAAGGCACGGGTACGAGAGCGGGCGAGCGGGGCATAGATGCGAGATCGAACGCGCGCAGGAGGGATCAGCTGGAGCTGGAGATCGCCGCACTTGAAACGGAGCTTGCCCGCGAGGACGCGGCGCTGCACGGAATCGTTGACTCGGCGTTGCTCGAAGAAGGATGGCTCCGGCGCGAAGCGCTGCAGGCGCGGCTCGACGCGTCGATGGAAGCTTGGATGGAGCTATAGCCGTCATCTATGCTATGCTGGAAGAAACCGATGATAGAAGGAGATGACGAAATGAAAGCAATTGTACTTCATGCGCCTGGCGAGCCGCATACATTCGACTTGCAGGAGCTGCCGATTCCCGAGCCGGGAGCCGGCGAAATCCGAGTGCGCATCATGGCGGCAAGCTTGAATCCCGCAGATTATAAAATGACCAAGAACGGGAATCCCGCGTGGTCCTATCCGTTCGTCCCTGGCTTGGATGGAGCCGGCGTCGTAGATAAGGTCGGCGTAGGCGTCACGGCGTGGGCGATCGGAGATCGCGTCGCCTACCATGGCAATTTCACGAAACCTGGCTCGTTCGCGGAATATGCCATCGCGCAAGCGGCGGCGGCAGCCCGTATTCCGGAAGGTTTGTCGTTCGAAGCAGCGGCAGCATTCCCTTGCGCGGGCTTAACGGCCTATCAAGCGTTGAACCGGAAAATGAACGTTCAAGCCGGTCATTCCATCCTGATTCATGCCGGTGCGGGCGGCGTTGGCGGCTATGCCGTGCAGCTCGCGAAAGCGTGCGGTTTGTCTCCGATTCTAGCGACGGCGTCCGCGGCCAATTTCGATTACGTGAAGTCGCTCGGGGCCGACGCGGTTATCGATTATAATGCCGAGAATGTCCGCGAGCGCGTGCTGGAGCTGACAGACGGGCTTGGCGCCGATTATATATTGAATACGGTCAATCGCCAGACGGCGCAAGCGGACCTGTCGATGCTGTCGTTCGGCGGCCAACTGGCGTGCATCGCGGGCGCACCGGAGACGGTGGCGGATTTTCAACCGTCCCATAGAACGTTCACGGTGCACAAAATGATGCTGTCAGGCGCGTATTTGTCCGGGGATCCAAGAGCGGAGCGCGATTTAGCCCTGATGGCGGATGAATTCATGGCTAGGTTGGCGACGGGGGAAATCGATCCGATGATTAGCAAGCGCATCCCGCTTGCGGAAGTACCGCGGGAGCTGACGCGGTTGTCGGAACGCCATGTCAGAGGGAAAATCGTCGTCGCCATGGAACAGTAGAGGACAGTAGAGGACAGTGGAGGACAGTAGAGGATAGTAGTGGACAGTAGAGAACCGTAGTGATCGGGCTGCTCGGCGTGCCGATCTGCAGGGGCTTTTGCCTTGCGGATCGGTTTTTTGCCGTAATTGGCAACGCCGCGTATAACCTAGCATTAACGAGAGGAGGCGTCCATGATGGGCGGTTTTCTGCTTATGCTGCTGGGGATATTCAATGCCGCATTCCCGTATCCGGCATGGTACATGTCGATCGGCTGGCGAATCAAGGACGCGGAGCCGACCGAAGCGGCGCTCTTTATGAACCGGGCGGTTGGCGTAATTGCAGCCCTTGTCGGACTTATCATTATGTTCTCGAGCTGCTCGGTTGGCGGCGGAAGCAGTTCTGGATATGCGGATGTTTTTCAGAAACGGCTGATCGCCGGCGAAGTGCAAGATATCAAGATGGGCATGTCGGCCGCTGCGCCTTCGGTACTAACCGAGGACGAAGTAGCGCATGCCGTCGATCTGATGGCGCATGCGCCGATGGAAAGCTTCAAGCTCGACGCGATGTATGGGGCGGGTGGAGAAGCAACCATCGTCTATGCCGACGGAACGACGGATGAGTTGTTGTTGTGGGGTCCTTCCGGCGGCATCGAGCTGCACCCGAGGTCGGGAGGAGACAGGGCGTATCGGTTTCAAAGCGATGAGCTGGAGAGTCTGTTCCGCTCGTGGGGGAAACGCGTGGCTTGACGAGTCCAACCGGCGGGACTGGAGACATACATGAACGAATAAGCCGCTTGCGCGACCCCGGGGTCGTTCGCAAGCGGCTTTTTCGTACGATTTGCCGGCAGTTTCGGGAGGAGCAGTCAGCTGCGGGCATGGAAGAGGACGGATCGTATTGCGAATCGGCAGTTGAAGGAAGCATTAACGATTGTGCGGCGAGCATCCGATAAAAACTTCGTAGGACACGATTCGCATGCGAAGGAGGATACTCATGGACATATCGGCAGCTTCCGTTTCCATGTCGCAGAGCAGTCTGATGCAAGCGGTTGGAATCAGCGTACTCAAAATGGCCGCGGATCAGTCGACTCAGCAGGCGCAGCAGCTGACGCAAATGATGGCGCAAAGCGTACAGCCCCATCTGGGCGGCCATTTGGATTTGCGCGCATAATCGCGATTCGGTTCGATTGACGTAACACGCAAGCAGTTCTTCTGCAAGCCGCCGAGCATCGCGCTCGGCGGCTTCTTCGCCTGCATAAGTAAAGGCCGCCCCGGCGCTTGGTGCGCAGAGGCGGCCTTTATTATGGCGTTCTTCCGTTAACCGTCGATTTCGGCAAAACGAATGCAGACAGGCTTGGACACGCGAAGCTCGCTTCCCGTCGGCTGCAGCTTGCCGGTCTCGGCGTCGCGGCTGAACGTCACGATGTTGTTGCCGTCGCGGTTGGCGACAAGCGCGAAGCGTCCGTCCGGCGACAGCGCGAAATTGCGCGGGTGACCGCCCAGCGTTGGCGCATATTCGACCGTTTCGATGCGGCCGCTCGCCGGGTCGACGCGATAGACGACCAAGCTGTCATGCCCGCGGTTGGAGCCGTACAGGAATTTGCCGTCCGGCGACAGGTGAATGTCCGCGCAGCCATTCTCTCCTTCGAACGATTCCGGCAGCGTGGAAATCGTTTGAAGGACTTCGAGCTGCCCTGCCTCCGCATCGTACGCATAAACCGTAACCGTACTGTTCAATTCATTAATGCCATATCCGTAAGGAAGCTCTGGATGGAAGACGAAATGACGGGGGCCCGATCCTGGAGCGATGCTTGTCTCGCTGCGCAGCGTCATGCGCGGCTGCTGCGGCTCCAGCTCCAGCTCATACACGAACAGTTTGTCGAGCCCGAGGTCGGACACGACGGCATAACGGCCCGCGCGATCGGCGATGACCGAATGCGCCCGCGCCTGCGTTTGGGCAGGATGAACGCTGGATCCTTCATGCCGGTGAATGTCGGCTGTCGGACCGATGCGGCCGTCGCTTAGAATCGGCGAGAGGCTGACCATCCCGCCATGATAGCTCGCGGTCATCGCGAATTTACGCGTCCGGTCGAGCGAAATGTGGCATGTCGTCGCAGGAAGCGTCATTTCTTCGTTCAAACGCAGCAGGCTTCCGTTCGCGGGATCGAAACGGTACGCGGCAGCCGCGCCGTATTTGCGCCCTTCGGCGTCTTTGCTCTCCATGATGGTATAGAGCATGCGGTTCTCCCCGTCGGGTACGAGGAATGTCGGATTTTGCAAGCCGTTCGTTTGGCCGATCTGCGTCAAAACGCCCGTATGTTCGTCATAAGCGCAGGCATAAACGCCGGGTCCGTCCGCATCCGCGTAAGAGCCGATAAAGGCTATTGTCGTCGCCATTGTCTGACGCACCTCCATGTGTTGATTTTACTAGTTCTAATCAAGCATTTTACCATCAATCGTTGAAAAAGGCACCTCGCCTCCAGTTGGCAGCGCTCCCGATAGACCCACTTGGCCATAAGGTCGAAGTTTGGGTTAGGCAAAACGTGTGGATAAATCGTTCTTTGCTCCATATGCCGATGCAACCGACCGGCCGCTTGGGATGCGGCCAAAGTCTATGTAGCCGGCAGCAAAGCGCTACGCCCTGCGGAGCGTAAACGCGAACGCAACGCCTTTGCGTTCGTTGCGCGCGTCGTAACGGCTGCCGTGCAGCTCGAGAATCTGACGCACGATCGCAAGGCCGATCCCCGTGCCGCCGCTCTCTCGGCTTCGACCCTTGTCGACGCGATAAAACTGCCCCCAAATGCGAGACAGCTCCTCTTCCGGAATCGGCTCACCATCATTATAAACGGCGATATGCCAGTCATCGCCTTCCGCCGCCGCCGTCAAGGCGATCTTAGCGCCTTCCGGGGTATGCCGGACTGCGTTCGTCAGCAAATTCGTCAGCACTTGGTCGATGCGAAACCGGTCGGCGACAGCCGCCATCCGCTCCTCCTCGTCGAAAGTCAGATTCACGACCACGTCGATGGATTTTGCTGCGCCGAGCGCCGCCGCCCGTTCCGCCGCTTCGTTCAACAGCTCCGGAACATGGAACGATTCCAGCTTAAGCGAGTACTGCCCCGATTCCAAGTGAGACAAATCCAGCATGTCGCCCACGATGGCCGCCATCCGCCGAGCTTCTTCCAAGATGACCTCGGCATACATTTCGCGCTTGGCTCCGCTTCCGATATTGTCCCTTAATCCTTCGGCATAGCCCCCGATCAGACTCAAAGGCGTCTTCAGCTCATGGGAAACGCCGGCAATAAACTGGCGCCTCATCTGTTCCAGCTTCTTCTCTCGCTCGATATCTTTCCGCAGCTTCTCGTTCGCGGTTTCCAGCTCCAACAACGTCCCGTGCCAGTTGTCAGCCAGAAAATCAAGCGTGCGCGCAAGCTCTCCGATCTCGTCATTCCGTTTCCATCCGGCGCGTTCTTGGATGGCCGGATTCGCCAACCTGCCGGCAAGCGCGTTGAGACGGATCAACGGCTTCGTCACCATGCGCGCGTAACCGAAGGCGAGCAGCAGCACGAGGACGAGCGCCCCGCCGAGCACGTAAATGGAGAGGACCTTGAACACGCTGGCTGCGTGGGAGACGGGCTGCAGCGAAGAGACGGCGAACAGCACGACGCCATTGCGCTCGTCGCTGCCGGAGACGCGCGTGACAGCAATCAATTGGTGGACGGCGGCGTCCTGCGCCGATAGGGAATCAGGCAACGATCTGTAAACGATCGTCTTGTCTTCCGCCATGACTTCGCTGAGCGCGGCCCCGTTCTTGACCCATTCCTGCGCAGCGAGCATCATGCCCTCGAGCTCCGATTGCTGAGGGGGATTAGGGACGAGGATCATCTCTGAATCGCTCGGGATCCTTACGTTTCCGTTGCCGCTGCGCAGGATGATCTGCTGTCGCGGCTGGCTTCCTCCCATGAGCACGGTCGTAACGGCGCTATCTCTCACCGTCAGCACGGCAGCTTTGGCAAAATAATCGCTTTCGAATTGCGCGATATATGGCGGCATCCCCGGATGGCCTTCTTGCTGCCGGGTCATGGCGTATTCCCTGCCGATCTGCCGCAACTCGTTCTTAAGATCGCTCTTCTGCCGCTGTTCGTAGAACGAGGAGAAGCCGGCCGCGAGCAGCGTCAGCAAGAGGCCGACGAATAGCATAATGACGACGAAGGTGACAGCGAACAGCCGGAATGCGATGGAATTGCGCATGCGAATGCGGATCATGGCGTCACCTTGAACCGGTAACCGTTGCCGCGCAGCGTTGCGATCCAATCCGCGCGAGTGCCAAGCTTCTGCCGCAGCCGCTTGACGTGCGTATCGACCGTCCGCACATCGCCCTCGTAATCGTAGCCCCACACATGCTGCAAAATCTGATCCCGGCTGAGCACGATGTTACGGTGGCTGGTGAAATAAAGGAGTAAATCAAATTCTTTGGGCGTCATTGCGAGCTGAACGCCATCAAGCGAAACATCCCTTCCGGAGATATCGATATGCATGCCGCTCATATCGACAAGGTTACCCTCCGCCTCGGCTGCTGATCGCCCGGATTTGGTAATCTCCGTCCGCCGCAGCAGCGCTTTTACTTTCGCCGCAAGTACTTTCGGGCTGAATGGCTTGGTCATATAATCGTCGGCGCCGAGATCGTAACCGAGCAGCTTGTCTTCTTCTTCACTCTTGGCGGTCAGAAACAGCACCGGCACATCCGATTGCTTGCGGATTTCCTCGCATACATCATAGCCGTCCAGGCCAGGCATCAGAATATCGAGGATGACGAGATCCGGCGAGCATTCGCGGAATAAGGCGACCGCCTCGTCTCCGTTGCCGGCCTCCCGCCATGCCAGCCCCTCGGCTTCCAAATAATCGGCGATCAACTCCCGCAGTTTCTTCTCGTCCTCGACGATCAGCACCGTTTTATTCACGTTCATCTTCCTTCCGAAATCCATGTCTTCATAAGTTTCATTGTAGCGGGACAATCGGCTTCTTGTCACGCAGCGGACTGTCACACGGTTGTCACATTGACGGGCTATGATGAGTGGCGTTCGCTAACCGAAAGGAGGTTTTTACCATGCCCAGGCTTCGCTCGTGCTTTCGGGAGGCGGTTGCCGTGCTGGCTTTCCTGGGGCCAAGCTTCGCGGGCTTCATGCTGTTCTACGTCATCCCGTTCGGGGCGGCAGCGTATTACTCGCTCGTCGACACGCCGGTGCAAGGCCATTTCGTCGGATTGGACAATTACCGGCAGCTATGGGCAAGCGCATCGTTTCGCAAAGCATTCGGCAATTCGCTCGTCTTCGCAAGCGTCAGCGTTCCGCTCTTATTCGCGGCGTCGCTCGCACTCGGCTTGCTGTTGAACGGAGCGGTGCCGTTGCGACGGACCTTTCGTACGTTGTTTCTTCTGCCGCTCGTCGTACCCGTCGCGTCGATCGCGCTCGTCTGGCAAGCGATGTTTCACTGGGACGGGGCAATCAACGGACTTGCGGCCAGATGGGGAATGCAGCCCGTCGATTGGATGAACAGCCGTTGGTCGTTCGACGTGATGCTAGTCGTATATGTATGGAAGAACATCGGTTACAACCTGGTTCTATTCTTGGCCGGACTCGCCAATATTCCGGCAGAGCTGCGGGAAGCGGCATCGATTGACGGCGCCGGGCGCTGGCGGCAGTTTCGGTCGATCGTCTGGCCGGGCCTGGTGCCCGTATCGTTCTTCGTCGTTGTCATGTCGGTCGTCAGTTCCTTCAAAGTGTTCCGGGAGACGTACCTGGTTGCCGGCGCCTATCCGAATGATGCGATTTATACGCTGCAGCATTTCATGAACAACCAATTTCAAAGTCTGGACTATCCGAAACTGACTTCTGCCGCCGTATTGCTGGCATTCGTCATCGGCACTGTCGTATATGGGCTGTTCCGGGCCGAGCGCCGATTCGGGGAGGTGCAGGGATGAGCGCAGGAACGAATAAGGCTGCTGCGAATAACGCTGCCGTTTCCGTCAAGCTGCTGCTCCTGTTCATGTTCGCCGCATTGGTCCTGTTTCCGATCGCGTTGACCCTGTCCAATGCATTTATGTCAGAGAGGGAAATCACGCATCATTATGGCGTTCTGGACGATAAGGAGACGGGAGAGGATGCCGCGGCGATGCCGACGATTCACGTGACGATTCGCTGGATACCGGAACAGGTAACGCTGAAGCCGTTCGCCAACGTGCTGATTTTCAGCTCGAAGTTTCTGATGCTGTTCTGGAATTCCGTTAAGTTGACGGTTCCCATCCTTCTCGGCCAGACGGCGGTCGGAACGTTGGCGGGCTATGCATTTGCGAAGCTGGTCTTTCCGGGCAGGGACAAGCTGTTCTTCTTCTATTTGTTAACGATGCTCATGCCGTTTCAAGTGACGCTGGTGCCTAATTATCTCGTGGCTGACAAGCTGGGGCTGCTGAATTCATACGGAGCCATCATCTGGCCCGGGGTGTTCGCCGCATTCGGCGTATTCTTAATGCGTCAATTTACGACAGGCATACCAGATGCGTACTTGGAAGCGGCGCGTATCGACGGTGCTGGACATTTCCGCGCTTTTATCCATATCGTGCTGCCCATCGTCAAGCCGGGCATGACCGCGCTGATACTGCTCGTCTTCGCCGACAACTGGAACATGGTCGAGCAGCCGCTGCTCTTCCTGTCCGAGCCGTTCCGTCAACCGTTATCCGTTTATTTGGCCCGGATCGCCGAAGGCGAGCGCGGTGTGGCGTTCGCGTCATCGGCGCTGTACATGGCTCCGATGGTACTGCTGTTTCTATACGGCGAAGATCAGCTGGTCGCCGGCATTCAGCGTTCCGGGGTCAAAGGCTAGATTAGCTGCAACATCGACATTCGCAGCGGAGAGGAGGAAGAACGAGATGGAACGGCGCAAAAGAATGCTTCGCTGGGCAATCGGCCTTTTTGTCCTAGCCTTGCTGCTGTTGACCTATTTGTCCACGACAATTCAAACGATGGCACTCCCGAAAGTAGCGGTGGAGGAGCCGTCGATGGGCAGTCTGGACCTGAGCATCACCGAGGAGGCTTACTTGGAGCCCGCGTATTCAGCGCCGCTGACGCCGCTCGGCAATTGGAAAGTAACCGATGTCCATGTGAAGAAAGGAGAGCGCGTCAAGAAAGGCGATCCGCTTCTTACTTTCGATCCGGCCGAAACAGAACGGACGCTGGAGGACGACAAGACCCGTTACAAGCAGCAGCAGATCAAGTTGTCACAGCTGCTCATCGGCCTGAAGCCGCTGCTCCGTGAAGGTGCCGACTCGGATACGATCGGGAAACAGAAGAAGGACATCGAAGCGCAACAGCTGGAAATGGAAATCGCCAGCCGGCAAATCAATGATCTGGAGAAGCAAATTCACGATGGACGGGTGCTTCGCGCGCCGTTCGATGGCGTGGTTACGACACTATCCGCCGAAGCAGGCATCACGGTGTCCCCTGGTCAGCAGGTGTGCGTATTAGCCAGCGATACTTCGGGTTACCAGGTGGAGATTCCGGCATCGGGCGATGCTGCATCCGCCTTGCAAATTGGCCGTGAAGCCGAAGTGGTCATCGACGGCGAAGGATTCGATCCGCTGACGGGGAAGATCTCGGGTATCGAGAGCGCGTCGGAGCAGGGGGCAGCTTCGGGGGATGAGGCCGGCTCGGATGCCAAGACGATTACGATCGACATCGTCGGTACCGGATTGTCGCCCGGTTTGAAGGCAACGGTCTATATCGAGCAAGAGAGCGGCAAGCCAGGTTTCAAAATACCGGTAACCGCGTTGAAAGCCGACGACAGCGGGGCATACGTGTTTACGGTGACCGTTAAGGAAGGCCCGCTCGGCTCGTCTTATTTTGTGAAGAAGACGTATGTGGAGACGGGGGATGCAAGCGACGATACCGTCGTCATCCAAAGTGGGCTCATGCCCGAAGAACGGATCGTTACGGATACGAGCGAGCCGCTCAGTGACGGCGACCGTGTCCGATTAGAATAAGTAGACTATGGGAGGCATGATTAGAATGGAAAACAAATCGGTTCGATGGCAGTCGGCGGCAGCTTCCGCGCTGCTGCTCGGTTCCCTGTTGACTGCCTGCAGCTCGGGCGACAACAATACGAATACAGCTACGGATACGGCGAATACGGCCAATCCATCGGATACGTCGAATTCTGCGCAGCAAGACGCGGACGCCAAGCAAACCGTCACGGTATCGGTATTCACCGAAGACCGCTTCCTGGAGGATGCGGTATCCCGGTTCGAGCAGTCTCACCCGAATATCGACATCGAAGTTCAAGAGACAGTACCAACGGATACGAGCGGGAAACAAATGATACGAAGAGCCGGTCCGGGCGACGACGGCCCGCCTGCAGGCGACGTCGATAAATACGTCAACGCCGTCGGTGCCGCGCTGATGTCCGGGAAAGGCTCGGATCTGATCTCGGTCGGCTACCTTCCTGTGGACCGCTACTTGGATAAAGGGATGTTTGCGGATTGGAGCGAGCTGGCGGGCAAGGACAAGAGCTTTAACAGCGCGGATTACTACGAAAAGGTTCTGAAGGGCATGACGGGGAGCACGGGCTGGTACGCGATTCCGGTGGGGTATACGCTCGAAGTATTAATGGGGAATAAGTCCGCCATTCAAGATGCAGGCGGCGTTGACGATAAAACGTGGAACTGGGAGCAATTCATCGCGCTCTGCGAGAAAATCTCGAAGCAGGCCAGCGCGAACGGCGAGAGTCCGCTCGTATTGGGAGGGCAGAAGCCAGAAGACTTGATGGGCTTTTTGACGGAGACCGTCTACGGCAAGCTTGTCTCGAAGGATGGCAATCAATCGTCGTTCGACGAAGAAGCATTCCGCGTCTATTTGGAGCAGGTGAAGAAGCTGTACGACAGCGGGGCCGTATCGGCCGATGATCTCGGGAGAATGCAGCAGGTCTTCTCGAAGATGAGCATGTCGCAGCCGATGGAGCTGGCCTCGCTGCCGTCCGCGCAGGAGAACGGCGAAGCTGTCGTTCTGAATCCGCCGGGAACCGGGGAAGACGAAGGGCTTCCGTTTACCTCCGACCTCGCCTTCGCCTTGAATGCCCGTTCCAAAGTAAAGCCCGCTGCATGGGAGTTCGTAAAATTCCTGCTTTCCAAGGAGATTCAGGCTGCGCCGTCCATGATGGCGTTCCCTGTGAATCAGGCTGCGGCAAAGGAGAAATTGGAGCAATTCGTCGAGATGCAGAAGAGCGGCAAAGTGAAAATGATGATCAAGGACAAGAACGGCCCCGAGCGTTCGCTGACGATTACGCCGGAACAGATTGACTCCGTGCTGCAGCTCCTTCCAACTGTAGGCAAATATCAGCGCAAGGACGATAAGGTAATCGGCATGATCAAGGAAGAAGCTGCCGCTTACTTCGCTGGCAGCAAGTCGTCGGAAGCGGTCGCCAAGGCTGCGGCTAACCGGATCGATACTTATTTGAACGAATAGCCAAGCATGCCGCTTGATGAATCGGCCTTTAATCCAGTAAACAACAGCAGCTCCCTGAATCGAACGCCGATCAGGGAGCTGCTCCGTTTCCAGCGCTGTTGAGATCAAGTTTCCGTCATGACACCGCCGTTGACGTGCAGCACTTGGCCCGTCACGAACGACGAATCGTCGGAAGCCAAGTAGACATAGGTAGGAGCCAGCTCGAACGGCTGGCCCGCCCGCTTCATGGGCGTTTCCAGCCCGAACGTTTTCACGTACTCGGCCGAATAGCTGGATACGATGAGCGGGGTCCAGGTCGGACCGGGCGCCACGGCGTTCACGCGAATGCCGCAGTCAACCAATTGCAGCGACAAGGAGCGGGTGAAGGAAACGATGGCGCCTTTCGTGGATGAATAGTCGACGAGCAGCGGGGCTCCCGCGTAGGCGGTAACGGAAGCGGTGCTAATAATCGTGCTCCCCGGCTTCAGATGGGGCAGTGCGGCTTTCGTCAGATAGAAATGAGGGAAAATGTTCGTGCGGTACGTATCCTCCAGCTGTTCATCGGTAATGTCCAGGATGCTCTTCTGCGGGAATTGAACGCCTTGATTCAGCACCAGCGTATCGAGCTTGCCGTAGAAATCCACCGTTCGCTGGACGATTTCGGCGGAAAATGCCGGCTGCCGCAGGTCGCCCTCGATCAAGAGGCATCGGCGTCCATACTTCTCGACCATGTGCTTGGTCGCAGTCGCATCCTCGCGCTCGTACAGGTAGACGATGGCGACATCCGCGCCTTCTTTGGCGAATGCGATCGAGACGGCGCGGCCGATTCCGCTGTCGCCGCCTGTTATGACCGCGATTTTGCCGGATAGTTTGCCGCTTCCCTTATAGGCCGGATTATCCGAGATCGGTACGGGAACCATGAGATATTCCAGGCCGGGCTGCCTGTCTTGATGCTGCGGCGGAAAGGTGACCGGCACCTGTTTGCACTTCGTTTCTTGACTGTAGTACGGATATCCAGGAATCATGTTCGAGCCTCCAGTTTCATGAACTGATTCAAGATATTCACCTAGGGGCGGGAAGTGTTATTCGCCTGGAGGGGAGAAGACCTTTGCGGCTTAAATTATTTCTTTAAAAATCTCCAAAATATGTATGGATAGTAAAAAAACCTTGTGATACCATTATTTTGAAATGGGGCCTGGTTCCATGGGCTTAGGTTCCGGGTACTTATTACTATAAATCGGGAGGGTATTACATTGAGAAAAGGATTTAAAAAAAGCGCAGCTTCATTATTATTGGCTGCGGCAGTCATCGTCTCCGTACCGGCCGTCGTATCGGCTAACAGTGCGGACGTAACGGTGAAAGTGAACGGCGCGGCATTGTCCGCGACAGCCGTACATTACAACGGGGGCAAAATTTACGTCGACCTCAAGAGCTTTAGCACAGCGACGGGCATTTCCTACACCTACGATAGTAAAACACAAAAGGCGACTGTGAACGGCAAAGACATCAAAGTCGTCGTTACCGGCGGCGTTCCGGCCGCGTACATCAAGGATCTGGTTAGCGTTTCCGGCGCAAACAGCCTGACATGGGACGGCAAGACGCATACGGCCCAAGTGAATTTCGCTTCCAAGCTTCTCGTGTACGGCGATACGGTATCGTCCAACGCGGGCTGCGTACTGCAAAACCGCTTTACCGTAGGCGATGCGATCGTATTCCGGATGAAAGCGATCAATCCGATTACGGGGCAAATTGCCGCGGACGCGAAGCTCCAATTGCATCTGTCCACGGGCGATGTGCTGGACATGACGCTTGGCACGCATCCGCCAGGCGCACCGAATGCGGAACAGTTCTGGACCGCGAAGTACACGGTTACCGACAAAACGCCTAAAGGCACGTTGAATTATTATGTCACGGCGTCGACGGCTACGATGAAAGGCCAATACCAGCCATTCAACGTTATGCCTTCGTTGGTAACGATCGTAGCGCCTGAAAGCAATGCGCCTGCTGCTACAGAACCGGCAGACAGCGCTCCGGCCTCGGAAGCAGCTCCGGCAAAATAAATCCAATCCGTCATAGGGGAAAGAGGCATCCACATTGAAGCCGAAACATATTTTCTTGCGCAAACCAGCCATTTTGCTTAGCTTATGCATCCTGTTTATATCTTCCTTCATGCTGACGGCTGCCTCCGCCGAAGAGAAGGTTTCGGCTCCAAAGCCGCCATCCATCAACTTCGTGGAGAGTCAGGGCACCATAGGCGCGACCATTCATTTTACGGTCGAAGGTTTGAAACCCGGCGCTCCCGCGAAGCTGCTCTGGGAAACGTATAAAGGCAGTTACAAGATCGAAGGCGTCTACACGTTCATCGGTCCTGAGTATAAACGCGAGATTCCTGTACTGGCGACCGGCACGGCCGATCAATCCGGGAACTGGATCGGAAGCTTCGCGGTTCCGAAAGGCTTCGGCGGCGACCACACCGTGTACGTGAGGCAGAATAACCAAGTCGTCGCGCAGAACAGCTTGTTCATTGCGCCAACGTTCCATCTCTCTCCCGAATCCGGCCCGGTCGGAACGGAAATTACCGTTCAAGCCGAAGGCATCAGCTATGCGACGATGGAGAGCAACTGGCAGTTGACGTATGACAACAAGATGACCGGGCTGCTATCGGCCGTGTCGACGAACGGCACAGCAACAGCCAAGCTTCGCGCCGCAGGCCCGGCCGGAACGCATACCATTACGATCTTCCATGGCTACCTGGGCATGCCGTATATGAACTACACGGAAGCGCCGACGGCGTATCTGCCCGTTCCGAGCTTTACGTTTAAAGTTACGGACGAAGCGCCGTTGAAGCAGAACGAAGTGGAGGCACAGCCGAAAGCGGCGGGAGGCGGCGTGGTTTTGCCGGCCCTTAAGCATAAGACTGGTGTAACTGCATCGCTCAGCCGTACATCGGGCCAAGTCGGGGAACTCGTTACGCTGAAGGCGAGCGGCATGCCTGCAAGCAAGAAGGTCGATCTGGTCTGGCATACGATGGAAGGAAGCCGCGTATCCGGCAACGGCTTCGCCGAGAAGATCAAACCGCTCGGAACGGCTCAAACGGACAAGAACGGCAGCTTGAGCTACGACTTCCCGGTTCCCGATGACCTCGGCGGCGTACCGCATCTGATCGAGATCAAAGTCGGCGGCGAAACCTACGCGGAAGCGCAATTGGCAATCACGCCTTCGATTGTCAAGATGACGCCGTCTTCGGGTCCTGCGGGCACGGAAATCACGATTCAGATCAAAGGCGTCGGCTGGACGGAATATGACAATGCGTACTATCTGGACTACGATAACGCCTATATGGGTTATATGTGCGGCTTCAATAGCCAAGGAACAGTCACGTTTACCGTCATCGCTTCCGGGCAGCCAGGCTACCATATCATCGATTTGTATCCAGGTCTCTATCGGGGCAAGCAAGCGAATCCGGACGTATACGTAGCCCCTCAGCTTACGTACGGAGCAGACCATCCGGGCTCGGCGATTCCGGCGATCCGCATGGGTTTCGAGATTACGGAGTAATGGAGCAGCAAGCTGCCTTGCAGGCTTGTTGAAGGGTTGAACAACAGAGAGCGTGTATAGCTGAAATAGGCATACGCGCTCTTTTTTTTGTATTTAGAAACGTGCGGGAGAGAGGTTCAGGGCCTGGAACGAACCTTTTGATGAAATGAGGCCTGGATAACTTTGGTTTCGGTGTTATTGTATGGATAAGGGGGGATGGAACAGTGAAAATAGGTAACCAAGTTCAAGAAGATGAAGTCATTGCAGAGTTCTTATTCGCAGAATGCGATTCGCAAAGATATAAGGCTGGCATATTGCATGCGCTTGGCGACCACGATATCACTTTGCTGCATAAACCTAATTTAAATGATCAGGCCGAGAACCGTAAGAGACGAAATCTGCTGGGCCAGACAAGAGGGTTCGGTCGCAATACAGATTTGTTCGAGAATTTTCCTGCAGAAGTTAAGTGGTACAAAGCGGTCTTCGAGAAGCAGGATCTAGACGAGGTCATGTACATCGATTATAGCTATTGGAACGAACTTTCAGGCGGTACTAGACTTCCTCTGGCGGCGGCGGAGAATATCATGAACGGCATGGAAGTCTTCGGGGTGAGCAATCAGGGATTTATAGATATCAACTTTGCGCACAAGAATGGTAAAATATTTCCAAGACTCATACTTGTATCGATGAACGAGAATTCGCGAGTTGTCGTATTGGAAGGTCATGCGAGGTTGACGGCTTATTATTTAGATCGCGAATATATACCCGATGAACTAGAAGTTATTATCGGGTTCTCTGAAGAATTTAGCGGGTGGGGCTTATATTAAGAGCAAGATGACTTTAAGGAAGTGAAAAATTTGGCTGTAGCATTAGAGAAAGTTACTGAAGGCGGATTGAATACGTTGAAGAATCTCTTCGAGCTTGCTGCGTATGATCTATCTGAATGGAGCGGAGCGAACATCGGCGAGGGAGGACAATATCTACAAGATCTAGATTGTAAAAGCTGGTATGAAAACCCGGATTATAGATTGTTTTTCATTAGGGTTGAAGGGCTATTGGCAGGGTGTATTGTAATTAGATATTTAAATGACGAGAACATGTATTATTTAAATCATTTTTTTGTTTTACGGAAATTCAGAGGGAAGCGTATTGGCAAGGAAGCAGCGACGATGGCGTTCAACCTGTATGAAGGAAAATGGAGAGTCAGTGAATTCGATTGGAATGTACCTGCACAGCTCTTCTGGAGAAAAGTTATCCAAGGCTACACGAATGATAGCTTCATAGAATCAAGAAGAAAAGATAATAAGGGACCTGCACAAGAATTTACAAATCAAAAGCTATAAGCAAGAGCGGAGCGCAATTATAAACGAAGGAGTGTTTGCAATGAGTCCGGATTTTGCATTTACACGCATTGGCTATGTGTATGTTCCTACAACGCAGCTGGGTGCATCAATAGCTTGGTATACAGATAACCTGGCGTTCAAATTAATCAATAAGTTCCAAGACCGCGGTTCTTACATTGCTGTATTGCAACATCCGCACCTGAACGCGATCTCATTACTGCTCATTGAAACAAGTGATAATCATCCTTTAGAAATCACAAGAAACGGTAAGCCTTTTCCTATCATGGCTATGAATTGTCCCGATATTGAGGGCACGCACCGATCACTGAAAGATAAAGGCCTTGAGGTAGAAGATATTCAAACGCTTGGTGCAGGAGAAGCGAAGTATTTCTACTTCCGAGATAATGAGGGGAATTTATTAGAAGCAGCGTGGTCCATTTGGGATCCGAAGGATGGTTTCAAAGAAGAGTTTGAGCAGTCCGTTAAGATATGAGAACAACATGAATCCTTTATCCAAGATCATCTGTATTTGCGGGCCTTCCGGGGCGGGGAAAAGTTCATTAATGGAACGCACGGTTGAAGTGCTCGACGATTCCGTTAGTTTTTATTTCGATGCCTATCAATCCACGTTAATTTCTCCCGATCCTGCAGACGTGTACCAAAGGATTGTTACCGGAGAAATCGCTGATCCGATGGATGTAGTCAGGAAAGAGATTAAGAATGATAAATTCGTTGCCGACCTTAAGGCTCTGCGGCAAGGTCATGAAATAATCGATCCTTGGAACCGTAAATTGCAACCGGCCAAATATATTCTTGTTGAAGAGCCTTTCGGCCGATTGAGGGAGGGCATGGATGAACTAATCCATACTGTTGTTTGCATTGATCTTCCGCTTGAAATCGCTCTCTGTCGAAGAGTGATTCGTAATCTTACCTACGATTATAGGATTGAACCCGCCGAATCAAGGCTGGATTATGTATTGAACTATGTAAAAGGCTTTCACGACGGAGAAGGAATGGCCATTAAATGGCTGCAAGAGAAGCTCAAGGAAACATCGGAGTTAATCCTTGACGGACTTCATCCTAAGGAACGGCTGGTCGAGGAGCTGGTGACTTCAATAACGAACCTATAAGGGAGTTGAGTTCAGATGGACTATGCCATTATCGACTACGACCCATCTTATGCGTTGCAAACGGTTACGATGTGGAGAGCGAGCAAGGAACAAGCGATTGGGCAGCCAGCGATCCATTCTGTTGAAGACCATGTTTATTTTCTGAATCACATTTTGACCAACAGCAATAAGGTGTATCTCGCTATTGAACGTTCAGGGAAGCAAGTCGCGGGCATACTCGCTTGCAACGAGAATTGGGTGAATCAGCTATACATTCATACGCAGCATCAAGGGAAGGGAATAGGAAAGAAGCTGCTGGACCTCGCGAAACAGCAATCGGACGGCAAACTGTTTTTGTACACGTTTGAGGTGAACAAGAAAGCGCAGCGATTCTATGAGCGAAACGGATTCCGGATCGTGGCCAGAGGCAATGAGAACGAAGAGCAGCTGGATGATATTAAGTATGCGTGGACCCGATGAGCGAGGGATGCCGATCATGGTAAAAGAAATCGTCATCCATCCCGTATACGATCATGCGTATTATTGCTTCGAACATCCTGAAGGACAATTAACTTCCTTAGGCGATGCTGTTGGGGTTGATTGCGTGATCCATAAATTCGTTGATGGCTGGATGAGAGCCTATAAGGGAGATGGCACCCAGAATGAAGATTGGTACGGATGGGGGGCAGACGTACTAGCTCCTTTTGACGGCATTGTAGCGGACATTTACGTCAATCCAACCACCAATAAGCCTGGCCATTTCGAACAAAGTAGAGCAAGCGCTATTCATTTTACCCATAATTGCGATGAAACGCATGTGCTATATGCTCATATTATGGATGTATGCGTTGAAAAGGGCGAACAAGTGAAAGCCGGACAAGTTGTCGCGAAAGTAGGCAATAACGGGTTTTCTAGGCATCCGCATTTGCATATCGGAGCATGGAGAAACAATGTTCCTTTACAGGTCAGATTTGATTTATCTCTGATGGGGAAACAATTCAGCGCGTATGGGGAAGGACGATATTATAAGTAGCACCCATAAGGTGGGCAGCCAAGTCCTGGCAAAGATCCAAGCGATATGGTGACTAGGTTCAAAAGCTAATAATAGTATCAAACCTACTGAAGAAGAAGGTTGATCCGATATGGATGATGAACTGAAGAAGGCTTACGAGGTACTCGGCCTGGCGGAAGGCGCATCGAGGAAAGAAGTCGAGAATCGGTATTACATATTAACCCGGCGGGAGCGCGCCAGTCGGCAGCGCAAGGAATCGGGGCACACAGACGAGGAGCCCTTTAGTTTGGAAGAGATTACTCCGGCGTACAACACGCTTTTGGAGTATTACGGGCAGCATTGGTTGAAGAGGTTTAGCTCCGCCGTTTACCGCAAATTGAACCGGAATAATAAACTTCCTGTTATCAGCGCAATCTTTTCCGTCATCGTCATTATTTGCATCCTTATTTTCGGAACTAAAAACTACTTTGACCGCCGTCACGACATGGCCGAGCTCGCGAAGCTGCCGCCTGTCGATTTAAGCGTGGCCATCTTCGGCGAGTATACGAGCAGAGAAGGTACTTATACGAACATCGAATTCAAAGTTCAAGCGATCGAGAACAATATCCTCACATTAAAGGTGCCCAGTGTCAGCGACATGAAGCCGCTGGAAGCCGATATCAGGTCAAGTTTCCCGCAATGGACGAACGTGAAGGCTAACTTCTTATACATGCCTGCGAAAATAAAGACTGGCTTGGAAGAACTATATCTTGAGAATACCTTGGGGGTTATGCTAAAGAGCAAGTCTGACGTTTATATCATGGATAAAGCGAGCTTCATCAGGATGGCGGGGTACTATGCCTTGATTCCGCTCGAAGGCGCAGATGCCGCTAAACTAGGTCCGGGTCTCAAACCGGAGCTGAAGCTGAAGGCGAAGACGGAAGACGGGCTCGAGGAGCATGTCTACGGGGTCGACATCTCTGGAAGTCCGCTGCTTAAGCAGCTTCCCGTCGTCGGCAACGAATTTATTGCGGGGATTGGCAGCACCTCCGAACAGCCGGATCATGCGTTTGAATTTATTGAGAACTATTTGAAGTAAACCGTTCGCGGCGGGAAATCTGGTTTTCGCAATAGGGGGATGAGATGAAGCGACCTAAAGCATACGTAATCGGTATTGGAATTATTGTCGTGTTCATCTTGATCTATGGAATGACATATGTACCCCGTAAAATCGTCACGATCAAGCCGGGGCAAGTCTCCCGAATTACTGTTTTTGACGGCAACACGGGTTATCAGACTGAAATTGCAGATAAAGAAGCGATCCAACATATCGTTCATAATCTGAACGAGATTACTTTCCAGAAAGGGAAATGGGCGTTTACCTATACGGGCTATAGCTACAAAACGACGATCTATAACAACAAAGGGAAGGCCATTAAAAAGTTAATCATTAACGCTGCGAACACGGTTCGATATAAAGGCTTTTTCTATCGCGCGAAAGGACAGCAAATCGATTATGCGTATATCAAAAAGCTAATAGAAACGCTGCCTAAGCAAGGACCCTAAAAACAAAGAGGCAGGTGACCGTCATGCCAGTTGTCCGCGTAATTGTAATGGATAAACAGGATCGTGTATTGCTCATTCAGACCCGACATACGAAATCCGATGGATTCTACTGGATCGTCCCTGGCGGCAGGATCGAAGAAGGTGAATTTAGCCGAGATGCCGCCATTCGGGAAGTGAAAGAAGAAACCGGGCTGGACATTACGATAAAGAAATTAGTTTGGGTGGAAGAAAGCAAAAACGAACGGGGTCAAATCGGATATATCCATTACTTCCTGGCAGAACGTACGGACGAAGAACCGATAATCGGCCATGATCCGGAATTGCAAGCGAGCGAACAAAAGATCATGGATGTGGCTTTTAAAGACCGAGAAGAAATCATGACGATGGAGAAAGTCTATCCAGAAGTCATCAAACATTCCGATTTCTGGGACGTTGTAACGGAAGAATCGCATAATCCCTATGTAAACAGGCCCAGTGAAGGATTTGGTCTGGAATAAGGACTTCGTAGATAAATAATACTAGTCTTTTTAAACAAGCCCGGGTACCCTAAGGATTAGGAAGTAAATTCCATTAGATGGGGAGTGTTGGCAGTGTCTGAACAACAATCCGTAACCAAAAGTCCTGTAGTCGGCGGCGTTCCGGCCGTATTCGTTCATGTGAAGGACTTAAGTCGTTCGATTGCATGGTATAGTAAGTTGCTCGGCATACCTGCACCGCAAACCGAGAGATCTGATATTCATATTTTCCAACTTGAAAATGGCGCGAATATCTTCCTTGTTCGAAGCGATGAAGTAACTCCTTCGCGTCATGTATTATGCAGCCTGCCGACACCTGATCTTAACCAGGCTGAGCGGTTTTTTGCAGAGAACGCCATTGAAATCGTGGACAAAGATGATGAAACGATAAACTTTCAAGATCCTGATGGGAATATACTGATGGCTTGTAGTATATAGGCTAGTCTATCGTCAGTCGTCATTATAAAAATGCGGTTATCGGAGGTGAGACTCGTGAAAACAATCGGAGTAGGATTCTTACATGCTCAGCTCTATGCAAAGCCAGTGGAAGAAATGGCAGATGCTTTGCATAGAGGCTAGGAGTAACTCGACACTCGTTGCCATTCATGGATCATTTTCTTCAACCTGGCTTTGCACCTTATTGAACGATTAAATAAGGGGTGAAGCAAGTGAAATATACAAAAGCGGAGCATATTTTCCCGGAGGAATTGCTGCAGATCATTCAACAATACGTGCAAGGCGAATTGGTTTATATACCAAGGCCCAAAGAGGTTCACCGAAAATGGGGCGAAAACACGGACAGCAAAAGCAGAGTCGCTGCCCGAAACGCTGAAATCAAAGCGTCGTACCGAAATGGAGCCGGCATGAGTGAATTGTCCGCGCGATACTTCTTGTCCTATGAAAGCATTAAGAAAATCGTTTATAAAAAGGACTAATCCGATCCGCTAAACGGTGTCAAATGACGGTTTAGCGGATTTTTGTGTATAAGATGAGCTAAATCGACGTTTACCTAGCAGCCGAGATGCTTTTCCGTCTATAACTAGAGATAGATGCATAGGCGTGTTTAGAACGGTACAACGAAAGGGTGCAGCTTATGAACGCAGAGATGAAGAGCAAGCTGATGGATAAGAACGAACGTCTGATCCAAATGGTGATTGAACGCGCGAAGCGAGATTTTCCTGACGATATCGCAATCATAGGGCTTACGGGTTCTTTCCGCACCGGGGACTTTCATGAGAAGAGCGATCTCGATCTGATCATCATTAATAATACCGACCGGGGGTGGGAGATCTCCTATTGTTTTATTTTGGATGACGTAGGTTATGACCTGTATTGCACGCCGTGGGATACCCGAATACAGGCGCAGGCAAGCTTGGAAAGCCCCGGCGTATCGAGTCTAACCGAGCTCGAGATTCTCTATTGCGCGAAGCCGGCGTATTTGGAGAAGTTCAATGCCTACAGACAACAAGCGCTTGATGCGCTTGCGCAGCCCATCGGCGCGGATTGCCTGAATCGCGCTCGAAAATGGATTGACCTCGCAAAGCAAGATTACGCCAACACAATGCTGGCCGACGATATCGGTTCGGTGCGCAATGCTTCTGCCGGCGTTCTGTATCATCTGATCAATGCCTTGGTCAGCATGAATAACACGTGCATCAAGCGGGGAATCAAGAGATATCTGGAACAAATCCTCCAATGTGAGTATGTTCCGGAGCAGATGGAATCCTTATATATGTCCGTCATCCATGCGCAGACTGTGGAAGACATCCGAAATGCATCGCTGCAGCTATTAAAAAGCGTCTCGCAATTGCACGGCAGCATGTGCGAGCGCTTCATTACGAAACCCGTTCCATCCTATGATAATCTGAGGGGAACCTACGAAGAATTATGGTGCAACTGTCGGAATAAAGTCTTGAACAGCGTAGAGATGAACGACAAGTCGTATACTTTCTTTGCGGCGATGGGTGCTCAAAGCTTCCTTGATGAGATGACTGCGGACAAGGGAACGAAGAAGTTTGATTTGATGCAGTACTTTGAAGCGAACGATTTACAAGTATTCAAAGCCCGGTTTCTTGGCATGATGGACGAATATGCGGCTGAATATGCCAGGGTTGGCAGAAAGGTAGAAAGGTTCGATACCTTCGAGCAATTATATGCGGAATATTTGAAGGATTAATTGTGCACCCGGTCCCCATATGATAGAATAAACGGAAATGATAATCATTATCATAGGGGTGGGGCGATAACGGGTGACGACAGCGTATGATTTTTCTTTGGTGAAAACCTATTTACATATTTCGCCGGAAGGCGTTGAACATGTGCTGGACGAAATGCCGGCGGTCGACTTCTATCGGATTGAGAGATTGCAAGAAATGATGGATAAAGCAGGCGCGATCGTGCAGGCGACTGACAGGCTGCTGGCGGGTTCCTTCATCGGGACGTCGCTGTGCAACCTATGCGTAACGAAGCTGATCTTCATGGCCATGTACGGCAAAGTGCTCGATCTGCCGCTTACCAATCTATCCTTCCAGATTGATTACGAGGAAGGACACGGTCATCCGCATTTCGGCTATCGAATCAATGAGGTGCTGACACGGGATATTCCTGCCGAGTCGGGCGACGCATTCGTCAAGGCGGACTGGGAACGGTTCATGGTGGAGGATGTAACGCCAGCCGTGGAAGCGATCGCCGAGGCGGCGGATATGAAGCCGGAGATCATTTGGGCGCAGTTCGGCGGCAATGCGGGGTATGTTAAGGATTTCGTACGGAAGATGGAGCTTCCGGCCGAATTTAAAGCTCGATTCGATCATCATTTCCAGCTCCTGTCCGAGGCGATCGAGGCGGAAGCGTTTAACCGGAAACGGAATCCGTTCCAATGGAAACCCCGATACGTCGATAATCCGTATCAGGCTGGCGAACAGTGGCCCATGAAGTCCGGCTGCTGCCAATACGATCGCCGCGAGGGCGGAACGAAATGCTTTACCTGCCCGCGCATGTCGCCGGCGGAGCGGGAGCAGGAACTTCAGCGCATCCAGGCTGCTGCACTTGTATAATAATGTCGCATATTTTTATGGAGCGGGTTGTCCCAAAAGCCGAAGTCGGCGGTGGGGCAGCCTTTTTTGGTACGGTCTCTATAAAATGACGCAGACGCAGCATGACTATTCATGCTCCTGGCGAATGAGCGCGACGAGGTTCGCGGCCGCGGCGGACAGCGGTTCGTTCCTGCGGGTGCAGATGGCAATCGTGTTCTGCAGCCGAATCCCTTCCACGAACACGCGGCACAGTTCGCCGCGCTCGACGTGCTCGCGTACGACCAGCGACGAGACGAAATTGGCGCCGTATCCCGCGATGACGGCCGTTATCGCTTCGTGCAGGCCATTGAATTGCAGGGCGATCCGCGGCATTGGCGCGTTATAGGTCCGGCACAATGCGAGCAGCCGCTCGCGCGTCGAGCTGCCTTCTTCGCGCATGACGAACGGCTCGTTCATCATGTCGCGCAGTGAAACCTGCTTGCCCGCGAAGGGATGGCTCGGCGCGACGACGAACCATAGCTCGTCCTGAAACAGCTGTTCGGATTGAATCGTATCCGGATATTCTTCCGATAGTCCGCCATATACGGCGATATCTGCTTCCATGCCGAGCAGCAGTTTGACCGCATCGGTCGAGTTGGTCGTCGTGATCGTCATTTCCACAAGCTCGAAGCGCTGCTTGAACTTGGCGATCCAGGCCGGGATGAGAAACTGCGCTGGCAAATAGGTGGCGGCAATGCGGATATGGCCATTCGTACCGCTGCGATATTCCGTGCAGAACTGCTCGATCTGCTGTTCCACCGCGAATAATCGCTTGGCCAGCGCTGCCAGTTGAATGCCGGCATCCGTCAGCGCGATTCCTCTGCCGCTTGGCTGCAGCAGCGGGAAGGACAGCTCCTTCTCGAACTTCTTGATTTGAGCGGTGATGGCCGGCTGGCTGATGTTCAGCAGCTCGGATGCGCGGGTTACGCTGCCGGTGGATGCGATTTCGTGAAAGAGACGGAGGGCATGCAAGTTCATGGGGCTGTGCTCCTTATAGGATGATTTATCATTCTTATCATACATTCAGTATATGAGTTTATCTGAAAGATATATTATATTTATCATTCTAATTCTTCTACAATTGAATTGTAAGCCAGACCAAATTCAATTCGAGGAGATGGGCAAACATGCATGCAAACACGACTTGGAGCCTTGTCGACAATTATATGACGGAGCGTCTCATTCCGCGGGACGACGTTCTGGAGCAGGTAATGGCTGCGAACCAACGGGAGGAGCTGCCTCCGATCGATGTTTCGGCAAGCCAAGGGAAACTGCTTCAGCTGCTCGCCCGGATGACGAACGCTAAGCGGATTCTGGAAATCGGAACGCTCGGCGGCTACAGCACGATCTGGATGGGAAAGGCGCTGCCTGCAGACGGAAAGCTAGTCACCTTGGAGCTGGACCCGAAGCATGCGCAGGTCGCTCAGGCCAATATTGCGCTTGCCGGATTGAGTCGCCTGGTCGAGATCCGGGTAGGGGTGGCGCTCGAGCAATTGGCAAAGCTGGAGGAAGAGGGGACCGAACCGTTCGACTTGATCTTCATCGACGCGGATAAGCCGAGCAATCCCGCCTACCTGCAATGGGCACTGCGCTTCTCGCATCCCGGCACGGTCATCGTCGGTGACAATGTCGTTCGCGATGGAGAGATTATCAATCGCCACAGCACGGATCCCCGGGTTCAAGGCATCCGGACATTCTACGACATGCTCGCCGCGGAGCCACGCATCTCGGCGACCGCGATCCAAACCGTCGGGAGCAAAGGATACGACGGGTTCATGATCGGTATTGTAAATGGTTGATTAGCCTGCCTTGCGAATGCCCCCGTGCGTGCTATGTCGAAGCACAACCGGAGGCATTTTAGCTGGCGCGGCTGCGCGCGAAAAAATTTTCGCGCAAAACGGGATTTATGCTTGATCCTGACGTAACGTCATGTTTTATAGTAAAGGTACCGGTAAATACGAGCGCAATCGAAAGGAGATGGTTATGAAGCGGACTTGGAAAGTAGGCGAGCTTGCGAAGCTGACCGGACTTACGGTACGGACGCTGCGCTTCTACGATAATATCGGATTGTTCTCGCCGTCGGCATTCTCGGATTCGGGGCACCGGCTGTACGATGAAAGGGACATTGCCCGGTTGCATCAAATTCTGGCGTTGAAAGAATTGAATTTGTCGCTCGACGAGGTGCGCGCGGTGCTCTCAGGCGGCGAATACAGTCCCGCGGATATCGTTGCGCAGCAGATGGCGCGGGTGAAGGAAACGATTCGCGTGCAGCAGAAACTGCTTGGCGAACTGGAGCATGTCTCGAGCCTGATGCAGGCGAAGGAAAGCTTGTCCGTCGATGATTTTACGGGGTTGCTGCAAACGATGAAGCGAAGCCATGAGAAGTTCTTTTTCGAGCGCAAGAAGAGCTGGGAGAGCAGTCTCGACAGGCTCGGCGAGTTTCTCTCGGACGAGCAGGAAGAATAGGATGAAGGATGCAAAACATAGAGGAGGAACAAATGATGACGATGCAGCGTAAAGTCGAACATGCCGTATTTACAGTCGAACGCGTATATAATGGCGCGAACCCCGAGCGAGTATTCGCCGCTTGGTCGAATGCGGAGACGAAGGCCAAATGGTTCGCGAAGTCCGAAGTATTCGAATTTCGCACTGGGGGACGGGAAGTCAACCGGGATACGTTTCCGGACGGCACGACGGTCAGCTTCGAAGCGCATTACCAAGAAATCGTAGCCGATGAACGTATCGTATACTCGTACTCGCTCGACATGAATGGCAACCGGGTATCGGTCTCCGTTGCGACGATTGAATTCCAGCCGACGGACGAGGGGACGAAGCTTGTTTTTACGGAGTCGGGCGCGTTCCTTGACGGACATGACACGCCGGCGATGCGCGAGCATGGCACCGGCATCATGCTGGATATGCTTGGGAAATTGTTTTCGGAATAACGGGCTACATAAGAGTTAGCACAAATTATGAACATTTATGCGCGGCTTGATAATTAGCGATTGAAAGCAGGGATGAATGTGACACGTCAACAACTGAGTTACATGGAGGCTGGAGTGAACGAATTGGTAGCCGCTCGCGTGATCGATGCGAAGAGAGAGCTGGTGTTCGGGGCTTGGACGAATCCGGAGCTGCTGGCGCAATGGTGGGGACCGCGGGGATTCACGAATACGTTCAACGAGTTCGATCCGAGGCCTGGAGGCGCATGGACATTCGTCATGCATGGCCCGGATGGCACCGATTACCCGAACAGCAATGTGTTCGTTGAGATTGTCAGCCCTGAAAGGATCGTCATCAAACACATTGTTGCTCCAGTTTTCACCCTTACAGCGCTGTTCGAGGAGTTGGACGGCAAGACGGGCATCATCTTCCGACAACAATTCGAGGAGGCTGCCGTCTTCGAACAAGTCAAAGGCTATGCCGCTCCGGGAAACGAACAAAATTTGGACAAACTGACGGAAGTCGTGATGAAGCTGGTTTAAGTGCATGGGATGAAGCTGCGGCGTGAATGAGGCTGAACCGCGAAGGTATAGAGGCTGTACTTGCAAAGCAATTCCTATTGCTTGCGGGTCGGCCTTTTTGCCTGCCCTCTTGCTATCGGCATGCATTTTGCGCTATAACATGGAGAATGGCATGTCGCAGGGAAGCATTTCCTAGCTTGCCGGCCATGCGGAAACAGGACAAGCTTCACCGGGGAAGAGCATTCAAGATTTCAAGATGGATGGAGAGGAACAAGCATGACGCAAATTGGGGAAAACACAACCTTGCAAGTCAAAGCTAGACAAGCGCTGGACAACATCAAACCGTACACGCCCGGAAAACCGATCTGGGAGGTTCAACAGGAATACGGCTTGGACCGCGTCGTCAAGCTGGCATCGAACGAGAATTCGCTCGGCCCGTCGCCGAAGGCGCTGCAAGCGATTCAAGAGCGGCTGGGGGAGCTGCATCGCTATCCGGACGGCTTGTCGGCGAAGCTTACGCATGCGCTCGCTGAGGAGTTCGGTCTTGCAAGCGAGAATTTTCTCGTCACGAATGGCGGGGACGAGCTGATCGTACTGATCTCGCAAGCTTTCCTGGAGCAGGGAGATGAGATCATCGTGCCTGATCCGACGTTCAGCGAGTACGCGTTCGGCGCGAACCTGATGGCGAGTACAATCGTGAAAGTGCCGCTGGCGGAAGGCTTCCAATACGCGGCCGACGATCTGCTGGCTGCCGTAACGGAGAAGACGAAGATCGTTTACCTGTGCTCGCCGAACAACCCGACCGGCACGTATTTACCGGAAGCCGAGCTGCGAAAGTTCCTCGACCGTCTGCCCGAGCGCGTGCTTGTCGTAATCGATGTGGCGTACAGGCATTACGTGACGGCTGAAGACTATTGCGACGGCCTCGAATTCATTCGGGAAGGGTATCCGGTCATCGCGCTGCACACGTTTTCCAAGATATACGGGCTTGCCGGCATCCGCGTCGGCTTCGGCGTCGCTCCGTTGGCAGTCGTCAACACGCTCCTGAAAGTGAAGGAGCCGTTCAACGTCAACGCGCTCGCAGAAGCGGCGGCAACGGCGGCACTGCATGATCATGCGCATATTGATGCATCGCGCCGGATGAACGAAGAGGGCCGCGAGCAGTTGTACCAAGGCTTCCGCAAACTGTCCATGTCTTATACGGAGAGCATGTCCAACTTCGTGCTGGTCGAGATCGGCGAGAAGGCCGAGCGCATTTACCAGCAGCTGCTGGAACGCGGCATTATTGTCCGCTACGCCAAGAGCTGGGGCTTCCCGAACCATTTCCGTATTTCGGTGGGGACGCGCGAGGAGAACGAGATTTTCCTGCGGGCACTGGAAGAACTGGTTTAGTATCGAGACGGGTGAGCGTACGAAGCGAGGGTGCTTGAGTATCCGTGGATGTAATGTACTGGGTGCAGTACATGACTCGAATTAGCTGGATTTCCGTGAATGTAGTGTACTGGGTGCAGTACATTGCTCGAATGGGTCGGATTTCTGCTAATGTAGTGTACTGGGTACAGTACATGACTCGAATTAGCTGGTTTTCAGCGAATGTAGTGTACTGGATACAGTAGATTACCCGAATTGGTCGGATCTCCGAGAATTGTTCGGATTTCCGCGAATATAGTGTACCGGGCACAACCTGATTCACACGAAAGCGTAACAGGTAATCGTAACAAGTGACCGTCGCAAGTGTCGTGAGCGACAACGTGTCGAGCGCAATGTTAGCGTCACATGGAAACAAGAACGCATAGGTACGTACCAGGGCTGT